>CAZBRE010000022.1:0-15056 GCA_964494065.1 uncultured Alphaproteobacteria bacterium
GGCACGACACCGATCGAGCTTCGCGCCGCGCGGGTCTCGCGGTCGATATCGTGGCCCCAGACCGCGGCGCTGCCCGAGGTCTTGTTGACGAGCCCGGCCAGGATGTTGATGAAGGTCGACTTGCCGGCGCCGTTGGGTCCGAGAAGCCCGAACAGGCTGCCGCGCGGAATATCGAGGTCGACCGCCTTCAACGCCTCCTTCGCCGGCGCGTGGCGGCCGCCCTTATAAACCTTGGTCAGCGCGCGCACGGAGATCGCATTTTCCGGAAGCCCGTCCCGGGGCGGCCCGTCGGCGCGATCGTTGGTGGTGCGGTCTTCGGGCATCGTTCTATCGCTGACCCGTGTTTCGGTTGTCGTCCATAACTCAAGATGCGGCGCTATGCGGTGACCGCCGGGCGGACAGGCGCATCGCGAATGTTGATCGTCGGGAGGCTTTGGGTATCATCCGCTGCTCCCGGCGGTCAACGCGGACGCTTGGCCGCGCACGATGGTGTGCACGGGCCAGCGCGCATAATAGCAGGGCGACGACGATGGCGGACGACACAGGCGCGGCAGCCGCGGCCGATGAGACGATCCCGACCAACCAGACCACCGTCTCGTGCGACGGCGGCGGCGGGGCGCTCGGGCATCCGCGCGTCTTCCTGCATATGGAAGACGGCCGGGTCGAATGTCCCTATTGCGGCCGCGAATACGTGCTGACCGGCGGGGCACAGCCCGCTCACTGAGACATCCGGGGAGCGGATCATCGAACATAGGGGGCGGCCGGTGGGCGTCCTTGCGGCGGACATCGCCACATCACCGGCTCGGGCCGGCACGACAGAAGGGAAGCAATCATGAAGTTCTTGAGTTTCGAGAAAGGCGGCTCGGCGAGTTGGGGCGCGGTCATCGATGGCGGCGTCGTCGATCTGGGCAAGGCGATGGGCGGTAAGTTTCCGACCCTGCGCTCGGCGATCGAGGGGAACGCGCTGAAGGACGCGGCCGGCACCGCCGACGGCGCCAGCCCGGATGCGACGATCGACGAGATCACCTTCCTGCCGGTGATCCCCGATCCCGACAAGATCCTCTGCATCGGCCTCAACTATAAGAGCCATATCGAGGAGACGGGCCGCAGCGACAGCGACTATCCGACGATCTTCACCCGCTTCACCAACACCCAGGTCGGCCACGGCCAGCCGATGATCCGGCCCAAGGACTCGACCGCATACGACTACGAGGGCGAGCTCGCGGTGATCATCGGCAAGGGCGGCCGGCACATTTCCGAGGCCGATGCGCTGAACCATATCGCCGGCTATTCTTGCTACAACGACGGCAGCATCCGCGACTGGCAGCGCCACACCAGCCAGTTCATCCCGGGCAAGAACTTCGTCGGCACCGGCGGCTTCGGGCCGTGGATGGTGACAACCGACGAGATCCCCGATCCGACGTCTATGCATCTGATGACACGCCTCAACGGCGAGACGCTACAGGATGCGACAACCGACCTGCTGGTCTTCACCGTGCCCGTGCTGATCAACTACATCTCGACCTTCACCGAGCTGGTGCCGGGCGATGTGATCGTGACCGGTACGCCGGGCGGCGTCGGCTTCAAGCGCAACCCGCCGGTCTTTATGAAGGCGGGCGATACCTGCGAGATCGAGATCGACAAGATCGGCATTCTGAGCAACCCGATCGCCGACGAATAGGCGCGCTCAGTAGATTGCGAGACCCTCACCGGCCATGCCGAGCGGCCAGCGGCCGCCGGCATAGAGCCGGAGCTTGATCTCGAAGGGATGGTCGGGCGCGGCGCCGGCAAGCCGCGCCGCCATCACCTGTTCCGCCGCCTCGCCGGCCGCACCAGCGGCCACGCGGATCACCGCTTCTCCGGCAACGCCGTCGCGCGCTGCGGCCCGGGCGGCGGCCCCCATGACGATGTCGGAGACGGCGTGGACCGCTTCGTTGAGCGCAGCGATAAAGGCGGGGCTTTCGGCGACCGGGCCAATGGCGGCCAAGCTCGCCCGATGGAGCCCCGTTTCCGCTGCCCACCAGCCGGAGCCGGCCGGGTCGCGCACGATCCGTTCCGCCTCCGCCCAATCGGCGGCCCAACGGATGCCGCCGGATGCGTCCGCATCGAGCGCGTGCCAATAGGCATTCGTCTCGGCCACTTCGGCGCGCGTCGGCGGCTGTCCGACGCTGGAAAACCAGGGCAGCGCCGACAGCTCAGCCCGCGCAAGGTCGAGGACGGTGCGGAGACCCGCACCGCCCTCGCCCGCCCCGAGCGCCGGGTCAGCTATGGAATGCTCAGCTATGGTATTCGGAGACCGGGTCGTTGCCGCGCTGCTCGCGCCACAGGCCGAGCTTCTGCTGCACCGGCCGGTCGGAGAAGCTGAAGAGGACGGCGTCTTCGTCGGCCTCGTGCCGATGCTCGAGCCAGGAGGGGATCACGAACACGTCGCGCTTCTTCCATTCGAGCACCTGATCGCCGACATACGTGCGGCCCGTGCCTTCAACCGGCGAGAAGATCGTGCCGTCGGTCGACTTGTAGGGCGAGCCCTTGAAGCCCTTGGGCAGGAGCTGCATGAAGGTGCCCATGGTCGGCATCGCGAAGTCGCCGTTCGACGGGTTCACGTACTGCACCTTGAGCCCGTGGCAGGCGTCCCACTCCTCGGTCTGGCGCATCTTTTCCAGTGCCTCGCGGGTGCGCTCGTAGGGATAGTTGAAGATCGGCGAGGTCTTGGTCTTGTTCGCATAGCCGAGCGGCACCACGCCCTCGCCGTAGCGGGCCAGCGCATCGCCGACGGGACGCGTCAGCGGCTGCTCGGCCTCGGGATAGTGCTCCAGGAAGCTGGTCTCCAAAAAGTTCACCAGCGGCACGTCGAGCCCGTCCATCCAGACCATCGGCTCGTCGCTCTCGTTGCCGTGGTCGTGCCAGGTCCAGGACGGCGTGATCACGAAGTCGCCCTCGCGCATGATCGTCTTCTCGCCATCGACCGCGGTGTAGGCGCCGTTGCCCTCGATGATGAAGCGGAGCGCCGAGGCGGCATGGCGGTGCGAGCGCGCGATCTCGCCCGGCAGGATGAGCTGCAGGCCGGCATACATCGACGGGGTGATCCGCGATTCGCCGCGCAAGCCCGGATTCTCCAGCACGATGACGCGGCGCTCGGCCTCTTCGGCGGTGATCAGCTCGCCCGCCTCCATGACCTGGGCGCGGACCTCGTCATACTTCCAGATCGCAACCTCGGCCTGGGTGACCGGCTCCGGCGTCACCAGGCCGGCCAGCGACTCCCACAAGGGCGCCATGTTGCCGGTCGACAAGCGCTCGTAATAGGCATCGCGCTCGGGGGTGTGCGCCGGGTTAGGGCCCGCGCCGCCGTTGCCAGCCTGCTTGTCCATGACGTCTCCTTCTCCGCCGCCTGAAACCATTCGTGAGTATACTGATTATACTTAGTCTTTCGAGCCGACGGTACTAGGCCGCCATCGCCTCGGGCTCGGGCAGTCTAAGGCCTAGCTTGCCTTCGACCAAGGCCCGGCAGCGGGCGAGATAGTCCTCGCGCATATCCTCGTTGGTCCGCTTCTTGATGCCCCATTTGCGGTAGATCGCGTTGTTTTTCGACCCGGCGCGGCCGAAGAAATGAGGCATCGGCGGGAAGATGCGGTCGAGCGCGTCCTGGACCACCGCCTTGCCCTCGGGCGTCTGGATGAGGTCGGTGCAGAAATCCTCGCCGAACTGGGCGTGAAAACGCTCCTCGGGCATGGTCATGCGGGCGAGGTTGCGTAAGGGGTGGAAAGCGCACTGAACCAGATCCTCGACCTGGATGATCTCGGCCAGATCGCCGATGAGCTTGATGACGCAGAACTCCTCCCAGCGGGTCATCTCGAAGCTGAAGATGCTGAGCGGCTGCTTCTCCGTCGCCTCGGGCAGCATGCGCTCTGCGGGGACGCCCATCTCGCGGCCGAGCTCGAAGAAGCGGTAGTGGTGGCCGTACTCCTCCATCACCACGCGGCAGGTGAGCCACTTGGCATACGGCGTCGGCGCCAGCGCGATCGCCGGCTCGTCATAGACGCGGGAGCCATAGAGCTCGTTGATCGCGTGGCTGATCACGATCTTCTTGCAGGCCTCCCGGAATTCCTCCGGCGCCTCACGGAACTCGTCGATGCTGGTGACCTGAATGTCGATATGTTCGCCAGGGGTGTTGATGGCCATGGTCTTTCGTCCTTAGACAAGCGGTTCGGTGTTGAATGCCTCGAGGTCCGTGGAAAGCGGGGTGAAGCGCTCCTCGAGCGCAGACATGGCGTGCGCAATCGACTTGGGCTGCCAATCCTCGCTCTCGTCGGCGAGCTCGGCGACCGGGCGCGGCTGCGAGAACAGGAAGATCTCGCGCCCGCGCACGCCGAAGAGCTGGCCGGAGACGTGCTGTGCCTCGGGCAGCGCCAGATAGGCGACGAAGCGCGCGACGTGGTCGGGCGAGACCTTCATAGCGCGCTCTTTATATGTCGCCTGCTCGTCGTTCGCCGGCTGGATGATGTCGGTGACGCGGGTATGCGCGAAGGGGCAGACCGCATTGCAGGTGATGTTCGAGCGCGCCATCTCCATCGCCGTGATGCGGGTGAGCGCAAAGAGCCCGGCCTTGGCGGCGGCATAGCTCGCCTGGCCGTAATTTCCGTAAAGCCCGGCGGTCGAGAGGATGTTGACGATGCGGCCCCAGCCATAGCCGTCGCCCCCATTGCCGGCGCCGCGCCCGGCCTTGAACTGGTCGCGCAGCACCTGCGTGGCGGCGTGGGTGAGGTAGTATCCGGCATTCAGGTTGTTGTGGATCACCGCATCCCAGTCGCCGGGATCGCCCTTGAAGACCAGCGCGTCGCGCAGGATGGCGGCGTTGTTCACCAGAATATCGAGCCCGCCAAACTGCTTCACGGCCAGATCGACCGCCGCCGCCGCGGCCGAGGGCGAGGCGATGCTCTCGGTGAAGGTGACGGCGGCATCCCCGATCTCGTTCGCGAGATCGCGCGCGACGCTCGGATCGGCGCCGTTGCCGTCGATACCGGTGCCGTTGTCGGCGATCACGACCTTCGCGCCGGCATCGGCCAGCACGCGCGAGATCGCCTCGCCGATGCCGCGCGCGCCGCCGGTGACCAGCGCCACGCGCCGTTCAAGGATATTCCCGCTCATGTCCCCGCCTCGAGCTTTGCCTTCTCGGCCTCAGTGTAGAACGCATCGGCGTGCACGTCCTGCCGCCGCACGCCAAGTTTGCGCAAGGCGTCCGTGCAGGTTTCGACCATCACCGGCGGACCCGCAAGATAGGCCTTGGCGCCGTCCAGGTCCGGGAAGTCGGCGGCGAGCGCGTCCGCAAGATAACCGGTGCGCCGTTCGGTTGCGCCGTCCGGCTCGGAGAGCACGGGAACGAAGGTCAGGTTCGCGTGCGTTTCAGACAGCGCCACGAAGTGGCTTTCGAGATAGAGGTCGCGCTCGGCGCGGGCACCGAAATAGAGCGTGATCGGCTGGCCCATGCCCTGGGTCAGCGCCTCTTCGACGATCGCCTTGATGGGCGCCAGCCCCGATCCGCCGGCGAGCGCCACGATGGGTCCGCGATGTCCTTCGCGCAGATGCGCCGCCCCATAGGGTCCCTCGACCTTGACCGTCTCGCCGACGGCAAGCTCGGTTGCGACATAGGGGCTGACCGCGCCGCCGGGCGTCGTGCGGATGTGGAATTCGATCACCGGGTCGTCGGGACGGCTCGCCATCGAGAAGTCCCGCGGCGGCAGATCATCGAAGGTCACCTGCGCGTACTGACCGGCGGAGAAATCGAACGGCCCGCCGCGCTCGATCGCAAGCCGCACGATGCGAATGTCGTGCGTCGCCTGCTTAAGCTCGGTGACGGTGCAGTCCATGTGGCGGATCGGGTGCGCCACGGTCTCGTTCGGATCGAGCCAGCGGACCGCGGCATCCGACCAGGTGACCGCGCGGCAGGCAAGGATCAGCCCCTGGCCGCGCTCGGCCGCGCTCAGCGCGTATTCCGAATAGGGCGAGAGCTCGACGTCGCCCTCGATCAGCTCCGACTTGCAGGCCCCGCAATTACCCGAGCGGCAGCCATGGGGATAGGGGAGCCCCGCCGCCAGGGCGGCCTCCAGGATGGTCTGGCCTATCTCGACCGTTACCCGATCGGGCCGGTCAGCAAAGGTGACGGTAAAGCTCATGGCGATGTCCCGCGCTCACAGACTAGCCCAGAATCTGCCGGAAATCCGCCATTCCGGCCGCCTCGCGAGCGCTTCGGAAGTGTTCCTTAGAACAGTTGGAAAGTCAAATAATCTGCTTTCCAAACAATTTGATTCGGTTGCATTCTTCACATAACCTATTTGTCGAATGGCCCCTGGACAACCGGACCTCATCATGGCGATCAGCTCGAGCAAGACCATCGCGAAACCCGACCGCGACGACCGCAACGGCGAGATCGAGTTCGGCGCGCTCGGCGATCTGCTTGGCTATCACCTGCGCCGGGCGCAGGTCGCCACCTTCCAGAACTTCGCCAAGGTGCTCGACGACTGGAACATCAGCCCCGGCCAGGTCGGCGTGCTGGCGCTGGTGAAAGCGAACTCGGGCATCAATCAGACGCGGATCGGCAATACGCTCGGCATCGACCGCTCGACCCTCGTCGCGGTGATCGACCGGCTGGAGGAGCGCGATCTGATCGCGCGGACGCCCTCGCCCACCGACCGGCGTTCGCACGCGTTGGTCTTGACCGACGAGGGCGAGCGCTATCTGGCCAAGCTGCTGCCGCAGGTCCACGAGCACGAACGCCAGATCGCGACCAAACTGAGCGCCGACGAACGCGCCACTCTGATCGCCTTGCTGAGCAAAGTGGGCGCCGATTGACCCGGACGAGGCGCAAGACCGGAATTTGAGTGGGAGAACCGGCGGCGCGATGCGTCGGCGGAAAGACGGGGACGGATGACGGACGTCAAGACAATCGGCGATGTGCTGGCCGCGAGCGCGCGGCAGGTCCCCGAGAAGATCGCGATCATCGAGGGCGACACACGCCTCAGCTACGACGCGCTCGACCGCGCGGCCAACCAGTTCGCCAATGCGCTCCTGGCGCGGGGGCTTGGCACCGGCGGCACCATCGCCTTCTTGTCGCCCAATCGCGCGGAATATCCGGTCCTGTTCTTCGGCGCCGCGCGCGCGGGCTGCCTGCAGGCGCATCTCTCGACCCGCTACACGGTGGGCGAGATCCGCGAGGTGGCAACGCGCACGGGCATCGAAGCCGTCTTCGTCGACGCGAATCTGCTGCCGACGCTGATGCAGGCGCGGGCCGAGCTGCCTGGGCTCAAGACGATCGTCTCGCTCGATCCGACCGACGTTGACGGCGTCGAAACGCTCGACGACTTCCTTGCCGCCGCACCCGACACACCGCCCGGCGTTACCGTCGACCCGCAGGCCCCCTTCTGCATCACCTATACCGGCGGCACGACCGGCTTTCCCAAGGGCGTGCTGGTGACCCAGGCCGCACGGGTCGCCTCGTCCAAAGTCGCGTCCGGGCCCTTCGGCTTCCGCGAGGACGACGTGATCTATCTGGGCACGCCGCTCTTTCACGTGGCCGGGCTCTTTTCGTGGTTCTGCACCGCGATCTACGACCGCTGCACCGTCGTGCTCACCCGCGAATGGGACCCGGCGGGCCTCGTCCGACTGGCCGAGCGCGAAGGCGTCAGCGTCATGTGCATGGTGCCGACCCAGATCAACGGCCTGGTCTCGGAGCCGTCGCTCGACCCCGCGCGTCTGCCCGCTTTCCGCTATATCAACCACGGCGGCTCGCCGATGCCCGAGGCGCTGCTGCGCCGGATATTCGAGCTCTTCCCGAACCTGATCGTAATGGAGCATTACGGCCAGTCGGAGATCGGCCCGGCCTGCTATCGCCCGCCCGAGCAGGCGCTGGAGAAATGGGCCAGCGTCGGCCGGCCCTTCCCGACCTTGTCGCTCGAGATCCGCGACGCCGACGAGAAACCGTTGCCGCAGGGATCGGTGGGCGAGGTTACCGTCAAGGCCGACTACACGTTCAAGGAATACTACCGCGAGCCGGAGCTGACGGCCGAAGTGCTGAACCCCGACGGCTGGCTCAAGACCGGCGATCTAGGCTTCATCGATCCCGACGGCTATCTCTTCCTGGTCGACCGCTCGAAAGACATGATCATTTCCGGCGGCGAGAATATCTATCCGGCCGAGATCGAGAACGCGCTCTACGATCACGCCGCCGTCGCCGAGGCCGCCGTCTTCGGCGTGCCCGACGACGAGTGGGGCGAGCTGCCGGCGGCGCATATCGTGCTCAAGCCGGGGCAGAGCGCCAGCGCCGAAGAGCTCATCGCGTTCCTGGAGACCAAGATCGCGCATCACAAGCGCCCGCGCCTCGTCGAGTTCGTCGACGCGCTCCCCAAGACCGCGATCGGCAAGATCCGCAAGAACGTGATCCGCGCGCCTTATTGGAAAGGCCGCGACCGCGCGATTTGAGGGCCGGCCGTTTGACTTCCAACCGCACGGGATCGACCATGTCTGCTCGATAAGCACAATAAACATAGGCGCCGTCATGAGCGGCGGCGCCATCGAGGAGATGCACGATGAGTGACAACGTCCACTGGGTCGTCGAGGTCAACATCAAGGATGGGCAGCTCGACACCTTCAAGGCGCTGGCGAACGAGATGTCCGACGCGACCAAGGCCGAAGACGGTACGATCGCCTACGAATGGTATCTCTCCGACGACGGCAAGGTTTGCCATATCTATGAGCGCTATGCGGATTCTGCGGCGGCGATGGTTCACCTCGGCAATTTCGGCGCCAAGTTCGCCGAACGGTTCCTGGCCTGCGGTGACCCTGGGCGGTTCGTGGTCTATGGCAATGCGGGCGACGATGTGCGCGCCGGCCTAGCCCCGATGGGTGCCGTCCATATGACGCAGTTCGCGGGCTTCGTTCGCTAGGCACACCGCGCGGACGTCTATCGATTCGAGCGATCGGGCCCCTCGACTCTCCGCCACCCTTCCGGCATCCTGAGCGCAAGCATTCTCGGGACATCGCCGCCATGAACGACCCTGCAAAACCGGGCGCCAAATCGGGCGCGAAAGCGGATGCCAAATCCGCGCGCAAGCAGCTCTATTTGATCGACGGTTCGGGCTACATCTTCCGCGCCTTCCACGCGATCCCGGTCTCCGCCTTCGTGCGTTCGGACGGCGTGCACACGAATGCGGTGAACGGCTTCTGCAACATGGTCATGAAACTGATCGACGCGGCGCAGGCCGACGAGGCGGTCGACTACATGGCGGTGATCTTCGATGCGTCGTCGGTCACCTTTCGCAACGAGATCTATCCCGAATACAAGGCTAACCGCGACGAGCCGCCCGAGGAGCTCCGCCCGCAATTCGGTCTCATCCGCGAGGCGACGCGCGCCTTCGGCCTGCCCTCGATCGAGATGGTGGGCTACGAGGCCGATGATCTGATCGCGACCTATGCGAAGCAGGCGGCGGCCGAGGGCATCGACGTCGTCATCGTCTCCTCCGATAAGGATCTGATGCAGCTCGTGAACGAGCACGTCACCATGCTCGATCCGATGAAGGAGCGCGTGATCGGCCATGACGAGGTGATCGAGAAATTCGGCGTCGGCCCGGACAAAGTGGTGGAGGTGCAGGCGCTTGCGGGCGACTCGACCGACAATGTGCCCGGCGTGCCCGGCATCGGCATCAAGACGGCCGCGCAGCTGATCGAGGAGTATGGCGATCTGGAAACGCTGCTCGCGCGCGCCGAGGAGATCAAGCAGCCCAAGCGCCGCGAGAACCTGATCGAGTACGCCGATCTCGCGCGCATCTCCAAGGAGCTGGTGCGCCTCAAGGACGACGTGCCGACCAGCGAGAGCATGGAGGATTTCCGCCTCAAGGATCCCGATGCCGAGGCGCTGCTGGCCTTCCTCCGCGAGCAGGAGTTCCGCACCATCACGGCGCGGCTGGAAGCGCGCTTCGCGGCCTCCGGCGAGATCGAGCCGCCCAAGGACGCGCCGCCGGCCGACACCGAATACGAGCTGGTGCAGGACGAGGCGGCGCTTCAGGCATGGATCGACCGCGCGAACGAGCTCGGATATGTCGCCGTCGACACCGAGACCACCTCGCTCGATGCGATGCGCGCCGAGCTCGTCGGCTTCTCGCTCTCGGTCGAGCCCGGGCGGGCCGCCTACGTGCCGGTGGGCCATACGGGACCGGCAGGCGGCGAGCTCGATCTCGACGGCGCCGGCAAGCCCAAGCAGATCGAGCTGAAGAAAGCGATCAAGCTTCTGAAGCCGCTGCTGGAAGACCCGGGCGTCCTCAAGATCGGCCACAACCTCAAATACGACATGCAGGTGCTGGGCCGCTACGGCATCGACGTGGCGCCGATCGACGACACGATGGTGCTTTCCTATGTGCTCGAAGCGGGGCTGCACGGCCATGGCCTCGACGAGCTGGCGCAGCTTCATTTCGGCCATACGAACATCAAATTCTCCGAGGTCGCCGGCAGCGGCAAATCGCAAGTGACCTTCGACAAGGTGCCGCTCGACAAGGCTTGCGACTATGCCGCCGAGGATGCCGACATCACGCTGCGCCTCCATCGCGCGCTCAAGCTGCGCCTGCCGCGCGAGCGCATGACCACGGTCTACGAGACGCTGGAGCGGCCACTCATCCCCGTGCTGGTGGCGATGGAGACGGCCGGCATCAAGGTCGACCGCGACGCGCTCTCGCGGCTGTCCGGTGATTTCGCCCAGCGCATCGCGGGGCTCGAGGACGAGATATACAAGCTCGCCGGCGAGACCTTCACCATCGGCTCGCCCAAGCAGCTCGGCGAGATCCTGTTCGACAAGATGGGGCTCGAGGCCGGGCGCAAGGGCAAGTCGGGCACCCGCAGCACCAGCGTCGACATTCTCGAAGGCCTGGCAGCGCAGGGCCACGATCTGCCGGCGCGCGTGCTCGACTGGCGCCAGCTCTCCAAGCTCAAGAGCACCTATACCGATGCGCTGATCGGCCAGATCAATCCCGATACCGGGCGCGTCCACACTTCATACGGCATGGCGATCGCCTCGACGGGTCGCCTCTCTTCGACCGATCCGAACCTGCAGAACATCCCGGTCCGCACCGAGGAAGGCCGGAAGATCCGCCACGCCTTCATCGCCGAGAAGGGCCACAAGCTCGTCTCGCTCGACTATTCGCAGATCGAGCTCCGCCTGCTCGCGCATATGGCCGACGTGCCGGCGCTGACGAAAGCGTTCAAGGACGGGCTCGACATCCACGCCATGACGGCCTCGGAGGTGTTCGGCACGCCGGTCGAGGGCATGGACCCGATGGTCCGGCGCCGCGCCAAGGCTATCAACTTCGGCATCATCTACGGCATCTCCGCCTTCGGCCTCGCCAACCAGCTCGGCATCGAGCGTTCGGAAGCGCAGGCCTATATCGACACCTATTTCGAGCGCTATCCCGGCATCCGCGACTACATGAACGCGATGAAGGCGAAGGCGCACGAGCAGGGCTACGTGACCACGCCGTTCGGGCGACGCATTCACCTGCGCGAGATCAAATCGAAGAACCCCAACATGCGCGGCTTCCAGGAGCGCGCAGCGATCAACGCGCCGCTGCAGGGCGGGGCCGCCGACGTGATCAAGCGCGCCATGATCCGCGTGCCGCCGGCGCTCCATAAGGCGAAGCTCGGCGCACGGATGCTGCTGCAGGTTCACGACGAGCTGCTGCTCGAAGTGCCCAAGGCCGAGGTGGACGAGACCGTCGAGACCGTGCGCGAGGTGATGGAGAAGGCCTCGTTGCCGGCGCTGGAGCTCGAGGTGCCGCTGGTCGTCGACGCCGGCGTGGCCGACAACTGGGCCGAGGCCCATTAGGTCGGCTCCAGGTCCGCTCCTGTGGGAAGGGCTGTTTTGTAAAGCGCCGAGGCATATATTGAGAGCGTAAGATCAACCGCTTTGAACGATCAAGCGCAGCCGTGCTAGACACAGAGACCAGACCGCCGCGCCAGAGCCAAGGGGCGGTAGACCCAGCCTCGCAGCGCCCCAAATCCGCGCTACGGGACAATCGTCGGCATTTCCCCCGGCTTGATGTCGTTCTCGGCCTCGCTTCTGGCTTCGCCGTGGCGCTGGCCTTCGGCGCTCCGATCTTCTCCTGGCTCGGCACCTTCTGGACCAATGTGGTGGTCCCGGCTTTCTACACCCTCGCCCAGACCGGCCTCGCTTACTGCGGCTTCTAGTTCTCGTTCCAGTCCGAATCGGCCGTGAAACCTGTCCTGTTCGCATAAAACGGGTGGACCGCGACTCGCGTGGCTATTATTGTTCGGTGTTTGTTCTCGTCCTGCGCCGACAGGGATCGACACGCAATGAAGCTCTATTCCGGCCCCCTCAGCCTCTTCTCCCGCAAGGTCGAGATCGTGCTCGCCGAAAAAGGCCTGGCGTTCGAGCGCGTAATGGTGCCGTTCAACCAGGCGGAAGGCTATTTCCCCAAGCATCCCGACGTGCTCGCCGCCAACCCGAAGGGCCAGGTCCCGGTGTTGGTGGACGGTGATCTGACGTTGTTTGATTCGACAGTGATCAACGAATATCTCGACGAGACCTATCCCGAGCCGCAAATGATCCCCGGCGACGCGGGAGCACGGGCCCGCTGCCGGATGCTCGAGCTATGGGCGGATGAAATCCTGCTGCCTAAGATTGCCCGCCTGATGTATCGCACCGAACCTGCCGATCCGGACCCGGCACGCCAACGCGAGCGCGAAGCTGATGGTGAGCGCGCCGAAATCGATATCGATGCCGCCTACAATGACCTTTCGGGCCGGCTTGAAAATAAGAAGTATTTTATAGATATCTTTTCGATCGCCGATATCGCCCTCTTCATGGACATTCTTTTCGCCGCCCGTCTCGGCGGCCCGCCGCTCGACCGGCATCCGTCGTTGAAGGCCTGGTACGACCGGATGTTGGCGCGTCCGTCGGTCGCTGCGGTTGCATCCGAGGTGGCCGAAGCCGATCGGATCCTGTCCCAGTAAGGCGCCGGCGCGCTTATTAAAGCCTGCCGGATTCCACCGCCATTAAGGGAATTAATACCCTATTTGCGCATTCTAATCATGCGGTGGCAGGGCCCACTGCATCCATCCTGCCCAATGGCCCTCGGATGATGAGACCACGGTGGAAGTCGCACCGGCCATAGCAATCGTCATCAGCTTCTTCGCCTTCGGCGGAGCGGTCCTGATGCTGCGTCAATTCCGGGATTGGCATTTCGGATTCCTCGCGGCGATGACATCGTTCATGACGGCGATGATCCTCGTCTACGTGGTCGCGCAAACCCTGACGCAATCGAACCAGAACCACGGGATCACGACGCCCCAGGCGATCGGACTGATGATCATCAGTGTCATGGCGTTGATCGCGGTCTTTTTCCTGGAGCGACTGCTGAAGGAACGCAAGAACGCCGAGAAGCGGCTGCGCCTGCCGAAGTTCTCCATCGAGCGCGCCGCGATCGCCGCCTTCTGGATCGGCTCCGACGGCCGCATCCTGTTCGTCAACGACCACACCTGCAGCATTCTCGGCTACAAGCGCGAGGAATTGCTGTCGAAGAGCGTTCTCGATATCGATCCCAAGCTCACGAACGACGGTTGGCGCGAGAAATGGAGCGAGCTGAAGAAGAACGGCTCGCTCTCCTACGAATCGGTCTATCGGACAAACGATGGGCGCTTCGTGCCCGTCGAGATCTCGGCCAACTACATCGAGTTCGACGGCCACGAATACAACTGCGCTTTCGCCCAGGACATCAGCGCCCACAAGAAGGCGGCGGCCGAGCTGATCAACGCCAAGGAGCAGGCCGAGCTCGCCAACCGCGCCAAGTCCGAGTTCCTCGCCAATATGAGCCACGAGCTGCGCACGCCGCTGAACGCCATCGTCGGCTTCTCCGAGGTCATCGGATCGGAGATGTACGGGCCCGTCGGCTCAAACAAATACACCGAATACGCCGCCGATATCCGCAAGAGCGGCTCGCACCTGGTTGAGATCATCACCGACATCCTCGACATCGCCAAGATCGAGGCGGGCAAGGTCGAGCTGGTGGAGGAAGAGTTCGACCTGAACGAGGCGCTGACCGGCTGCGCGAAGCTGATCGAGGAGCGTGCCAAATCGGCGCGCGTGATGCTGCGGGTGAAGACCAGCGGCACGCTGCCGCGGTTGCGCGCGGACAAGCGGATGGTAAAGCAGATCCTGATCAACCTGCTGAGCAATGCCGTCAAGTTCACGCCCGCCGGCGGATCGGCGCAATTGTCTTGCGAGCTTGATGCCGACGGCGGCGTTGTTATCAACGTTACCGATACCGGCATCGGCATCGCCAAGAAGGACATTCGCAAGGTCACCGTGCCCTTCGGCCAGATCGAGGGCGCGCTCAACCGCAAGCACGAGGGCACCGGCCTGGGCCTTGCCATCGTCAAGTCCTACGCCGAGCTGCACGATGCTGCGCTGACGATCACGAGCGATCTCGGTAAAGGCACGACGATCAAGGTGATCTTTCCGACCGCGCGAACGGTGGGACGCCCAAGCGATGCGGTATCCGAGGCAGGCGATCTTTCAGAGCCCGGCGCCGCGGCGCAGCCGGCGGGTTAGGAGGCGGCGATGGCGCGCATATTACTCATCGAAGACGAGGACTCGGTTCGGGCGACCTTGCGCAAGGTTCTGGAGACCGAGGGCCATGAAGTGCTGGAGGCCGCCAATGGCGAACAGGCGCTTCAGCTGGAGGAAAACGGCCCGGTCGATCTGGTGGTGACGGACATCATCATGCCGCAGATGGACGGCTTTGGCGCCATCCACCTATTGCGCAAGCGCGACCCCGACCTCGCCATCCTCGCGGTCACGGGCGGGACCGCCGATTACCTGAAAGCGGCCAAAGAGCAGGGCGCCGGCGAGGTGCTGCAAAAGCCCTTCGACAACAAGACCCTGCTCGCCACCGTCTCCGGACTGCTTGCCGCGCAATAGCCAGCCGTAAGAGCCAGCCGCGGGCCAAGATCCTCAGGCGGCAGCGTGGATCGCGGCGGCGCGCACCTTGTCGTCGACGTAG
>CAZBRE010000022.1:15156-29651 GCA_964494065.1 uncultured Alphaproteobacteria bacterium
AGATCCTCAGGCGGCAGCGTGGATCGCGGCGGCGCGCACCTTGTCGTCGACGTAGTTCTCGAACTGGCCGAAGTTCTTCTCAAAGCGCGCCGCGACCTCGCGGGCCATCTGATCGTAGGCCGTCTTGTCGCTCCAGGTGCTTTTCGGATTGAGCACATCGCCGGGCACTTCGGGGCAGGCCTCGGGGATGGCGAGCCCGAAATTGGGATCGGGCGTCGTCGGCACCTGGGCCAGCGTCCCATCGAGCGCCGAGCGCACCATCGCCCGCGTATGCGCGATCTTCATGCGTTCGCCGACCCCGTAGGCACCGCCCGACCAGCCGGTGTTGACGAGCCAGCATTTGACTCCGTGCTTGGCGATCATCTTACCGAGCAGGTCGGCATAGACGCTCGGATGCCGCGGCATGAACGGCGCGCCGAAGCAGGTCGAGAAGGTCGCCTCGGGTTCCTTGCCGAGGCCCTTTTCGGTGCCGGCGACGCGCGACGTATAGCCCGAAAGGAAATGATACATCGCCTGCTCCGGACTCATCCGCGAGATCGGCGGCAACACGCCGAAGGCATCGGCGGTCAGCATGATCACGTTGTCGGGCTGCGGGCCCAGGCCATCGCGCGCCGTGTTCGGAATGAAATCAACCGGATAGCAGGCACGCGTGTTTTCCGTATGACGCCCGTCATCCAGGTCAAGAAAGCCGTTCTCATCCATGACAACGTTTTCGAGCACGGTTCCGAACATGGATGTCGTGGCATAGATCTCGGGCTCGGCTTCGCGCGAGAGCTTGATCACCTTGGCGTAGCAGCCGCCCTCGAAGTTGAAGAGCCCACCATCGCCCCAGCCATGCTCGTCGTCGCCGATCAGCGTGCGCGAGGCGTCGGCGGACAGCGTCGTCTTGCCGGTGCCGGACAGGCCGAAGAAGATCGCGCTGTCGCCGTTCGGTCCGATATTGGCCGAGGCGTGCATGGGCAGCACGTCCTTGGCCGGCAACAGGTAGTTGAGGATCGAGAAGACCGACTTCTTGATCTCGCCGGCATAGGAGGTGCCGCCGATGACGATCTGGCGCTCGTCGAAACTGACCAGGATGAAGGTCTTGGAATTGGTGCCGTCTCGTTCGGGGTCGGCCTCCACGCTCGGCGCATGAAGAATTGTGAAGTCCGGAACGAACGACGCGATCTCGGCGATCGTCGGGCGCATGAACATGTTGCGCGCGAAGAGCGCGTGCCAGGCATTCTCGGTGATCAGGCGGACGCGCAGGCGATGGGTCGGGTCGGCGCCGGTGTTGCAGTCCTGAACGAAGACCTCGCCGCTCGCCAGCTTGTCGCGCACGCGGTCACGCAAACGGCGAAAGCTTTGGGCGTCGATCGGCTGGTTGATCTCGCCCCACCAGACATCATCCTTGGTGGACGCCTCCTCGACGATGAACTTGTCTTTGGGTGAGCGGCCGGTGTGCTCGCCGGTGATCGCGACGATCGGCCCGCCCTGTGCGAGACGGCATTCGCTCCGGCGCAACGCGTGCTCGTAAAGCCCCGGCACGCTTTGGTTCCAATGCACCGCGCGGGCGCTGGACATGCCATGCTTATCCAACCCGTACTGAGTGTTATGCGCTCCTGACCCCTGCACCGCTTGTCCTCCTGCCTGCGCCGCGGCGGCCCAGATCCGGTTCGCCATATCGTCCGGATCGGGATCGGCTGATCCGGGCCGAATACCCGCACGCCGCGTGATTTTTCTGTGGCTGTCTTTACCCGTGCTTCGTCCGCTCTCCGGCGGATCATCCGGCAAGATAATCCGCCACGCCAGCGGCGGCAACCGCTTGAATGAGGTGCGAAAAGCCGCACCGCGGGACGGCATGGGGCAACGGCTCAGCGCGTGTAGCGCGACAAGGCGGTTTCGGCGATGTGCTCGAAGGCTTTGGGATCGCCATTGACCCGGGCGAAGACCATGGCCCCCTCCAGCGCCGCCAGAACCAGGCGGGCATGGGCCTCGGCCGAGCCCGTGAAGACCAGCGTGCCGTCGGAGGCGCCGCTTTCGAAGACGTTGCGCAGCCAGGCGACGTTGCGGGTGAAGAACTGGCGGGCCTCTTCCAGCACTTCCGGCGGCAGCGCCTCGCTCTCGGCGCCGAGCATGCCGCAGAGGCACATGCGCCCATCCTCGACAACCGCGGCCCGGAACAGGCCGACATAGAGGATGAGGCGGTGACGCGCATCGCGGCCCTCGGTCACGATCCGCTCGAGCCAGGCAACGAACCGCGCAGCATAGCGCGCCGCCACCGCCGCCCCAAGATCGCCCTTGGTCGCGAAATGGTAGTGGACGCTGGCCGATTTGATGCCGATCTCCGAGGCGATATCGCGAAAGCTGAATCCGTTATAGCCCTGCGACTGGATCATCCGTTGCGCGATGGCAAGGATACGATTGGCGGTTTCGCCGTGCTTGGCCATGATGGTCTTTGTGGTCCGCGGTGTCGGGCATATCCAAAAGCCGCCGATTCCCGCTGGATTTTTATCTATCTAGCGCTAGGTATATAAACTGATTGCTGACCCTTCTGCAAGGTTGGCAAGTAGCGGGCGCAAATTCCCTTTGGATAAACGCCTCTTACGAAACATCATCGATTGCCGCGTTGAAGCGGCTATGATGATCGTGGCGGAAGCGAATGAGACAATCAAGCATGCGCATCAATGCCGATTTCAGCCAACGGGCCGTCGTCGACACCTATGAGTGGGTCGGCTCGCCATTGCCGGGGGTCGAGCGGGTCATGCTCGACCGGATCGGCGACGAGGTCGCGCGGGCGACGAGCATCGTCCGCTACGCGCCGGGGAGCCGGTTTTCCGAACACGTCCATGGCGGCGGCGAGGAGTTTCTGGTGCTCGAGGGCACGTTCAGCGACGCGGACGGGGACTACCCGGCGGGGAGCTATGTGCGCAATCCCATCGGCACGAGCCATGCACCGTGGAGCGAGGCAGGCTGCACGATTTTTGTGAAGCTGCAGCAGTTCGCGCCGGACGATATACGGCAATTCTCGGTCGACACGCGCAGCGGCGATTGGCAGACCGGCCCTGTTGAGGGGATCACCATGCTGCCGCTCCACGCCCATGGCAGCGAGCGGGTGCGCCTTGCCCGCTATGCGGCCGGCGCCCGGTATCCCCACCACAACCACCCGGGCGGCGAGGAGATCCTGGTGCTCGACGGCACGCTTATCGACGAGCACGGAACCTACGGACCCGGAAGCTGGCACCGCAGCCCGCCCGGCAGCGATCATGCGCCGCGGAGCGAGGAGGGCTGTCTCCTCTATGTCAAAGCAGGGCATTTGAGCCCGCCAATTGGGCTCGATCTGGCCAGCTAGGCCGCTGCACGGGCCTTCTTTACGAACTCGACCAGGATCGTGCGCGCCTCGCCGGCATCGCTCACGGGCCGGTCGAAATCGAGCCGCGCCACCGCCGCCTCACGCCGAAGGTCACAGCCCTCCGGGTCGATCCCCGTCATCCGCCAGCCGCTGCCGGGCCGGCCAAGCAGCGCGCCGGCGTAGAGGTCGATGGCGTCGGCGTGATCGTCGTTCATGTGCTCGATGATGCCCGCCTCGGCCTCGATGAGGGATTGCGCCGCGGCGATGTCATAGAGAAGCGCCGCCGGTTCCATCCAGCGCACCTTGCCGAAGCCCTGCACCAGATGGGCGCGGTGAACCTCCAGCGCATAGATGTGGAAATCGCCGAAGTCGATGAACCGTTCGGCCGACGGATTGCGCGCGAGATAACGGGCGCGATGGCGCGGCTCGTCGGAGTGGAGGGCGCGGCCCATCACCGAGACCCGCGGAGCATCGAGCGGCGCATCGGCCGCGCGCCCACCGCCCAATTGTGCGCCGCCCATTTGCGTGCCGTCATACAGCAGCGAGACGCGCGGATCGGCCGCTATGTTGCGGGCGTGCTCGGCGAGATCGGACATCAGCAGGATCGGCATGCCGTCATGATCGCAGGCCACCATGACCAGCGAGGCGTAGGGCCATTTGTCTTCGCCGGCGGCGCTGGTCGCAAGCGCCGCGAAATCGGTCCCGCGAATGACGCTTCGGGCCAGCGCTGCAGCGTCAGAATCGGCCACGCCCCATTCCCCGTCTTCGGTCAGCAAGGTCTTCGGTCAGCTATCGGGCAAGACTACCACGGTTGCGGCGTTCATTGCCTCACAAGCCAGCGAGGAATGGTAGCCCCTTAATGCACCGTGGGCTGCACGCCCTCGATAACGGGCGTCGCCCGCAGCGGCAGCGCGGAACCCCGATCACCCATCAGCTTCGCCAGCCGTGCGCCGGCCTGCAGGAGATCGCCAACGCCCGCCTCCTCGACCAGGGAGGCCGCGCGCACGCGCGCGCCGGGCCAATCGCCGAGCTGGCAGGCGGCGACGAAGCCCAGAATGATCGCCTCATCCTCCCCGACGCACGGACAACAGGGACGGTGATAGACGATCGAGCGGGCCGCATGGCCGTGCATCAAGGCGATCATGCGGACCAGGCCAACCAGTGACCGCCGCCCGTGATCAACCCCGAAGCGGTCGGCAAACTCGCGCTCGACCATCCGCCAATGCGCCGGCGCATCGTCGGCCAACCCGCAAACCCAGTGCCGGAACCCCCAGAGGAGCAGATGCTCACCGGGCTCGAGATCGGCGGTGCGCCGCAGCGGCTCTGCCGCCGGGGCCGCGCCGTGCAATTGCGACATTGTTGTCCTCCAGGGGAACGCCAACCGGAGGACGGACATTAATGCAATTGCGAGTCATTCGCAATTAAAAAGCATCTTACTATATAGCGCTGAGAAAACGGGCCCTGCCGCACGTCAGTGCGTGTGTTTCATGTCTCCGCCATGACCGCCGTGACCTTCATGAGCGCCCTCGGCGGGGCCGCGGGCGCCGGGCCCGGCAACGCTCACCATCACCGTGACCTCGCCGGCCTTGGCAAAGCGCAGGGTGATCGGAAACCGCTCGCCGCGCTTCAGCCTGTGGGTCAGGCCCATCAGCATGATGTGGTCGCCGCCCGGCCGCATTACCGCCGGCGCGCCGGGATTGAGCTCGATCGCCTTCAGGGGCCGCATCCGCATAATGCCGTTATCCATCAGATGCGTATGCAATTCCGCGCGTTTCGCCACGGGAGTCCGCACACCTATCAACTGATCGGTAGTCTTTCCGGTATTGCGAATCGAGACGTAGGCTGCACCGATGGCGGTGATCGAGGCGCGCGCCCAGGCTTGCTCCACCACGATTCCCGCGGCCTTGCCGGGCATCTTGGTCATAGCGTGGCCGCCGGCCTTGCCGTGGCCATGCTGCTCGGCGTGCAAAGGGGCGCCGGCAATGAGCGTCGCCGCCAGGGCGGTAAGAACGCTCGCGGTTGTCTTACGCATGGGCTTCTCCTCGTCTGGGGCCGAGCCGTTCCGCTCGTTGCCCGGGCCTCCGTCCGGGGACCATCTAACCGCGCCCGCCCGAGACACCAAAGGACGAAATTGTCGCATAACGGCCGGCGGATATGCCCCCAAGGAACCACTGGTTTCTGTCCGTCTTCTTGGAACAGCCACCAAGACCACACAAGGGACACCGAGGCGGCGCCGCAAGATAGCTCGAAATCCGCCCGATAAACGCCTAAATCATCAGTAACAAATGATCGCCGGAGACGAATAATGCTCGCATTCCGGCACAATCGCCTGGACAATTGCTGGGACAATCGCCCGCATTGCCGCCCGCACCGCCTCACCTTGGACACCCACAACGGGCCTCCAGGAGAGGCAAAACGGCATCGGCGGCATAGGGACAACCCGAGGGACCTCAATGGGCCGAACCATCGCGCTGGTCGACGACGACCGCAACATCCTCACCTCCGTCTCAATGGCGCTCGAGGCCGAAGGCTTCGCCGTGCGCTCCTATGCCGACGGGGCCGAGGCCCTGCAGGGGCTGAACGGCCGCCCGGCCGACCTCATCGTGCTCGACATCAAGATGCCGCGCATGGACGGCATGGAGCTGCTCTCGCGCCTGCGCCAGACGAGCGACGTGCCGGTGATCTTCCTCACCTCCAAGGACGACGAGATCGACGAGGTGCTGGGTCTGCGCATGGGCGCGGACGACTACATCACCAAGCCCTTCTCGCAGCGCCTGCTGATCGAGCGCGTGCGCGCAATCCTGCGCCGCTCCGATGTACCCGGCAGCGGCGAGGACGAGGGCGAAGGCGGCAAGACCATCGTGCGCGGCGAGCTGGTCATGGATCCGGCCCGGCATCTGTGCACTTGGCGCGGCAAGGAGGTGACGCTCACCGTCACCGAGTTCCTGATCCTGCAGGCGCTCGCCGCCCGGCCCGGCCACGTAAAGTCGCGCGACCAGCTGATGGACGCCGCTTACGGCGAGAACATCTACGTCGACGACCGCACGATCGACAGCCACATCAAGCGCCTGCGCAAGAAATTCAAGGCAGTCGAGCAGGATTTCTCTAAGATCGAGACGCTTTACGGGATCGGCTATCGCTACAGCGAGGGCTGATCGGAGCGATAAGGGGGCCTCACGCTGGACGGGGACCTTCACGAAGAAAAATCACGGCCGAAACCGCGCCGGTCGACGACGCCGGACGCGAAGACGCCTGCACGCGCAAAATCGAAGAAGCCGCGCAACAGCGAACGCACGACCGAGATCGCCCGGGCGCGCGGCACGGGCCGGCGTTTCTCGCTGCTCACCGTCCGCATCCTGGCGCTCAACGTGCTGGCGTTGGGAACGCTGGTCGCCGGCTTTCTGTTTCTGGGCGATTACCGCCAGAACCTGATCGACGCCAAGATCACCTCGCTCGGCACCCAGGCGAGCATCTTCGCCGGCGCGCTGGGCGAAAGCGCGGTCGAGACCAACGCCCAAGGCAACCAGACGCTGGTGCCCGATCCCGCCAAGGCGATCGTGCGCCGGCTGGTGGAGGCGACGCGCACCCGCGCGCGCCTCTTCGACACGCAGGGCTCGCTGATCACCGACAGCCGGACCCTGCTGGCACCCTCCGGCTTCGTGCTGGTGGAGGAGCTGCCGCCGCCGGGCCGCCAGGGCTGGTTCAACCGCAACCTCACCAGCATCTCCAACTGGTTCACCGCGCTGTTCCGCAAGGAACAGCGCTTCCCGAAATACCAGGAGCGCGTCGACCAGGTGGCCGGCGACTACCGCGAAGTGGTGCGCGCATTGGGCGGCGAGCCGGGCTCCTCGGTGCGCGAGGGCCAGCGAGGGCAGCTCGTGCTGACCTACGCCGTGCCGGTGCAGCGTTACAAGAAGGTGGTCGCGGTGGTGATGCTGTCGGCGACCGATGCGGCGATCGAGCGCGATGTCGCCGATGTCCGCGTCGGCCTGTTGAAGATCTTCGGCGTCGTGCTCGCCGTTACCATCTTGATGTCGTTCTATCTGGCGCGCGCGATCGCGCGGCCGATCCGTCGCCTCGCCATCGCCGCCGACCGGGTCCGGCGCGGACACGGCCGCTTCATCGAGATCCCCGACTTCTCCCGCCGGCGCGACGAGATCGGGGATTTGTCGTCGGTCCTGCAACGCATGACCAAGGAGCTCTGGGAGCGCATCGAGGCGATCGAGCGCTTCGCCGCCGATGTCAGTCACGAAATCAAGAACCCGCTGACCAGCCTGAAGAGCGCGGTGGAGACCGCCGCCCGGATCAAGGATCCCGACCGCCAACGCAAGCTGATGGACATCGTGCTGGAGGATGTCGAGCGGCTCGACCGCCTCATCTCCGACATCTCGCGCGCCTCGCGCCTCGACGCCGAGCTGCAGCGCGCCGAGATGGAGGCGGTCGACATGCGCCATATTCTGACGGCGCTGGCCGAAGTCGAGGGCGCAACGACCGACACGGACGCGCCGAAGATCGTCCTCGATCTGCCCAAGGACGCTCCGCTCAAGGTGATCGGGGTGGAGGACCGGCTGGTACAGGTGCTGCGCAACATCATCGCCAACGCCAAGACCTTCAGCCCGCCGCGCGGCACGATCCGCATCAGCGCCGTTCCGGAGGGCAAGTACGTCGCCGTCATCGTCGACGATCAGGGGCCGGGACTGCCGGACGGCAAGCTCGAGGCGATCTTCGACCGCTTCTATACCGAGCGCCCGGCGGGCGAGAAATTCGGCCGGCATTCGGGCCTGGGGCTCTCGATCTCCAAGCAGATCATGGAAGCCCATGACGGCCAGATCTTCGCCGAGAACATGGTCGGCCCCGACGGCAAGACCCTCGGCGCCCGCTTCGTGGTCCGCGTGCCGGCGCTCTAACTTCGTTAGACTAACTTGCGGGAATGCGTGGCAGGAGCAGGTGGCTCGCCTGCGCGCCGCCGGTGTGGAGCGTATGGGTGCCGCCGAACTCCTCCGGCGGCCGGTCGATCGGGTCGTCGTGCATGAAGATGCCCGAGCCCTTCATCAGGCCTTCGGCCTCCGGGCGCGCGAAGTCGGTGCCACTGACGGTCAGCGCCATTCGGTAGCCCGCCGGATAGACGATCGAGGTCGGCCAGATCTCGACCTCGACCTCGTAGATCTCGCCGGCGCTCAGCTTCTGCTCCTCGTCATGGGGATGCCAGGGCCGGTTGGGCTTGGATTTCAAGGGATCGAGCTTGCGCTGCGAGGCGCGGAGCCAGCCCTGGGTCACCGGCGCCTGCGGGTCGTTGGCGCCGACGAAGGTCACTTCCTTGCCCTCCGTGTCGAAGATCCGCAGCGTCAGGAAAATATCCATGTCGGTCGTCGACGAGGCGACGTAGAGCTTCGCCGCGACGTAGCCGGTGAACTCGGTGTCGTCCTCGAAGGGCGCGGTCCGGAAGGTGACGCCCCGGCTCATCGCGCCGTAATCGACGTTGGCCGCCTCGGCCGGCGCGTCGTGGGTTAGCGTCTCGTTCGCCGCGTCCAAATAAAGCTCCGTCCATTGCGTACGCGCGAGCGGCCATTCGTTTTCGCTCCGCCGGAAAGCCCCGCGCGGGTCGCGGATCGTCAGCATCAACGGCGGTTCCTTGTCCCAGCCGTTGTCCTCGCCTTTCAGGAAATGATCGAAGAAGCGCTGCTGGAGCGCCACCGCCTCGGGCAGATACATCGAGGCGAAATGCGTGTCGGTGTGCATCTCCAGCCACTTGTTCGGTGACGCCGCCGTGGCAAAGCCTTCGATATTTCCGCGGAGATGCATGCCGAGCCCGCCCCAGTTTCCGGCCGACAGGAGCGGCGTCTCGATGCGGCTTGCGACCGGCGTGCGGAGCTTGAAGTAGGCGTCGTCGAAGCGGTGCTTCAGGCCCTCCTCATAGACGTTGAGGAGGTTGCCCGGGAGCACCTGCGGGTTTATCGGCTCCCCCGTCGAGACCTCGCCGGTGAAGCGGTCGCGGTAGGGCGTCTCGGCATTGCCGTTCTGGTTGGTGGCGATCTGCGTGTCCCAGAGCAGCTTCAGAAAGAACGACGAGAGAATGCCGCCATGGCGGTACTTGTCGCGGTAGTGATCGAACATGCCCTCCCAGGGGATCATGGCCTTCAGATGCGGCGGCTGCAGCGCCGCGACCTGCCACTGCTTGATCGCGAGGTAGGAGACGCCGAGCAGGCCGACATTGCCGTTCGACCAGGGCTGCACGCCCGCCCATTCGATGGCGTCGAAATATTCGCGCGTCTGCAGCGGCGCCATCATCTCGTAGTAACCGGGCGACTTGCCGGTCCCGCGCGCATCCATCACCACCATCACATAACCCGCCGGCACCCAGCGCTCGGGGTCGGGCACCTCCCAGGTGAGATACTTGCCGGTCGAGCCGTCGCGCATGACCTCGGGATGGTCGCGCACGACGAAATCCCAGTAGCGCTTGAAGTCGACCGCGACGTCGCTGTCCTTGCCGTAGGGCGTGAAGACGACGATCGGCGGGAACCTGCCCTCGCGGTTCGGGCGGAAAACGTTGCAATAGACGGTGTGGCCGTCGGAGAGCGGGATCGGCACGTCCTTCTCGATCAGGATCTCGCCGTCCTCGATGACCTGCACAGTGCTTTCGATCGTATCCATGGCGCCGCTCCCCCGGTCCGTTACAGCCACGGGTCAACAGATAGCACGGCTGCGCCGCGAGCAAGAGTCGGCGCGAAAGGCGGGCCGAATCAAAACGGCCCGGCGTCGGATGCCGGGCCGCTCGAAACCGATCGCGGGATTAATTTCGAAGCGTCAGCCGCCGGCGCAGAGTCGTATGGTCACGTAGTTCGGCGCGCCCTCGTTGAAGTCGCTGTCGCCGACATTCTTGAACCGCACCCGGCTGATCGGAACGAAGCCCGGCGGGCAGCGCCGCAGGGACAGCCGGAAGTCGCCACGCACCGGCCCTTGCGCGCAGAGGCTGAGGGCGATGTAGTTCGGCGCGCCCTCGTTGAAGTCGGTATCGGCAACGTTCTTGAAGCGGACCCGGCTGATCACGCGGCCGTCGCAATAGGCCGAGGTGAATGTCAGGCCAATATCCGGCTGCGTCGTGCACAGGCTGATCGTCATCGAGTTCGGCGCGCCTTCGTTGCGGTCGTTCTTGCCGACATTGCGAAACTGCGCCACGCCCAGCGGCGAAGTCCCCGGCGGGCAGAAGCCGATCGAAAGGCCGAGCAGGTCGATCTGCTGCCCCTGGGCCTGGCCGGCAGCCGGCGCCGCCACGATGAATGCCGCCGCGCCCACGGCGCGCAGGAAGCTCCGTATGATCATGTTTTTCCGCCCTTTCCTCGCCTGTCCGGGGATCCGGATGTTCAAGCCCGCATGAAGGCCCAATACGGGTTTACATCATGCTAATGACCGGGGGAAGCCGGCTGATTGCGCGGCTCACAGCACCACGAGCAGCAGCAAGGGCAGGGTTGCGAAGGATATCAGCGTGGAGGTCACGATCACCGAGGCGACCTCCTCCGCTGCCCGACCGTAACGCTGGGCGAAGAGGTAGTTGAATACCGCGACCGGCATCGAGCAGGCGAGAATGACCACGCCCCGTTTGGCCCCCTCGAAGTCGAGCACGTAGGCGACGGCGTAGCCGACGCTGAACCCCATGCTGAGACGGAAGAGCGAGAGGAGAATCGTGTGCTTGATCGAGCCGACCTTGAGCCGCGCCAGCGATACCCCGAGCGCGAGCAACATGAGCCCGATCGCGATGTTGCCCAGAAGCGTCAGCGTGTTGGCAATGAAGGTCGGCGGCTTGGTGCCGGTGAACATGAACACCAAAGCCAGCGCCACCGCCCATATCACCGGCGTGCGCACGAGGCGCCGCACCGACACCGTACCCGACGAAATGAGCGCGCCGATCGTGAACTGTGTCGTGGCGTTTACCGCGAAGACGGCGATGGCCAGCGCCAGCCCCTCCTCGCCAAAAGCAAAGAGCGCGAGCGGCAGCCCCATATTGCCGGTGTTGCCGAACATCATCGCCGGCAGGAACGAGTGCAGCGAGAGCTTCGCCACACTCAACACCGCCGCGCCGATCAGCATGAAGATCAAAAGGGCGAGCGCGGCAGCACCCGCCATCTGTCCGAACGTCTCGGCGCTCACATTGAGCTTGGTAAGCGTGGCGACGACAAGGCAGGGCGTTGCGACATTCGTCACCAGGGTGGTCACGAACGGCGTCTCGAACGGAAAGCCGAGCCGCGCCCAGCCATAGCCAATGGCCGCGCAAACGACGACCGGGGCAATGATGTTGAAAAGCTCGAGATACATGAAAGGTGGAGTGGGGCGGGGGCGCCGTTGCGGGAGACACGCGAGCCGCGACAGGCGCGGGCGCCGCAGCCTATAACAGGGATCGCATCGGCGCACATTTAATAAGGGCGACCTGGGTATTCGGGGCAGCAGCCTTGAATCCCCGCGACCCGAGAGCGACGCAGTGGATATGTCCGGCGGCAACGATGACAGCGGAGGCGAGAACGGCAACGGCGCAGCCGCGCCGGAGACCGATCTCGACCGGGCGCTTGCGGTTGCTGAGGACAGCGACGATCAGGCCCAAACCTTCTACGACGTCTTCCTGAACGCCCGGCTCTATGTGCCGACCGCGACCGACGAAACCGAGGTTCCCGACGACACGGTGAGCCTGCTGGTCGCCGATATCGAGGGCGAAGGCATCGTGCCGGTCTTCGACAGCGAGGAACGCCTGGCGGTCTGGGCGGAGGAGCCGGTGCCGTTCACCGTGCTGGCGGGGCACGCGCTGGTCGCCCAGCTCGACCCCGAGCTCTCCGTCGCGCTCAATGTCGGCACGCCGCATTTCAAGCTCTTCGTCGAGGCAGAGCTTGGCTGGCTGCGCGAGCGGCTGGCCGAGACCGTCACCGATCAGGCGCCGCGCGATACGGCCGAGCTGGTGGATTTCCGCGAGGACGCGCCGCCGGCACAGCTGGTCGAAATCCTGGCGCCGGCGCTGGGGCGCAACCTCGACGTGGGCGCCGCCTTTCTGGTCGAGGCCAAGACCGCCGACAGCGGCAAGGCGCGGCGGTTCCTGCTCGTGCTCGATGTCGGCGATGCCGACGACGAGGTCTTCACCGAGGTCGCCCGCGATATCGGGATCGCCGCCCGCTCGGCGCTGGGCGGTGACGAGGTGATGGATATCATCGCCTTCAACCCGGCCGAGGGGACCGGGCGCGCGCTGATCGAGCGGTCCGTCATCCCTATCTTCGTGCGCACACCGGACGCACTTCACTAGCAGCCGGCGGCGGCGATCCCATATTCAGCGCATGAGCGACCGTGGCAAACGTGCGAAACGGATGGCGAAAGCGGCATCGAACGAGACGACGCTGCACGCGACCTGCGTGGCGATCGGCGATCGCGGCGTGTTGATCACCGGGCCCTCGGGCAGCGGCAAGTCCGATCTGGCTTTGCGGCTGATCGACGAAGGCGCCAGGCTGGTCGCCGATGACCTGACGACGCTGAAGGCCGAAGACGGCGGCCTTGTGGCCCTCGCCCCGCTGCGCCTCGCGGGCAAGATCGAGGTCCGCGGTATCGGGATCATGCCGGTCCCCTCGACGCCGCGGGTCCGTCTCGCCCTGGAGGTCGCCCTGGCCCCATCGGCCGGGATCGAGCGCCTGCCCGAATCGGAAACCGCGCAGTACCTTGACCTGACGTTGCCGCGCGTGACGCTCGATCCCTTCACCGCCTCGGCCGCCGCAAAGCTGCGCCTCGCCCTGACCAATGCCGTTACGGACGCGCGATGACCAAATCGCCAAAGCCAAAAGCCAGAACCAAGCCAAAGCCCAAAGGCAAGGCCGCCGACCGCGCGCGGCTCGTCGTGGTGACGGGCCTGTCGGGCGCCGGCAAGACCTCGGCGCTGAAGGTGCTTGAGGACATGGGCTACGAAGCGGTCGATAATCTGCCGTTGCCGCTGCTCTCCGCGCTCATCGGTCAGGCCGGCGAGAGCCAACAACCGCTCGCCATCGGCGTCGATATCCGGACCCGCGACTTCGCCGTCGCCCCCTTCATCCATGAGCTCGACGAGCTGATCGCCGAAAAGAACGTCGATGTCCGGCTCATTTTCCTCGACTGCGACGACGACGCGCTGCAGCGGCGCTTCACCGAAACGCGGCGGCGCCATCCGCTCGCGGCCGACCGCCCGCTGATGGACGGCATCCGCGTGGAGCGGTCGCGGCTCGCGCGCCTGCGCGGCCGCGCCGATGCCGTGATTGACACGACGGAGAAGACGCTCGGCGAGCTGCAGGCGACGCTGGAGACCAGCTTCGGCCTCGACGGCGCGCCGGGTCTGGCAGTCTTCGTGACCTCCTTCGCCTATGGGCGGGGCCTGCCGCGCGAGGCCGATCTGGTCTTCGACGCGCGCTTCCTGAAGAATCCGCATTACGAGCCCGACCTGCGGACGCTGACCGGCGAGGACGAGGCGGTCGGTGCCTTCATCCGCACAGATCCAGATTTTGAGCGTTTTTTCAAAGCCTTAACGGCCATGCTCAAGCCCCTCCTGCCGCGCTACGAGAAAGAAGGGAAGAGCTATCTGACCATCGCGGTCGGCTGCACCGGCGGCCGGCACCGCTCGGTTTATGTCGCCGAGCGGCTGACCGAATGGTTGAATGCGCGGGGACAACGCGTCAACCTGCGCCATCGCGATGCGGGCCGTCCGCAGCGCGCGCAAAGAGGCTAGCAAGGGCCGCGCAGCAATGAGGTCAGCATGATCGGCATGGTCCTGGTCACCCATGGCCGTTTGGCGACGGAGTTCGTCGCCGCGCTCGAGCATGTGGTCGGGCCGCAGACCCATATCCGCGCGGTCTGCATCGGCGCCGACGACGACATGGAGCGGCGGCGCAAGGAGATCCTCGACGGCGTGGCCGAGGTCGATGACGGCGACGGCGTCGTGCTGTTGACCGACATGTTCGGCGGCACGCCATCCAACCTCGCCATCTCGGTGATGGAGAAGGCCAAGGTCGAGGTCCTCGCCGGCATCAACCTGCCGATGCTGATCAAGCTCGCCGGCATGCGCGAGACCCAGAGCCTGGATGAGGCGGTGGCCGCCGCCCAGGAAGCCGGCCGCAAATACATCAATGTCGCCTCGGCGCTGCTCGACGAGAAGCCGAAGGCCAAGTCCAAA
>CAZBRE010000022.1:29751-40489 GCA_964494065.1 uncultured Alphaproteobacteria bacterium
TGGCCGCCGGAGGGCGCGGTCCACCGCGTCGTCACCATCGTCAACCAGAAGGGCCTGCACGCGCGCGCGGCCGCGGCCTTTGCCAAGACCGCCGGACGCTACAAGGCGGCGGTGCTGGTGCGCCGCGGTGAGAACATCGTCTCGGGCCTCTCGATCATGGGGCTGATGATGCTGGCCGCCTCGCCCGGCACCGAGATCGAGATCGCGGCGACCGGCGCCGATGCCAAGGCCGCCGTGGCGGCGCTGGAACAGTTGGTGGCGCTGCGCTTCGGCGAGGACTAGACCGAAATCCGAAATATTGGAATCGTCCGTCTATCTCTTCCCTCTCCCACGGAGGGGAGACGGAATCGTGCGTGAACCTAACCGGACAATGCTCTAGCGATCAGCGCATCATCCGCCCGACCAAGGGCTCGCCGGTCAGCAGCGAGACCAGATGCGCCAGCATCAGGATCATCCCCATCATCGCCACGAACTGGAGCGGCACCCAGGGGATCAGGCTGATCCGCCCCGGCTCATACTTCCGGCGCTCGCGGATCTGCGCGAGGCCCAGAACGGCCAGACAGACCGCCAGGATGATGAGGGTGAGGGTGAGCGACATGAGACAGGCTTCGGGTCAGGTTTCGTTGCTGCGACAAGGAGCGATCCATGTCTGCGCATGATAGCCATCAGACGACGCTCCGCGCGATGACGGGCGTCACAGGGCAGCGTTTCGATTGAGGTAAGGTGGGCGGCGCGACGTGCAAGCACGCCGCGATCACAATCGGATCAGATCACGGCGGATCAGATCACGGTGGATCAGACGAAGCGGACGCCCATGATGTTCTTCTCGCGCCAACGCACCTCGCAGGGCACGCGGTTGCCGTTCTTGGTGATCAGGGTGAACTGATCGGGGCAGCCGACCATGTCGCCGGGCTTGATGCGTGCGCCCGACTGGTTCCAATCGAGGATGACGCAGGACATGGAGCGATAGCCGTTGCTCCACGACATCAGCGCCGTGCCGAGCATCTTCTCGCGCGGCTTGCCGCGGCGTTCGGGATTGGTGGCCCTTTCCTCCATGGTGGCGCGATTCAACTCCCAAATGCTGAACAATACCTTATCGGTCGAACGGCGCTTCGCGGGCCTACGCCCGCTGCACACGCATTTGTGTAGGAGGCGGTCAGGCGCTCGCCCGAACGCGCGCCGCGCCGAGGATCGCGTCGGGGTCGATTTCCGGCGGCAGGCCGGACATCAGTGGCGTGCGGACCGGGATCCAGAGCGGATGGATGCCGACCAGCACGCGGGTGACCTCCGCGTCGCCGTCGCCCAACGGCAGCATCAGCCGCACATGGGGCAGCACGCGCGAGCGGTGCGAAATCTCGTGGCGGCGCAGGATCGGATGGCCACGATCGACCACCTCGGCGTAATCCTCGACCAGCGTCTCGCGCACCGCCGGCGCCCCGGCACCGACCTCGCGGCCGGTCATCTCGCAGTCGAGCGCCTGGGCGAGATCGGTCGCGAAGACCCGGTAGACGAAGCGGCGCTCGCCGGCCTCGTCATGCTCGACCGCGACCAGATTGAGCCGCCCGAGCCAGGGCTTCAGGTCCACCGCATCGAAGTTCGACCAGGCCGGGATCGGGCCGTCATCGAAGCGCACGACCCAATGCTCATAGAGTGCGTTGAGATCGCGGTAATCAGCGAGGGCGGGAACCTGGTCGGTCATCGAGGCGCTCTCTTATGCGTGCGATACCTGTGTGTTAATAGGCTGTTAAGGTTAAAAAAACGCTAACGATCGGGTAAACGAACCGCGCCGGCGGCAGCACGATTGCGCGAATTCCCAAGGCGGCTGGCGCGGTATAGGATCGCCCGCGTGCCAACAAGGGAACGGACCCACATGGACATCGGACGACCGACACGGGACTACGACCCCGACCTTCCCGACGCGCCGACCATTGTCCACGCATTCGCCGCGACCGCGCGGCGGGCCCCCGAGCGCGACGCCATCCTCAGCGGCGATCGCAAGATCACCTACGGCGAGTATTTTGCTGCCGTCGCCGGCTATGCCCACACGCTGAGCGAGCGTGGCGTGAGCGGCGGACGGGTGGCGCTGCTGATGCCCAACAGTATCGAGCTGTGTGTCGCCGCACTTGCCGGCATGGCGGCCCGGGCCCAGGTGGCGCCGCTCAACTTCAACTTTCCGGCCAAGGCGCTGGCGCCGCTATTGGCCGATGTCGACCCGACGGTGCTGGTCTGCACCGCCGAGACCGAGGCGCTGGCCCGCGCGGTCGCCGAAGAGGTCGGCGTGGCGCATGTCGATGTCTTCGGCCCTAACGGTCTCTCGATCGAGACCTGGATGAAAGACGCGGACCCCGCGCTGCCCGAACCGCTGCCGAGCCCGGAGGATCCATCGCTGATCTTCTTCACCGGCGGCACCACCGGGATCCCCAAGGGCGCCGACCACGTCCACGCCAACGAAATGGCCTACGCGCGCGCAGCCAACACGGTGTGGCCGCTACGGCTCGACCAGGACATCGTCCTGATGGTCGCGCCCAACTTCCACATCTGGGGCTTTTGCTACGCCGTCGTCACGCCGGTCTTCCTGGGCGCGACGGTCGACTACCTGCCGGCCTATCAGCCCGATGTGATCCTGAAGCACTTCGAGGACAACAAAATCACGGTGTTCGCCGGCGGCCCCGCGGCGCTTTATGTCGGACTGCTCGCGAACGAGAACGCGTCAACGACGGACTACTCCAACCTGCGGCTCTGCCTCGCCGGCGGCTCGCCCTGTTCGGAGGCGTTGCACGCGCGGTGGGAAGAGGTGACCGGCTGCCCGATCCTGGAAGGCTGGGGCATGTCGGAAGGCTCGCCGATCAACCTCAACCCGCTCGACGGTCCGCGTAAGCCGGGCACGGTCGGCCCGATGCTGCCGCGCACCGAGATCGACATCGTCGATCTGGAAACCGGGACCAAGGTATTGCCGCAAGGCGAGCGCGGCGAAGTGCGCGTGCGCGGGCCCCAGTTCATCAAGGGCTACCGCAACCGCCCGCAGGAAAACGCCGAATGCTTCCGCAGCGGCTGGTTCTATACCGGCGATATCGGCCAGTTCGACGAGGACGGTTATTTGAGCCTGGTCGACCGCAAGAAGGAGATGATCCTGGTCGGCGGCTACAACGTATATCCGCGCGAGATCGACGAGGTGCTGCAGCGCCATCCCGCCGTGATGGAGGCGGCCGCCGTCGGCATTCCCGACGAGTTTCGCGGCGAGACCGTCAAGGCCTGCATCGCGCTCAATCCGGGTGCGGAGGCGAGCGAGGAGGAGCTCCTCGAGTATTGCCGCGAGCACCTCGTCAAATACAAGCTGCCCACCGTGTTCGAGTTCCACAAGGAACTGCCCAAGACCGGCCCCGCCAAAATCGACAAGCTCAAGCTGAAGGGCCTGCGCTAACCCAAACGGCGGCTCGATACGCCCGCGGTGGCGGTATCGCCTACCGTTACAAAAATTCTGAAACGTGCATTTTATTGCAGTCCCGTTAAGGGATTGGAAACCTTGTTAGGACAACAATCCGCGCATCGGTTCTCCCCCCTCGCTGCAGGACGGCAGTAAGAGAACCGCCGACGCCTCGACCCTCCCCCCCGGTCGAGGCGTCGTCTTTTTATGCACCGCAAACCACAAACCTGTACTCGCGCGCGAGACATCGTCCTGGGGCGTGTCCGCTTTGCTGGATGATTGCGTGCACACGCAGTCGCGTAATCCGGCGACCGCACCGTCATAACCGTCATATATGTATGGGTGTCGGAATCGGCGCCGCGCATTTCGGTGTCACCGCAAGTGTCCGCCGCCTCAGCCACCCTCGCCCGGATGCTGATAGATGAGCGGCCGTCCCGCCCGGCGCCGTTTGGGCGGCAACGGATGGTGCCCTTCGACACGGAAGCGCGACTTCACCATGTCCTTCAGTTCGCCGAACGGCCTGCGCATGCGAACCCGCACGCCGCGCTTGCGCGCCGCCTGTTGGGCCCGCGCCAGTTTCTCCGCGAGCTTGCGGCTCCAGGGAAACTCGTAAAACCGGGGGGCGGCGGAGCCGGGCACGATCAGCCAGAGATAGATCGCCTTTCCCTCCACCAGGTAGGAGCCGACGATCTTCGCCTCGGGCAGCGAACGCCGCGCCCATTCCAGCGAGGCCGGCTTGGGCCGGCTGAGCAGGGCGGAGAACCCGGCATAGCCCAGCGGCAGCAGCGAGGCAACGAGCAGGAGCGCGCAGCCGCGCACCAGAGCGCGCCGCGGCGCCCAGATCGCCAAGGCGCCAAGGCCGGCAGCCAGCGCCACCAGGACCACGAAAAGGATGAGCAGGACGGTCATGGCATCCATGGCGCAGGTCCCGTGCTCAGCGCGCCGGCGCGCGCGCGAGGCTGCGCGGAATGCTGTTCACGCTACCCGGAACCAGCATGCCCTCGCGGTTCAGATGGAACCGGAAGACCGTCGTCTCCTGGTTCACATGGGCGAGCGTCACCTTGCTCGCCAGGATCTGGCGTGCGGGCTCGTCGGGCGAGGTCTTGATGCTGACGATCACATTCACCGGCACGGGATAGACACGCGCTACATTGCTGAACAGATGAACGTTGACGATGTACTCGCCCGCCAGCACGCCGCGGCTGTAGGAGATCTCGTAGTTGAGCTTGCTGGCGTCGCGGCGGTGGCCGAGATCGTCACGCAGCAAATTGAAGATGCGTCCGCTCTGGCGCGCATAGCCGACGGGCCGGTCGCCCGGACCCTGCACCCAGAGATCGACATCCGTGTTGAGCTCGTCGGGCCAGCGAATCTCCACGATCACATTGCCCGGCGCCTGTTCCTTCTGCACCGGCTTTGCGACGGGATTGATGTGGGGAATGATCAGAATGACGATGGTCACGAAGCCCAGCAGGGCCAGCATGATCATGTCACGAAAGACAACCCCGCTTTCGTCCTCGAGCGGATCAAGTCCGGGCATGGCTTTCCCCGAACTCCATCAGCGTCGCCACCAGATTGGCGGTGCCGCTGGCCAGCATTTGGTAGTTCGCGGTCAGCCACAGATTGAGCGCAGCGCCGACTAGCGTGGTGTAAAGCGCAACCGACATGCCCTCGATGAGCTTGGTGACCATCGGCGCGATCGCCTCTGCCTTGCCCGCCGCGGTCGGGTCGACCCCCGACAGGGCGATGATGAAGCCGATCACCGTGCCGATCAGTCCGAGGACGACCAGGCTGTTGGCGATCTGGCGCACGACTGCGATGCGGCTCAGGAGCTTGAGGCGGAGGGCGGATGCGACCATGCCCCGGCCGCCGCCGTCGAGGCCGCGGGTCATGGCGAGATAATCCGCGGCGCGCGAGCGCTCTAACGGATCGAAGGCCCGGGCGCGATTGATTTCGCGGCTCGTGGCGAAGATCTTCCAGGCGCACAGAACGAAGCCCACCAGGAACACGCAGCCGATCACGATCACCAGGCGCGTCGGGTCCGCCGCCAGCACCGTGCCGACGAAACCATGGATCCATGCGGCGCCCAGCAGCGCGAACGCCGCGAGGTTGATCAGAGTGAACCGGGCTGCGAGCAGATACCGGTAATGATCGCCGTCGGCGCCCCGCACCTTGCCGGCCAGCCATGCCAGATGCTGAGAACCGGACGCGTCGCCGCTCTGCGCGGCATCCGCGGTGCTTGTGGCCGGTACTCCCGCCGGCGCGTGGGTCATTGCCTGGGACAACTGGGCCATGCCTAAACGTCCCCCACAAGAGCTGTGCAGCAACTATGCCGCGAAGCCGACATGGTGAACAAAGTTGGTTAACGAACCGTTGACGACAACGGACCGTCTCGCGGTGGGACGGCGCTGGAATTAATCTTGGCACTGTCAATAAAAGTCTGGATATAGAAAATTTCAGATAAATACTAATTAAATTATCGGCGGTTTTTATTTAAATTAGTCGCAAATATAATACGAAAATTCGAGAAATTATTTGACGAAACAATTCTTTTACTTTATTCATTACTACAACGATGGGCCAGCACGGCTGGGGGCAGCCTGGCCGATCGCGCAGCAAGGCAAGGAATGCATCATGATCCGTCAGGACCAGGCCATCGCAACCAGCGCCCTTTTCGCCCGCAAGGGCGAGGCCATGCCGGTCGGCGGGCGCCGGGCGCCGCGCCGGGTGATCACCATGCGGCCGTTGGTCGCGGAGCAGGAGGCGCCGATCGCGCTGCCCATGCCCGCGAACACATCCCTGCCCGTGCGTCCCCGCGGCATGGGGACGCCCGACAACGTCGTGCCGTTCATCGCGCCGACTGTCGGTCCGGCGGTTGGCGACGCGGTGATTCATGGCGCGCCACAGACAAAGGCCCGCGCGGCAAAGACGCAGCCGCGCCCGACGGCGGTCGGCGCCATTCGCAGCCCCCTTCGCCCGGTTCCCCAGGGCCTAGACCCAAAGACATCCCGCCGGCCCTCGGCAACGAAACGAACGACACTGCGCCTCGATGAGGCATTGCGGGCCCGTCTCGCGCGCTTCGCGACCAGCGAGACCCTGTCGGTCCAGGCGCTGCTGACCCGCGCGCTGCAACGCCATCTGCCGGCGATCAGCGTCGAGCGGTCGACGGGTACGAGCCTGCGATTGCCGCGCGACGCGCGCAAACCGGCACTGAGCGGCCGACGCTCGGTCCGTTTCGATGCGCATCTTTACTGGCGGCTCAAGACGGCCGCGGCAAAGCGCCGGCGCTCGATGCAGTCGATCATGATCGTCGCGCTGGAAGCCTATCTCGCGGAACTCGAGGCTGGCGGCCAGGCTCATCGGCTCCAGGCATCGTCAGCACATCTGTCGATCGTCGCTTAGCAAGACGCGTCCGCGCAGCCATGCAACTTCGGTATGGGGGACATTCCATGCAGTACGAGTTCAATCTGTCCTGCGCCGCTCAATACGAGCTCGATCTCTCCGCAGGACCGGGCGACGCCGTCACAGACGAAGCAAACTCAGCCCTGCCGTCTGCAGAGCCTACGCACGTCAACCCCGCACCGGGCGCGTGCCGGGCGGGCTGAGACGGACCGACACCGGATCCCCGGATCCAAGTCGGACCGAAATCGGGCACGGGCGCGGCGATAGTCTTCACCGTTGGATAGAATGTTAACGTTCGGCCGCGATACTCGTGGTTCGGTTGAATACGTAGTTATGTGCGTATGCAACCGACCGGCGCAGCAGGGAACCTGCGCCGGTATGCCAACAGCGAGAAGAAAAGGCCCAAACATGAGCCCAACCGCGACCCCCTCCACCCGACGCCTTTCCGACAAGATCCTCGATGCCGCCCAGCTCGCCGAATCCCAGGGCCGGGGCGAATTCGCTGCGTCGCTGAAGTTGATCCAGCAGGCCCTGCTGGTGGAGGAGCTGGTACGCGATGATCTGCGGCGCGGCAGCGACTCGGCCTTCCTGGGTGCGGCCCCCGTCAAACACTGACGGCAGCACGCGCCGCGTGTGCTCGGGCGCCCGTTCAGGCACTTCGATCCCGCCCATGGCCTCCCAACCGCTGATGCAATAGTCTAGCGGCATCCTGCGCACGAGGATGGACATGGGTCCGGGAGGCCAGATCATGCCGCTCACCAAACTCGATCACTATCTGATCCAGACCGACGACCTCGAAAAGACCGCCGACTGGTACGAGAACGCGCTCGGCATGGAGCGGGGCTTCACGCCCGACTTCAAATTTCCGGTCGTCTGGATGTATATCGGCGAAGCGCCGGTCGTGCACATCACGCTCGGCGGCGAGAACGTCCCGGAGAACCGCATGGCCTATCTGGGCCAGCAATCGACCGAGACCCACGGCAGCGGCGCCGTCGACCACATCGCCTTTCATGCGACGGGTCTCCGCGAGACGATGACGCGGCTGCGCGACATGGGCGAGGACTTCAAGGAGCGCCAGGTCGACGATGCCGGGCTCTATCAGCTTTTCCTCTTTGATCCCAACGGGGTGAAGATCGAGCTCAACTTCCCGGCCACCGAAGCGGTCGGGATCAAGGCCGAGGTGATGGCCACCGAGCTCGAAACGAGCGCCTGAGCGGCATCCGCGCATTCATCCAAAGAGATAGCCGAGCATGAGCAGCGATCGTTTCGTCGACCTCGACCCTGCGGACATGAACGAGGACCAGAAGCGGGTCTACGACGCCATTGTTTCGGGACCGCGCGGCAAGGTCGCCGAGCCGTTTCGTGCGTTGCTCCACTCGCCGGACCTGGCCGACCGGGTGCAGAATATGGGCGCCTATGTCCGCTATCGGAGCGCGCTGCCGCCGCGTCTGTCGGAGCTGGCGATCCTGATCACGGCGCGTTTCTGGTCGAGCCCCTACGAGTGGCACCACCATGTGCGCGACGGCCTTGCCGGCGGCGTGCCGCCCGCCGAGATCGAAGCGATCAGCCGGCGCGAGCGCCCGGACTTCGACGACGACAAGGCCGATGCGCTCTACGACTTCGTGACCGAGCTCCACACGACGCATGCCGTCAGCGACGCGAGCTTCGCGCGCGCCAAGGAGCATTTCGGCATCAACGGCGTGATCGACCTTATCGGCATCATGGGGCACTACACGCTGATGGCGATGGTGCTCAACACCTTCCAGGTGCCCGAGCCCGACGGTACGAAGATCCCGCTTCAGAAATAGGGCGCGTCCGCCCAGCCGCTACTCCGCTGCTTCGGAGACGCCGATCGCCTTGTTGATCGCGGGCATGACCTCGCTCGCCATCAGCTCCATCGAGCGGCGGGCGAGCGCCTTGTCCTGCCAGTCGTGGCCGGCATAGAGCAGCGTGCCGAAATCGCCCGTGATCTCATGGAAGGCGAGGAGCTGGTCGATCACCGCATTGACCGAGCCGCGCACAACGAGTTGGTCGACGACGGTCGGCAGGTTGAGCTCCTCGTCGGGCTGGTCCTTGTGGGTCTTGAAGAGGTTGTGCCGGCCGCCGCGCAGCAGCTTCGCGTAGAGCCCCTTGTAGTAGCCATAGTACGGCCCGTCCTCGCCGGTCGCATACGCCTCGGCGACCTGGTCGTCGTCGGCCACGAAGATGCTTTTCGCCACGCGCCAGTTGGCGGGATCGGCCGGGCGTCCGGCCTGCGCGCAGCCCTCGGCGTATTTCGGCCAGTGCGAGGCGACCCATTGCGGCTGCAGGAAGTTGGCCGAGATCGGCTCCCAGCCCCGCGCCGCCGCCGCCGTCACGCCGGCGGAGAACGGCGCTACCGCCGTCACCACGATCGGCGGATGCGGCTTCTGATAGGGCTTGTGGATGATGCCCATCCCGACTTCGGGGAAGAGCGAGCGCTCGGTCGATATCGACCAATGCTCGCCCTCGATGTTGTAGGGCGGCTCGCCCGCCCAGATCGCCAGCACGTGGTTGATGCCTTCGACGAACATCGCCGTGCGGTCCTTGTCGATATTGCCGAAGACCTCGGCGTCGGACATGAGCCCGCCCGGGCTGATGCCGAAGAGGAAGCGGCCCTTGGCCATGTGGTCGACCATCGCGACCTCGGCCGCGACCATCGCCGGATGATGGTTGGGGATGTTGACCGTGCCGGTGCCGAGCTTGATCGTGCTGGTCTCGTTGAGGAGCCAGGCGATGAAGATGAGGCCGGAGGTGATCGTCTCCGCCGCGTCGGTCACGTGCTCGCCGAAGAAGCCCTCCACGAAGCCGAGCTCCTCGGCGAAGAGCGTGAACTCGCGGTCTTCCTGCAGCGTTTCGGCCAGCGGCCGGCCGACCGGATGCACCGGCATCGTGAAGAATCCGAGCTTCATGGGTCAGCACTCCCTGGAAATCCTTGGCCCACCGATCTTCCGCCGGCCGCGGGCGGTATCGTGCCCCGCGGCCTCGGTCGTGGCAAGCCGCCCGGAGCCACACAGGCCGGTGAGCCGGCATCACATAAGAGTGAGGCAGAAGAGCGAGGTGGAGCAAACGAGGCGGTGTCGGCGCTTACGTCCGCGTCGCCGTGACCAGCGTCGCCGGGAAACCGAGCGTCAGCGTGTCGCCATCGCGGTACTGCTCCGCGCCCTCGACAATCGCCTGGTGAATGCGCTCGCGAGCTTGCGCGCTCTGGCGCTCGAACATGAGCGGCGTGCGCACGATGCTCTTGTAGATCATCTCGATGATCTCCTCGCCGCTGCCGGCATTCCAAACCAGGTCGAGGGTCTGTGTTTCCACGTCGCGAAAGCCGAGCCCCTCGAGCGTCTCGCGATTGTTCTCGGGCTTGGCGAAGCGGTAGAAGGGCGGCGCCGGCGGCAGACCGACATCGGTGTTGCCGTGCGCTTTCAGCGCCTCGTAGATGAGCTTGAACATCGCCCCGCCCTGGTCGGGCCCGCCCCAGACCGTGAAGCCGTAGCGCCCGCCCGGTACGAGGACACGGGCCGCCTCGGTGATCGCCTTGTCGGCATCGCTGAAATGCAGATGGCCGAAGCCGCACGCGACGATGTCGAACGTCGCGGCCTCGTAGGGCAGGTCCTCGGCGTCGCCGACGGTGAAGACGAGCGCGGGATAGTTGCGCCGCGCTTGTTCGACCATGGTTTCGGCGAAATCGAGCCCCTCGACGGAAGCGCCCCGTTCCGCGGCCGCCGCCGCCAGATGGCCGGTGCCGGTGCAGATGTCGAGCAGCCGCGCGCCCTCATATTCGGGCGCGATCGCATCGAGCATCGGCCCGATCGCCTGGCGCGTGATCCGGGCGAACCAGTCGTCATAGGCGTCCGCCTTCTCGCGCCACCCGGCGTGTTCGAGCTCCTTGTATGTCGG
>CAZBRE010000023.1:0-15551 GCA_964494065.1 uncultured Alphaproteobacteria bacterium
CGACGATCGAGCTGTCGATCGAAAGCGGCACGTCGACCAGCGACTGCACCAGCTTGATGCATTCGGCGAGGATTTTGGGCTCGTCCGCCAGCGGAACGCCGGCATTGACGTCGAGCATATGCGCGCCGGCGGCAACCTGCGCCACCGCGTCAGCCTCGACGCGCGAATAGTCGCCCGCCGCCATTTCGGCCATCAGCAGCTTGCGGCCGGTCGGATTGATCCGTTCGCCGATGATGCAGAAGGGCTGTTCGAAGCCGATCACGACTTCCTTGCTGGCGGAGCTGACGACAGTGCGCGTCATGGGCCTAAACTTTCTTCTTTTTCGGCCGCGGCCGACGTCAGGAAATCACCCAATTCGCCGAAGCCGACGAAGCGGTAGACGTAGCCGAGGCCGAGCCGCTCGGCCGCTGCCTTCGCCTTGGCCTCGAGCGCCGGGTCCTTGGTCTGCGCGATATAGATCACGTTGGTGTAGTTGCCGAAATAGTCGTTCAGCAGCTCGGGGAAACGGTCGAGGCCGAGGCCTTCGATGATCAGCCGATCGAAATGCCGGACCATGTAGTCCGTGAGGAAGAACGAGGTCGGGTCCTCGTCGGTGATCGCCTCGAACGCCGCCTGGCCTGTGTAGAACGCATAGCAATGCGGCCCGCCGATCCGCTCCACGCCCTCCTCGGCCAATACCTTATCGAGATCGCCGCCGGTGCCGCAGTCGCCGTACGCGACGAAGATCGAGCGGTACTTGGCCTTGTGCGCGCGGATTTTCTCGCGCACGGCCTCAGCGATCAGTTGCGGGCGGTTATGCAGCTTGGCGGGCAGACAGGCGATGTCGAGATGCCGAAAGCCATTCGCCGCGCGGAATTCGACGATCTCGCGCGCCAGCGCGCCGCAGGCGATCACGAGCGCCCGCGCCGTGCCCTCGGCTTCGAGCAACGGCGCGGCATCGACCGAGAGGTCGGGCGCTGCCTGGTCGGATGCGGGTTTCTGTGCCATGGCACGAAGACGGTCGCTCTTGCGGCTCAGGCGGCCGCGTTGCCGGCGCCGCGCTGGTTGTGCCGCCGCTTGATCAGATCCTTGGCCTTGTCGACCGTGACCGCGGCATCGGCGCAATAGGCATCGGCGCCCACCGCCATGGCGAATTCCTCGTTGAGCGGGGCGCCGCCGACCATCACCAGATAGTCGTCGCGGATGCCCTTCTCCTTCATCGCCTCGACCACGACCTTCATGTAGGGCATCGTCGTGGTCAGCAGGGCCGACATGCCGAGGATGTCGGGCTTGTGCTCCTCGAGCGCGGCCAGATAGTTCTCCACCGGATTGTTGATGCCGATATCGATCACCTCGAAGCCGGCGCCCTCCATCATCATCGTGACGAGGTTCTTGCCGATGTCATGGATGTCGCCCTTGACGGTGCCGATCACCATCTTGCCGATCTGCGGCGCATCGCTCTCGGCCAAGAGCGGGCGCAGGATCGCCATACCCGCCTTCATCGCATTGGCCGATTGCAGCACCTCGGGCACAAAGAGAATACCGTCGCGGAAATCGATGCCGACGATCCGCATGCCCTCCACGAGGGCTTCGGTCAGCACCTTGTAAGGTTCCCACTTGCGCTCGAGCAGGATACGCACGCCCTCTTCGATCTCTTCCTTGAGACCGTCATAGAGATCGTCATGCATCTGCTCGGCGAGTTCGGCGTCGCTGAGCGACCGTAGATCGAGATCGTCGTCGGCCATCGGTTCACTCCACTCCCAGCATTGCCCGGCCCGCTTCCAATACCCAAACCGACATATAGGAAGCGTTGAGCTGCGGGGGCAGCCCCGTCCAAGCGGGTCCCGAAACCCCTTTCGGGCCCTGAATTCTTTTGGAATGGCGGGGGATAGGCACACTATTCCCGACCCGACAAAGGTTAGCTGGCGCGCGACAAAGCAAGGCTCACAAGGCCCTGGATATCATTGGAAAAACCCCGAATCGGCTCCCTGTCGCAATCGCGACCGCAAAGGTCGTCATCGGGACAGAGGGCGTTTCGGCGGCATGTAAATGGGGGTATCTCTAAGGCGGCGCGCCGCGGACGCAGAATCCGACGCGCGATAAGACACGGCGCCGGGGGCTTGGAGATGACGCGGTATTCGGTTTTCAGCCTGGCGAGGAACGCGCTCGCCTATCACGAGGACTGGCCCGAGGCCTGGCGCAGCCCCGAGCCGCGCCCGGAATACGACGTCGTGATCGTCGGCGGCGGCGGGCACGGCCTCGCCACCGCCTACTACCTCGCCAAGGAGCACGGTATCACCAATGTCGCAGTGATCGAAAAGGGCTGGATCGGCGGCGGCAATACAGGCCGCAACACCACGATCATCCGCTCGAATTACCTCTGGGACGAAAGCGCGGCGATCTACGAGAAATCGCTACAGCTGTATGAGGGGCTGTCCCAGGACCTCAACTACAACATCATGCTGAGCCAACGCGGCGTGCTCAACCTGGCGCATAACGAGCACGATCTGAAGGAGCTCTCGCGCCGCGTCCACGCGATCCGTTTGAACGGCATCGACTCGGAAATCCTTTCGCCCGCCGAAGTGAAGGCGATGGTGCCGATCATCAACATCTCGAAGGACCTCCGCTATCCGATCCTCGGCGCCTCCCTGCAGCGCCGCGGCGGCGTGGCGCGCCACGATGCGATCGCCTGGGGCTACGCCCGTGCCGCCGATGCGCGCGGGGTGGACATCATCCAGAACTGCGAGGTCACCGGCTTCACGACCTCGAAAGGCAAGATCACCGGCGTCGAGACGACACGCGGCGCGATCAAGGCGAAGAAGGTGGGCGTCGTGGTTGCCGGCCATGCGAGCGTGCTGGCAGAAATGGCAGGCTTCCGCCTGCCGATCGAGAGCCACCCGCTCCAGGCGCTTGTCTCCGAGCCGATCAAGCCCGTGATCGATTGCGTCGTCATGTCGAACGCCGTCCATGTCTATGTCAGCCAGTCCGACAAAGGCGAGCTCGTCATCGGCGCCGGCATCGACGCCTATACGAGCTACGCGCAACGCGGCAGCTTCCACACGATCGAGGGCCAGATCGGCGCCATCACCGAGCTCTTTCCGATCTTCTCGCGCCTGCGCCAGCTTCGCCAATGGGGCGGCATCGTCGACACCTGCCCCGATGCGAGCCCGATCCTCTCCAAGACGCCGGTGGAGAACCTCTTCTTCAACTGCGGCTGGGGTACCGGCGGCTTCAAGGCGACGCCCGGCTCGGGTTGGTGCTTCGCGCATACGATCGCGACCGGTGAGCCGCATCCGATCAACGCGCCCTTCACGCTGGAGCGCTTCACCACCGGCACGCTGATCGACGAGCACGGCGCCGCCGCGGTGGCGCATTAGGGGGCGCGAATGCTGCTGATCGACTGCCCCTGGTGCGGCCCCCGCGACGAGACCGAGTTTTCCTACGGCGGCGAGGCGCATATCGCGCGCCCCACCGACGCGGACAAAATCTCCGACGAAGCCTGGGCCGATTACGTCTTCCTGCGCAGCAATCCCAAGGGCGTGCATCGCGAACGCTGGTTCCACGTCCATGGCTGCCGGCAATGGTTCAACCTCGCGCGGAATACCGTGAGCCACGAGATCCTCGCCGTCTACAAGATGGGCGAGCGTCCCGCCCTGCCCGGCGACAACCCGAAACGCAAGAAAGCGCCCGCGCGCCGCAAAGCGCCGGCGAAGAAGAATCCGACGAAGAAGAAAGAGCCATGAGCGGGCAACCTTACCGTCTGGCCGAGGGCGGCCGCATCGACCGCGACAAGCCGCTGCGCTTCACCTTCAACGGCGCGACCTACGAGGGCTATGCCGGCGACACGCTCGCCTCGGCCTTGCTTGCGAACGGCGTCCATCTGGTCGGGCGCAGCTTCAAGTATCACCGCCCGCGCGGCATCCTGAGCGCAGGTCCCGAAGAGCCCAACGCGCTCGTCCAGCTCGAAACGGGCGCGTACACTCAGCCCAATATCCGCGCCACCCAGATCGAGCTCTATGACGGGCTCCTGGCCAACAGCGTCAATGCCTGGCCCTCGGTCGGCTTCGACATTGGCGCGGTCAACAGTCTCTTCGGTCGCCTCTTTCCGGCCGGCTTCTACTACAAGACCTTCATGTGGCCGCCCGCCGGCTGGAAGCTCTACGAGAAGGTGATCCGCCGCGCCGCCGGCCTGGGCAAAGCCCCGACCCAAGCCGACCCCGACCGCTACGAGCGCATGAACGCCCATTGCGACGTGCTGGTCGTCGGCGGCGGCCCGGCCGGTCTCGCCGCCGCGCTCGCTGCCGGCAAGACGGGCGCGCGGGTCATGCTGCTCGAAAGCGACGCGGAGCTCGGCGGATCGCTCCTCGGCCGGCCGGGAGAGATCAACGGCAAGCCGGCGCTCGACTGGGTCGCGGCGACGCAAAAGACCCTCGCCGGCATGGACGGGGTCCGCATTCTCACGCGCACCACCGTCAGCGGCTATTTCGACCACAACTTTCTGATCGCCTGCGAGAGTGTGACCGACCATCTGGGTCCAGCCGGTTCGGAGCCTCACCTCCCTCGCCTCCGCCTCTGGCGCATCCGCGCCAAGCAGGTCGTGCTCGCCACCGGCGCCTTCGAGCGTGCCATCGGCTTCAAGAACAACGACCGCCCCGGCGTCATGCTCGCGGGCGCCGTCGGCAGCTATCTCCACCGCCACGGCGTCAAGGCGGGCGAAAGCGCGGTCGTCTTCACCAACAATGACAGCGCCTACGCCACCGCCACCGCCCTTGCGCGGGCAGGCGCGACGGTGACCGCCGTCGATCCACGACTTGATGCCGGTCCGCTGGCCGAAGACGCCAAAGATGCGGGCGTCGAAATCCTGACCGGCCACCACGTCGCCGAAGCCGGCGGCAGCCGCCGGGTCGGTTCGGTCGGCATCGTGCCGATGGACGGGGGCCGGCCGCGCACCGTCGCCTGCGATGTCGTCGCCATGTCGGGCGGCTGGAACCCGGCTGTCCATCTCTTCTCGCAAGCGCAGGGCAAGCTTCGCTGGGACGACGCGCAGGCCTGTTTCGTGCCCGATAAAGCCGCTCAAGCGACCCTCGTCGCCGGTGCGGCCAACGGCACCTTCGCCCTGGAAGCGGCATTGAACGAGGGCTACGCCGCCGGCGTCGCCGCGGCGAAGGACGCCGGGATCACCAAGTCCAGCCGCAAACCCAAGCTCAGCGCATCCGCCAACGAACCTGTGCCATTGGCGCCACTCTGGTCGGTTCCGGCCGAGGATGGCGCGGCCGCCGAACGCAAGCACTTCCTCGATTTCCAGAACGACGTCACCGTCGCCGATGTGCGCCTCGCCGCGCGCGAGGGCTATCGCTCGGTCGAGCATCTGAAGCGCTACACGACCCTCGGCATGGGCACCGACCAGGGCAAGCTCGCCAACATTCCCGGTCTCGCCCTACTGGCCGATCAACTTGAAAAGCCGATCGAGCAGGTCGGCACCACCACCTTCCGCCCGCCCTTCATCCCGCTCAGCTTCGGCGCCATGGGCGGACGCGACCGCGGCGACTTCATGGATCCTGCCCGCCGCACGCCGATGCATCAATGGCATGCCGATCAGGGCGCGGTGTTCGAGGATGTCGGCCAGTGGAAGCGGCCCTTCTATTACCCACATGACGGCGAGGACAAAGACGCCGCCGTCGCGCGCGAATGCCTTACCGCAAGGAATGCGCTCGGGGTGCTCGATGCGACGACCCTCGGCAAGATCGACCTGCAGGGCCCGGACGTCTCGGAATTCCTCAATCGCGTCTATACCAACGCCTGGTCGAAGCTCGAGGTCGGCCGCTGCCGCTACGGCCTCATGCTCGACGAGAACGGCATGGTGATGGATGACGGCGTCACCTCGCGCCTCGGCGAGCACCACTACCTCATGACCACCACCACCGGGAACGCCGCGCGGGTGCTGACCTGGCTGGAGAACTGGCTGCAGACCGAATGGCCCGAGCTCAAGGTCTATGCGAACTCGGTGACCGAGCAATACGCGACCGCAAGCATATGCGGACCCCAGGCGCGCGCGCTCATGGAGGAGATCACCGAGGGCATCGATCTCTCGGCGGAGGCCTTCCCGTTCATGTCCTGGCAGCCGATGACGGTCGCCGGCATTCCCGCCCGGGTCTTTCGCATCAGCTTCACCGGCGAGCTCTCCTACGAGATCAATGTGCCGGCGAGCTACGGTATGGCGCTCTGGACCGCGCTCATGACCGCCGGCGCCAAGCACGGCATCACGCCCTACGGCACCGAAACGATGCATGTGCTGCGCGCCGAAAAAGGCTACATCATCGTCGGCCAGGACACCGACGGCACGGTGACGCCGCAGGATCTCGGCATGGACTGGATCGTCTCGAAGACCAAGGACTTCTTGGGCCGCCGTTCCTTCACCCGGCCCGACACGTCACGCACCGACCGCAAGCAGCTCGTCGGTCTGCTGACCGAAGACCCCATGGCCGTCCTCCCCGAAGGCGGCCAAATCGTCGCCGAGCGCAAGCCCAGTCCGCCGATGGAGATGATCGGCCACGTCACCTCGAGCTATTGGAGCGCTGCGCTCGACCATTCGATCGCCCTCGCGCTCATTCGCGGCGGGCGCGATCGCATGGGTGAGCAGGTTCACATTCCATTGCTCAAAGGCGGCACGCTGACGGCGACGGTCACCGACTCCGTCTTCTACGACAAGGAAGGAGCGCGGCTTCATGGCTGAGCCCTATCTGCGTCAGAGCCCGCTTGCGCATCTCCAGCTCCTCGCTGCGGGCGAGGCGCCTCAAGCCGCCGAAGTCGTCATGCGCGAACATGCGCATCGCACCATGGTCACCCTGCGCGGCGACGGCGATGACGAGGGCTTTGGGAGTGCAGTGTCCGAAACGATCGGCATCGCCCCGCCAACCGAGGCGTTGACCGCTGCCACCAACGGCGCGCGCTCGATCCTCTGGATGGGTCCCGATGAATGGCTCGTCGTCGCCCCGCCCGATGAGCGCGAAACCCTGCCCAGCCGGCTGGCAACCGCGCTCGATGGTCAACATGCTGCCGTGGTCGAAGTCGGCGAGTCGATGACCGTGATCGAGTTGAGCGGCCCGCGCGCCTCCGATGTGATCGCCAAGGGCTGCACCATTGATCTCCATCCGAGCGTCTTCAGGCCGGGCCGCGTCGTGCGCACGTTGCTCGCCAAGACCGGCATCATCCTCCACCAAACGTCCCCAACCTCCCCTGGCACGACGCCGACATACGAGATCCCCGTATACGAGATTTATGTCCACCGCAGCTTCGCCGACTACGCCTGGCGCTGGCTCGAGGATGCCGGTCTCGAATACGGCGTCGCGATCGCCGGCGGCTAGGCCGAACCGCCTCATGCGCGTGGTGCGGCACTGGTCGGTACGGCACGCGCGCGGGCTGATGCGTGTCTATCGTCTGGTCGAAGCCGCGCTCTATCTTTTCCGCCCTATCGCCAAACGGATCCGGGGTCGCCCGCTCGAACGCCCCGTCGCCGTGGTCGAGCGCGGCGTGAAGGGCTTCCTCTTCGACTGCACCATGTGCGGCCAATGTGCGCTCAGCCACACCGGCATGTCCTGCCCGATGAACTGTCCCAAATCTCTGCGCAACGGTCCGTGCGGCGGCGTGCGGCCCGACGGCAACTGCGAGGTCAAGCCCGAGATGCGCTGTGTCTGGGTCGAGGCCTGGGCCGGCGCGCAGGCGATGACCGATCCGGTCGCCATCCTCGCGGTACAGCGCCCGGTCGACCACACCAAGATCGGCAGCTCGTCCTGGCTGCGCGTCGCCGACGAAGGCGCCTCCGGCACGCTGTGGCGGCGAGAGACCGAGACGTGACGGGGCCCGGCGACCGCTTCGACGCGGCCGAGCCGCTGCCGCCCCAGCCCGGCCATTCCTCGAACGGCCGTCTCGAACGCGTCCTCCGCTCCGGCCGTTTCGCGGTCACGGCCGAGCTCAACCCCCCCGACAGCGCCGATCCGCGCGACGTCTACGAGCGCGCCATGGTGCTCTCCGAGGTCTGCGACGCCATCAACGCGACCGACGCGTCCGGCGCCAATGTCCATATGTCGAGCATTGGCATCTCGGCGCTTCTGGCCCGCGCCGGCTATGCCTCGGTGATGCAGGTGAGCTGCCGCGACCGCAACCGCATCGCCATCCAGGGCGACGTTCTGGGCGCGGCCGCGATGGGTGTCTCCAACGTCCTCTGCCTCACCGGCGACGGGGTGCAGGTGGGCGACCAGCCGGATGCCAAGCCCGTCTTCGACCTCGACAGCATCTCGCTCCTCGAAACACTCCGGCAGATGCGCGACCAGGGAAAGTTCTTGTCGGGCCGCACGATCACCTCGCCGCCCAATATCTTCCTGGGCGCCGCCTCGAACCCCTTCGTGCCGCCGCTCGATTTCCGCCCGCTCCGCCTGGCCAAGAAGGTCGCGGCCGGCGCGCAGTTCATCCAGACCAATTACTGCTTCGACCTGCCAGTCTTCGAGCGCTTCATGGCCAAGGTGCGCGAGCTCGGCGTGCACGAGCGATGCTTCATCCTGGTCGGCGTCGGCCCGCTGGCGAGCGCTCGGGCGGCGCGCTGGATGCGCTCGAACGTGCCCGGCATCCACATTCCCGATGCGGTGATCGCGCGGCTCGAAGGGGCCGAAGACCAGAAGCGCGAAGGCCGGCGCCTCTGCACCGAGCTCATCCAGCAGATCCGTGAGATCGAGGGCGTCGCCGGCGTCCATGTCATGGCCTACCGCCAGGAAGAGCTGGTCGCCTCGATCGTGCAGGACAGCGGCGTGCTGCGCGAACGCCGGCTCAAGGCCCAGGCGGGGGAGCCGCGCCGAAGGCGCGAACGCAAAGCCAGCGACCAGTCAGACTAGAGCTGCGGTCGAGCCTCTAGGCCACGCTCGCCACGGGCTCGGGCACGGCCTGCATCTGCGAGCGCTTCTCTTCGCTCGGCGCGTAGCCGAAATGCAGGCGATAGGATTTGCTGAAATGCGACGCCGAGACGAAGCCGGTCGCCAGCGCCACGTTCATCACCGACATGCAGGTCTGCTGCAAGAGCGAGCGCGCCCGGGTGAGCCGCATCTCCAGGTAATACCGGCTCGGCGTGCAGTTGAGATATTTCTGGAACAGCCGCTCGAGCTGCCGCGTCGAGAGGCCTACCTCCCGCGCGAGCTCGACCTGGCTTAGCGGCGCCTCGATATTCTCCGACATCTTGGCGATGCCGGCGAGGAGCTTCGGCTGGCTCACGGCGAGACGCAGGCGGAGCGCCATCCGCTGATGGTCCTCCTCGCCACGAATGCGCTCGTAGACCAGCTCCTCGGAAATCGCCGCGGCGAGGTCGTAGCCGTGCTGGCGGCTGATGAAGCTCAGCATCATGTCGGAGGCCGCCATGCCGCCGGCGCAGGTGAAGCGGTTGCGGTCGGTAACGAAAATGTCCTCGCAGACATCGATTTCCGGGAAGTCCTCGGCGAAGCCCGGCAGGTTCTCCCAGTGGATGGTGCAGCGATAACCGTCGAGCAGGCCGAGGCGCGCCAGGATATGACTGCCCGTGCACAGGGCACCGATATTGGTGCCCCGGCGCTCGATCGTGCGCAGCCAGTTCGCCAGGCGCCGGTCCTCGAAGCGATGCGTTTCGATGCCGCCGCAGACGAACACGGTCGGGATCCGCTCGACATCGGCGATCGCATGATCGGCGCGCACCTCGATGCCGCTGGAGGCGGTCACCGGATTGCCATCGATCGAGATCGTGCACCACTCGTAGAGCTGCTCGCCGCTCACATGGTTGGCCAGCCGCAGAGCCTCGATGCCGGCGGCGAACGCGCTCAGCGAAAAGTTGGGGATCATCAGGAAACCGAATCGGTTTCCGGGATCGTTTGCTGCCATGGGCCCGAACGCCAAAGCGGCGCCTCCCACAAGTCCTCCCATCAGGCGTGAGACACGGCGTTCTGGCGCACCGCTTGTTCAAATTACGACACGATGCGCCGCTATTGGCAAACTGAAAGTGACAGCAGCGTTAACGGCCCGGGCCGATGACAGGCCGTCCGCCTTGGATTACGCCCTTAGCCGCTCGTTCTGGGGATCGAAGGGCGATTCTTCGATGACGCGGCAAGGATGCATTTTGCCCAGAATATCGATCTCGAGCTCGGTGCCCTCGGCGGCGAAATCTGGCCGCACATAGCCGAGCGCCAGGCTCTTGTCGAGCCGCCAGCCGAAGCCGCCCGCGGTGGCGCGTCCCACCATCGCACCCGATTTGTCGAAGATCGGCTCGTTGCCGAGCGCATCGGCGTCGCCGATCTCGCCCACTTCGAGCGTCACATATTCGTTCTCGAAGCCGCGCTCCTGCCATTTCGTCAGCCCATCGCGGCCGATGAACTCGCCCTTGTTCAGATGAACGAAGCGGTGCAGTCCCGATTCGAGCGCGGCATATTCGAGCGACAGCTCGGTGCCGATGAGCCGGTAGGATTTCTCGATCCGCATCGCGTTCATGGCGCGGATGCCGAAGGGCTTGAGGCCGAGCGGCTCGCCCGCCTCCATCAGCACGTCGAAGATGTGGTTCTGCATCTCGATCGGGTGATGGATCTCCCAGCCAAGCTCACCCACGAAGTTGACCCGCATCACCCGGCACGGCGCAAGGCCGATATCGATCTGCTGGCCCGACAACCACGGGAAGGCGGCCGACGAGAAATCGGCGTCGCTGACCTTCGTCAGGATATCTCGGGCTTTGGGGCCGGCCAGAACGAGCACGCCCATCTGCGTGGTCAGCCAGTCAAGCCGCACGCTGTTATCGGCCGGTAGCTTGCGCTCCAGATAGCTCCAGTCGAAGCGTTGCCAGGCACCGGCAGAGACGAGATAGAACGCGTTCGGCCCGTCGCGCATGACGGTGAACTCCGAGCGCACCCCGCCCTGCGGATAAAGCGCATGGCAGAGCCCGATCCGCCCGACCTTCTTGGGCAGCTTGTTGGCGAGCAGGTTCTCCAGCCAGGCATCGGCGCCCGGCCCCGACACATACGTCTTGGCGAAGGCCGACATATCGAGAAGCCCGGCATTCTCGTGGACGTTGCGGCATTCCTCGCCCACCGGCCCGAAATAGTTGGCGCGCCGGAACGACCATTCATCCTCAGATTTCACGCCGTTGGGGGCGAACCAGTTCGGCCGCTCCCAGCCGAAGAGCTGACCGAACACCGCCCCCCGGTCCTTCAGGCGGTCGTAGCAGGGCGTCCTTCGATAGGGCCGCGCGGCGGGACGTTCCTCGTCGGGAAAATGCACCGTGAAGACGCTGGCGTAAGCCTCCTCGTTCTTGGTCTTCAAGAACGCCTTGGAGGCATAGTCGCCAAAGCGCCGCGGGTCGACGCCCAACATGTCGATCGTGGGCTGACCCTCGACCATCCACTCTGCGAGCTGCCAGCCGGCGCCGCCTGCCGCCGTGATGCCGAAGGAATGGCCCTCGTTGATCCAGAAGTTCCGCAAGCCGCCCCAGGCCGGACCGACGAGCGGGCTACCGTCGGGCGTATAGGGGATCGGGCCGTTCACGATGTCCTTGATGCCCACTTCCGCGAAGATCGGCACCCGGTTGATCGCCGCCTCGACATGCGGCATCAGGCGCTCGAGGTCGCCCGGGAACAAATCCTTCTCGAAGGTCGGCGGCACGCCGTCGACGAAGCACGCAGGCGCGCCCGCCTCGTAGGGCCCGAGCAGCAACCCCTGGCGCTCCTCACGCAAATAATAGGAGGCGTCGGACTCGCGCAGGATCGCCAGCTCGGGCAGCCCCTGCTGGCGCCGCTCCACCAGGGCGGGATGTGCGTCGGTGACGATGAACTGGTGCTCGACCGGAATGCTCGGAATGTCGATGCCGACCATGCGGCCGGTCTGGCGCGCGTAGTTGCCGGTGGCCGAGACGACGTGTTCGCAGGTGATGTCGCCCTTCTCGGTCTTCACCAGCCACTCGCCGCTCGGTGTGCGCTCGATGCCGGTGACGGGCGTCTGCTGATGGATCTTCGCGCCCATCTTCCGCGCGCCGATCGCCATCGCCATGGTCACGTCGGCCGGCTGGATATAGCCGTCCTCGGGATGGAAGATCGCGCCGACCAGCCCGTCCAAATTGCAGAGCGGCCAAAGCTCGCCGATCTCCTTAGGGGTCAGGAACTGGACGTCGATGCCGATGGTCCGCGCGGTGCCCGCATAGTGCCGGTACTCGTCCATGCGCGTGTCATTGGTGGCGAGGCGAAGATTGCCGCATTGGATCAGGCCCACGGGCTGGCCCGTCTCCTCCTCCAGCGTCTTGTAGAGCGCGACGGAGTATTTGTGGATCTGGCCGACGCTGTAGCTCATGTTGAAAAGCGGCAGCAGGCCGGCAGCATGCCAAGTCGAACCCGCGGTCAGCTCGGTGCGCTCCAGCAACACCGCGTCGGTCCAGCCCTTTTTGGCGAGGTGGTAGAGCGTGCTCACACCAACCACGCCGCCGCCGATCACGACGACCCGCGCTTCCGTCTGCATGGGGTATCCCTCCCGTCCCGCCTGTCCGCGCCCGATTGCCTAGTTGATTGCGGCTAAGTCCCCCCGGGGCATTGCCAGATTGCCTTCGCTTGCTACACCCGGCAACCCACTCACGGGTGCTTGTCTGCGACACCGCCCTGTCGAATCGCGACATGCAGCGGCGTACCACGTCACGTCGGGTGGGCCGTGGCCCACGTCGATTGGGGGACAGTTGGGGCCGGATTACGACACGAAGGGGCACCGACTCACGAGTCTATTCTTCTCGCTGCGGGCATCTCATCGACCGAAGCGCACGTCTTCGCCCTTCGGTCCGCAAACACTGGAGCACCGTCGAGGGATCGCTGTCGGTGCCAGCGCAAGGGGAGGCCGGGCCCGCAATCGACCGGCCGCGCCAGGGGAGAAATGCAACCATGAGCGATGTCGCTTCAACCGATACGTCCTCGAGCGAAATCGAAATGCACGGATATGTGCTCGGTCAGCACAACGTCCGGCCGTTCGGGCTCGATCTTCACAATCCGGTTTTCTTTATTTCTGCACTGGTGATCGTCGGCTTCGTGCTGGTCGTTCTCGCCTTCCAGGCCGATGCCGCCAAGGCGCTCAGCGCCCTCAGGCCGTGGCTGACCACGACCTTCGACTGGCTCTTCATGATTGCGGCGAACATCTTCGTGCTGTTCTGCCTGTTCCTGATCGTCTCGCCCTACGGCAAGATCAGAATTGGCGGCGCCGACGCCAAACCGGACTACTCTTACACAGGCTGGTTCGCGATGCTGTTTGCAGCCGGCATGGGTATCGGCCTCATGTTCTTTGGCGTCCTGGAGCCGGTCTACCACTTCCAGAACCCGCCGCTGGGCGTCGATGCGAAGGCCATCGAAGCGGCCCGCGCCATGGGCATGGCCGCCACGATCTTCCATTGGGGTCTGCATCCCTGGGCGATCTATGCCGTGGTCGCCCTCGCGCTTGCATTCTTCTGCTACAACCGCGGCCTGCCGCTCACCATCCGCTCGGCCTTCTACCCGATCTTCGGCAAGGCGACCTGGGGCTGGCCCGGCCACATCATCGATATCCTCGCGGTCTTCGCCACGCTCTTCGGGCTTGCGACCTCGCTCGGCATCGGCGCCAACCAGGCCGCGGGCGGCATGAAGTATCTCTTCGGCATTCCCGATACCAATGCCGTGAAGGTGCTGCTGATCTGCGGCATCACGGCGATCGCGCTCATTTCGGTGCTGCGTGGACTCGACAAGGGCGTAAAGCGCCTCAGCGAGATCAACATGATCCTGGCGTTGATCCTGCTGCTCTTCGTGATCTTTGCGGGTCCCACGCTCGACATCGTCAAGGGCTTCTTCACCAACTTCGCCAACTACATCGTGGCGCTGCCGGAGCTCAGCAACTGGATCGGCCGCACGGGCTCCGACGAGAAATTCCTGCACGGCTGGACCACCTTCTACTGGGCCTGGTGGATCTCCTGGTCGCCCTTCGTCGGCATGTTCATCGCACGCGTCTCCAGGGGCCGCACCGTGCGCGAGTTCATCATCTGCGTGCTGATCATCCCGACGATCGTCAGCGTGATCTGGATGACGGCCTTCGGCGGCACCGCGGTCAGCCAGTTCGTCAACGACGGCTATACCGGGGTCACCGAGACGATCAAGGCGTGGACGCCCGAGCTCTCGCTCTTCAAGATGCTGGAGCAGCTACCCTTGACGCAGATCGCCTCCTTCATCGGCATCGTGCTCGTGATCGTCTTCTTCGTGACCTCGTCGGACTCGGGTTCACTGGTGATCGACAGCATCACCGCCGGCGGCAAGATCGACGCGCCGGTCTCCCAGCGCGTCTTCTGGGCCTCGTTCGAAGGCCTGGTGGCGATCGCGCTGCTGCTGGGCGGCGGTCTCGCATCACTACAAGCCGCCGCGATCTCGACGGGACTACCCTTTGCGATTGTGCTCGTCTTGATGTGCGTCTCGATCTTCATGGGGTTGCGCAAGGAAAAGCGCGCGTAGAACAACAACCTCCCAAACGAACACGACCTGGCCCCGCCCTCGCGCGGGGCCATTTTTTTGGCCAGAATGGTGCGGCGGCAGGCGTTCGCAACATACCTGTTAGGCACGTAGCCTCATTGCATCGTGATCGTCCGCCGCCCTACGATTAAACTTACGATACCGTAGAAAACCTCCAAGCACGGCACCGGCGATGCCGAAACACGCGCTCAGTCGCACATACGCCGTCGCGGGCATTGGCAATACGCGATATGGCAGGCTGCCCGAATACGACGATTACGATCTCGGCGTCTGGGCGCTGCAGGACGCGCTCGACGATGCCGGCCTCGCCCTGTCGGACATCGATGGGCTGATCGTCAACCGTATCGCCGACTACCAGCGCTTCGGCGAGATCGTCGGCCTCAACCCGCGCTACGTCACCATCACCCCCGGGCAAGGGCGTTTTTCCGGGCACTGCATCGAGACCGCCGTCGCGGTCCTCGAGGCGGGCCTCGCCGAGGTCGTGGCGCTCGTCTACGGCAATAACGGCCGTTCGGGCGGCGATCGCTACGGCGGCGCCTCGGATCTTTATGGCAGCGGCGGCGCGGGCCTCTGGTTTCCTTACGGCATGACCTCGCCCGGCGCCTTCCACGCGCTGATGGCCCAGCGACATATGAGCCTTTACGGCACCACCAGCGACCAGATGGGCACCATTGCCAAGACCTTCCGCGACCACGCGGCCCTGAACCCGGCGGCCGTGATGCGCGAGCCCTATACGTTGGCGGACTATCACCGCTCGCGCTGGATCGTCGAGCCGCTCCACCTCTTCGATTACTGCCTCATCAACGATGGCGGCGTGGCAATGATCGTGACCTCGGCCGAGCGCGCCAGGGACATGAAGGCGACCCCCGTCGCCATCGCCGGCTTCGGTATGGCGACCGAGCTTGCCGGCTCGACCTTCCCGCCCGACGATTTCTGGCACGGCGCGGGCGCAAAAGTTGCACGCGACGCCTACGAGATGTCCGGCATCGGCCCGACCGAGATGGACGGGCTGATGATCTACGACAACTTCACGCCCACTGTGCTGTTCTGTCTGGA
>CAZBRE010000023.1:15651-23444 GCA_964494065.1 uncultured Alphaproteobacteria bacterium
TTTCATCAGGTCTATTTCGAGGGCTTCGGGGACGATGTCCCCTACACAGTGATCGTCGTGACCCTCGAAGAAGGCCCGCGGCTCTTCAGCAACCTCGTCGACCCGCCGGAGGGCGAGATTGAAATCGGCCTGCCGGTCGAGGTCACCTTCGACGACGTAACGCCCGAGGTGACGCTGGTGAAGTTCAAGCCCGCACCCTGAACGGGCGGCGAAAACGGGAGGAGACGGCGGATGAAGGCAATGGTCGTGCGCGAGCCGGGCGGCGTCGATGTACTCAAGATGGAGGACGTGCCCGATCCCGAGCCCTCGCCCAAGGACGTGATCGTCCGGGTCGAGGCCTGCGGCGTCTGCTTCCACGACATCGTCACCCGCAACGGCACGCTCAAATTCGGCGTCAAGATGCCGCTCATCCTCGGCCACGAGATCTCGGGCATCGTCGAGGCGGTGGGCGACGACGTGACCGACTTCAAAACCGGTGACCGCGTCACCACGGCCCAGCGCTATCATATCTGCGGCTGCTGCACCTATTGCCGCACCGGCTCGGAAACGCTCTGTCCGGACCGTAAGTTCCTCGGCGACTGGGGCATGGTCGGCGGCTACGGCGAGCTCGTCGCGATTGAGCACGACAACCTGGCGCACGTACCGGACAACGTCGAGCTCGACAAAGCCTCGATCGTCGCCTGCACGGTGGGCACAATCCTCAACGCGATCCGCGAGGTCGGCAAGCTGGCGCCCGGCGAACGGGCGCTCGTCACGGGTGCGGGCGGCGGGCTCGGCATGCATTCGGTCCAGCTCGCCAAGCTCGCCGGCGCCTATGTCGTCGCCGTCACCACCTCGCCGGAGAAGGCCGAGCGCATCCGTGAGATGGGCGCGCATGAGGTCATCGTCGCCAAGCGCGACGAGGATTTTTCCGACGCGGTGAAGAAGGTCACCGACGGCGAAGGTTGCGACGTCGCCATCGACAATGTCGGCAGCCAGATCTTCCAGCCGGTACGGCGCAGCATGGCGATCCGCGGCCGCTGGGTCCTGATCGGCCAGCTCACTGGCGAATTCGTGCCCTTCAACCCGGCGCAGTTGTTCCTGAAGAACATCTCGATGCTGAGCGCCACCAGCACGACGCGAAAGCAACTTCGGGATTGCCTCGAGCTGGTCAGCCGTGGCCAGATTAAACCGATCGTGAGTGAAACCCTGCCGCTCGAAGAGGCCGCGCGCGCTCACGAGATGGTCGAGACCGGCAAGGCGCTCGGCCGGGTGCTGCTGACACCCAAGGGTTGACCGGCGCGGAGGACGTTCAGCCATGCGCATGCCCGACGCCCGCACGATGCCCGACCTGATGGACGAGATGGCCGCGCGCTATCCCGACCGCGAATTCCTCGTCTACAACGACGAGCGCCTGACCTTCACCCAGTTCCGCGAGCGCGCCCGCGAGACCGCCAAGGCGCTCCACGCCATGGGCGTGCGCGAGGGCGAGACGGTGGCCCTTCTCATGGGCAACCAGACGGAATGGCTGCTGATCGCCTTTGCCGTTTCGCTGCTGCGGGCGCGGCTTCTCTCGGTCAACACCTGGTGGCAGGCGCGCGAGCTTCAGCATGCGCTGGGTCATGCCGAGGCCGAATACCTCATCGTCGTCGATCACTATCTCCGTCAGGATTACGTGGGTATGCTGAAGGAGATGGGGGACCTTGGCAAAGCGCTGCCGCACTTGAAGCGCATCGTCTGCTACGGCGAGGGCGGCGCGCCCGACATGCTGTCCCCCGATACGCTTTCTTATGACGATGTCCTCGCCGGCGCTTCGAGCGTGCCCGACTCGGTGATCGACGCGTCGCAGGAGACCGTCGATCCCGACGATGTCGTCTTTCTGCTCTACACCTCCGGCTCCTCGGCCTTCCCCAAGGCGGTGCCGATCGCCCATCGCAGCATGATCGAGAACATGCACGGCATCGGCGAGCGCATGCATCTGACCGAGGCCGACCGCATTCACATGGTCATCTCCCTCTTCTGGGGGCTCGGCTGCATGAACGCGGTCTTCGCGATCATGACCCACGGCGCCTGCATCGTGCTCCAGCACAACTTCGATGCCGGCGAGGCTTTGGCGCTGATGGAGCGCGAGCGCTGCACCGGCACCTATGCGATGGCCAATATGGTGATCGCGCTCTACAACCACCCCGACCGCAAGACGCGCGACCTGAGCGCGATGCGCACCGGGGTCACCCTGGCAGAGGCCGTCGACATGATGGTCGAGATGGGCGTAACCGAGATCGCCTCGGTCTACGGCCTCACCGAATCCTACGGCAACAGCACGGTCTGCGACGGCCGCGATCCGATCGAGTACAAGCGCCGGACGGCTGGCCCGCCCCTGCCCGGCAACGAGATCGTCATCGCCCACCCCGAGACCCACGCGCCGCTGCCCAAGGGCGAGACCGGCGAGATCAAGATCCGCGGCCATACGATCAAGGAATACTGGAAGGATCCGGAGGCCACCGCCAAGAGCTTCGACGACGAGGGTTTCCTGCTCACCGGCGATCTCGGCCGTTTCGACGAGCGCGGCTATCTCGAATTCCGCGGTCGCCTGAAGGAGATGATCAAGACGGGCGGCATGAACGTCTCCCCCGCCGAGGTCGAGGTGGTGCTGCGCGAGCATGATGCGGTCGACCAGGCGATCGTCGTCGGCATTCCCGATCCAAAGCGCGACGAGATCCTCGTCGCCGCAATCGTCCTCAAGCCGGACAGGCACCTGGCCGCGAGCGAGCTCGAGGCGTACTGCCGGGCCCAGATGGCGCGCTACAAGGTGCCGTCGCGCTTCGAGTTCATGCGCTCCGAGGAAGTGCCGCTCACGGATACCGGCAAGGTCAGCAAGCGCTTGTTGCAGGATCGCTTCCAGACGACGGCCGCGGCAACGGGTTAAGCGCGCCCATGTCCGAGATCATCCGCGACAAGACCGCCATTGCCGGCATCGGCGTGAGCAAGTTCGGGCGTGGCCTGGAGGAAAGCCAGCTCGAGCTCGGCCTGGTCGCCTTCAAAGAAGCGCTCGACGATGCGGGGCTCACCCGCGAGGACGTCGACGGGCTTTCGATCCATATGGGCTGGCCGCTCGGCGTCGACTACGACCGCATCGCCGAGGTCTTCGGCCTCGACATCCGCTACGTCAATCAGAGCTGGCTGCACGGCCGATTCGTCACCAATGCGCTGCAGCACGCGGCACTCGCCGTCGCCTCGGGCATGGCCGATTGCGTCGCCTGCATCACGGCGATCAGCTTCACGCGCCTGCGCGGTTTCCTCGGCGGGCCCGAGGATCAGGAAGGCACGCGCGAGGAAGGCGGCACGCATGGCGAGGCGCCTGCCTATGGCCTCACCGCGCCGGCCAGCGGCGCCGCCATGGCGATGCAGCGGTACATGGCGCAGTACGGCGCGACCAGCGAGCAGCTCGGCGAGGTCGCCGTCACCTTCCGCCGGCACGCGGCCCGAAACTCCCGCGCCGTCATGCGAACGCCGATGAGCCTCTCCGACCATCAAGCCTCGCGCATGGTCGTCGATCCCCTGCGACTCTACGACTGTTGCCTCATCACCGACGGGGCCGCCTGCGTGCTCGTGACCTCGACCGAGCGGGCGCGCGATATCAACATCCGGCCTGTCACCATCGCCGGTATGCAGGGCATCCGCTCGGGCCGCGAGGAGTTCATCTTCAGCCCGCGTGGCCTCGGCCTCAACCAGCAGACCATAAATCCGCAGCCGGCCCGTGAGCGCGACCTCGAGGTCTATCGCAGCGCCGGCATCGACCGCGACGACGTCGACGGGCTCTATACGTATGACGCCTTCTCGCCGCTCGTCCTCTTTACGCTCGAGCGCTTCGGCTTCGCGGGCCCCGGCGAGGCGGCCGCCTGGATCCAGGGTGGGCGCATCGGCCTCGGCGGCGAGCTGCCGATGAACACCTCGGGCGGTCTTCTCTCGGAGGCCCATGTCGCCGGATGGAACTCGATCACCGAGATGGTCCGGCAGCTCCGCGGCACCGCGGGCGACACCCAGATAAGGGGCGCCTCGGTGCTGCAATGGGGCACCGCCTGGGGCGACTCCATCATCCTGCGGAACTGAGGCCGCGGCCCTTGAACTGATATGACCGAAACGACCGACACGCCCTACGCCAAACCCTTGCCCCGCATCACGGCGGACAATGCTCCGTTCTTCGACGGCTTGAAGCGCGGTGAGCTTCGCCTGCCGCGCTGCGACGATTGCGGGCGTTTCCACTACCCGCCCGGCCCGGTCTGTCCTTACTGCTTTTCCGAGGCGGTCGAATGGACGCCGACCACCGGGCACGGCACGGTCTCCAGCTGGGTTGTGGTCCACAAAGCCTGGTTTCCTGCCTTCGAGGCGGAGATCCCCTACAACGTGGTCCAGGTCGAGCTCGACGAAGGCCCGCGCCTCACCGCGAACGTCATCGATGCGGCGCCGGACGAACTGAGCGTGGGCATGAAAGTCGTGGCGGTCGTCGACACCGTGACGCCGGAGCAATATCTGCTCCGCTTCCGCCGGGCGAAATGACCGCCGGACCTATCCCTTGAAGCGTGGCTCGGGCAGCCCCGTCACCCCGACATCGACGGCGAGCACGCCGCCCGCATGAGGCTCGCGCGCTAGCACCTCCTCCGGCAGACGGAAGCGGCCGGTGGTGACATAAAGGATCTCGAACTTCGCGCCGCCGAAGGCGACGGCCGCCGGCCGCGTCACCGGCAGCTCCACCCTGCGGTCGACGCTGCCATCGGGCGCATAGCGGTAGACACAGCCGCCGTCGAACTGGGCGCTCCAAAGATAGCCCTCGCTGTCCACCGTCGCGCCGTCGGGCACGCCCGGCTTGCCTTCGGTGGAGGCGAAGACGCGCTTGTTGCCAATCCTGCCGCTCGCCGGATCGAGATCGTAGGCGTAGATCGCGTGGTAGTGGCTGTCGGCGAAATACATCACCGTGCCGTCCGGGCTGAAGGCCACGCCGTTCGAGATCCAGATGTCGCGGTCGAAGACCTCATGGGTGCCGTCGCCCTCGTAGCGGTGGAGCCGACCGGTCGCGTTGGCGAGCGGCTTGTCCATGCTGCCGACCCAGAACCGGCCCTGCCGGTCGCAATGACCGTCATTGAGGAGATTGTCGGGCAGGTCGGGCTCGAGATCGACGACAGGCTCGAAGCTGCCGCTCTTCGGCTCATAGAACGCGAGCCCTGAACGCGCCGCCATCAGGAAGCCGCCGCCCTCCCGCATCGCGAAAGAGCCGGCCTTTTCCGGCGGCGTCCATGACCTGACCTCGCCGCTCGCGCCGTCGAGGCGATGCAGCGCCGGCTTGAAGATATCGATCCAGTAGAGCGCCTGCTCGCGGTCGTCCCAAAGCGGGATTTCGCCGATCACGTCTTCGGTTTGCGCAACGCACTCGATATCGACCATGGGACCCAGGACCTCCGCCCGTTGCAGTCGCCGGTTGCGGCAACGCATCATGGTCGAGAATACAAACTCCGCCACGCCGGGACGACTCAAACCCGGCTTCGCGCGGTACCGCATCGACGTGACTGTTCAAACGCGGGTTAAACGCGGGCCGGTCTCCGCATCCGGTTCACGCGGGTCGGTAGCGGCCGCCTGTCCCGGCGACTTCGCGATCGCCGCGACCGGCCTCGTCGAATTGCCCCTCGGCGGTGAAATGCCGCAAGGGCCGGCGCTTGTCGAACGGCGCCCCGGCAATTGGCGACGGATCGGGTGCAAGCCGATCCGCGACCGGCATTGTCGCGGCCGAGTCGTCGCTTGCGTCGCGTCCTTGTACTGTATTGCCGCTGTCAGCCGGTTTGCCGGATGCAGAAACCTCCGCGAGCACATGCCCGGCGCTGCCATAGTCGCTGATGAACTCCTCGAGGCCCCTGCGAAACGCCGTCCAGCTCTTCACGGTCCTGGCAAAGGCTTTCATGGCCTCGATCGACGCACCGGCCCCCACGCCATCCTCCATCAGACGCAGACACCGGAGCTCGTTCACATTCGGCAAACGGCGGCGCAGCAGGTCGCATATGTAGACGAACTCGCGAAAGTAAGGTTTGTCGCGCGCGGCCTGGCGGAGCTCGGCGACCTGCGGTATCGCCGCAAAGGCGCGCTCCCATGATGCGAGCAGAAGGACACCGTCCCGCCATTCCAGCATTTGATCGAGCGCATCCTCCAGCGCCTCATAGATTGCCGTCAGGCCGTACTGCCGGACCCAGCGCCGCATACGCTGTCGGCATTCTTCGCTCATCGGGAGCCCGGTCCGCGCCACGATCCGCCGGTCGAGCGCGTCCACGGCCTCGTCTTGAAGGCCGACAATTTCCTCGCGCCACTCGATTACCATTTCGAGCTGGGCACGGCGCTCTTCGATGGCTTGGGCCTGTTCATGCCTGTTGGCGAAATTGGCCGCACCGATGGCGGGATCGTCGTCTTGGGCGACCGGATCGATCAACTCGCGAGCATCAAGGCTGTTGCCGCCACCCGCCAATGCTCCGCGGTCTTTCAGCGCGATCCGCTCATCGTCGGCCAGATTGCGCGCGCCTTTGCCGAAATTGCACGCCGCACAGGCCGTTACGAGATTGTCGAAATCGTCGCGTCCGCCATCCGCCACAGGGACGACATGATCGACGTGCAACTGAACATTCGGCGCCGTGGCGCCACAATACCGGCAGGCGAACGAGTTGCGCTTGAATACGCTGAATCTGACCGTCTTACTAAGCGTTCCTCGCGTCATTCGAGCAATATAGCAGTCACACGATCGTAATCTAGGCAAAAGCGGATTGCTCACTTTTTTGTACTCAATTTGCAACCATGACGAGTCGATACAACTATAAGGCGTATCGCATTCGGGGGCATCCGGTGCGACTCCTCGAGGTGCGGTCGGCAGATTTTTTAGCAAAGAGCGCCTTTGCCTTGAAATACTTATAACTCTAAAGATCGATCATGGGACGAGGTCCAAACAACCGACACGATCGTTAGCTGCGTAAGAGAATCCACGGCTGCACGGTGGCCCACGGCGCAAGATTTTCAGTGCGGGCACAGCCGTCTCGTCCGGCGGTTTCGCCACTACGGCCGGGTTTTTGGGCCGTACAGAAAGTTCTATTTTAACGCGCAGCCGGAACATACCGAATTTGCTCGGGAAACGAAACGATCAGAGCCTTCGATATTGCGGCGTTCAAGGCCTGGCGCGTTGAGCGCGCGGTGTTCAGTCGGGTCACTCGGCAAGGGGGAAACGCCATGCCGAGACCACTGCAACCGGCACCGCAGGACCATCGCCGGCGTTACGAACGCACACAGTTGCGGCACACAAGCCGATGCTCATTCCTGTTCGGGATTGAGGTGGTGGATGATTGCCCGCGCCGCAGTGTCACTCAGCCAGGGCCATTCGAGCTGGAGGGCGCCGATGATGAAGTCCTCAAGAACCTCCGGCTCGGTCATCCCCACCATCACCGCCTGGGCGCGAACCTCATGCACCGTTTCACGCATCGCGGCGTATTGCGCCGCTTGTCGGCCAGGGTCGGTCTCGCTCTTCTTTGGCATGTGCGGGTACCGCCCGCGTAGCTTTGCGCGCGCTCCGTCTTGGATCTGCCGCATCCGCTCTATCCCATACATCCAATACGGTCACATTATGACACTATTCTTGCAAAGCCGCGTGGTCGGCTGCCGGCCATCCAATCCATCGACATCGTTGTCGCTCGATTCCGAACGTCGCACACCGCCGGATATCAATGCCGTCACCGCCTCCCGGCCACCGGGCATGGGACGACACGAGCCGGATCCGCCGGCCGGGCCGAGCA
>CAZBRE010000023.1:23544-40272 GCA_964494065.1 uncultured Alphaproteobacteria bacterium
CGAGCATGGCGCGCGCCGAGGTGTCGGCCAAAGGGTCGACCCTGATGCGCGAATAAAAGCTCTTCTGCATCCACTCCCGCCGATACTCCGGGCGATGGGTCACCAGCGGCAGCAGCCGATGAGCCCCCATCGCCTCGATCAGCGCGTCCAAGACGCGCTGCGATTCGGCGTCGACCCAGTGCAGGTCCTCGAAAACAAGCACCATCGGCCGGATCTCCGCGCTGCGGAGCACGAGGTGCTTCACCCCTTCGATGATGCGGTCGCGCCGATGTTGCGGATCCAGACCGGACCAGTCGGCACTCGATACCGGCAGGACCATGAGCGACTGCACGACCGGGATCAGCGGATCGACCTCGGTTACAGCACCCTCAAGCCCTTTGCGCACCTTCCGGTCCATCGCTGCGTGGTCATCGAGGTCGTCGACACCGAAGAGCGCGCGCTTGAGCATGCCAATCGGCAGATAGGGCGTGCTCGCACCGTGGGAGAGCGCGCCGCCGCCAGCACCGGTGCCGCGGCGATCGTATGTCAACATCAATAACCATGCTTAAAACATCATTATTCGAATATCATAGTTGGTATATACAGTGTTAAGTCCAACAAATGGATGATCAGCTATGATCACTGCTCGGCAACTGAGAGCGGCCCGGGCGCTTTTGGGCATCGAGCAGCGGGAGTTGGCGGAGATATCCAGCCTCTCAGTGCCGACGATTCAGCGCATGGAGGCCAGCGACGGAGTAATCCGCGGCAACGTCAACTCGTTGATGAAGCTCGTTTCAGCGCTGGAGACCGTTGGAATCGAGTTGATCGCCGAAGGCGCGGTCAGCCAGGACGGCGGACGTGGGGTTCGGTTGAAAGGTCCATCCGTCGGCGACAACCCGGGTGGTACGGGTGGCGACCCAACGCCATCCGACGCGGCTTGAGCGGTCGGGAATGACGATTGTCGTTTTGCTACTGTGGTGCGAGGCCTCGCTCCTCGCGATCGGGCTCATTTCGGTGGCAATGGGGGGGCGCTCCCAGTTCCATCGCGTTACCTACAGCTTGTGCTTCGTGATCACCAGCATCGCCCTTGCCGCCGCCGGCGCACGCCTGCTCGACGGCGCCGGCGCCGTGTCCAGTCTCACGCTGCCGCTCGGACTCCCGTGGATCGGCGCCCATTTCCGCCTGGATGCGCTGGCCGCGTTCTTTCTCGTCGTCGTCAACCTCGGCGGCGCGACTGCCAGCTTTTACGGGCTCGGCTACGGGCGCCACGAAGTCGAACCGAAACGGGTTCTCCCCTTCTTCCCGGCGTTCCTCGCGGGCATGAACCTCGTGGTCCTGGCCGACGATGCCTTCACGTTCCTGTTGTCGTGGGAGTTCATGTCGCTGACCTCTTGGGCCCTTGTCGTGGCGCACCACCGCAATCGCGACAACGTGCGGGCCGGCTTCATCTATCTGGTCATGGCGAGCTTCGGCACCCTAATGCTACTGCTCGCCTTCGGTCTGCTCGCCGGGCCGAACGGCGCCTATGGCTTCGATGCGATCCGGGCGGCAAACCACGCCGACAGCGTCGCGGTGTTCGTACTCGCCCTGGCTTTGCTCGGCGCCGGCTCGAAGGCCGGAGTGGTGCCCCTCCACGTCTGGCTGCCGCTCGCCCATCCGGCGGCGCCCAGCCATGTCTCCGCGCTGATGAGCGGGGTGATGACAAAGGTGGCGGTGTATGGATTCGTGCGCATCGTCTTCGACCTGCTGGGAGACCCGACATGGTGGACCGGCATGGTCGTGCTTGGGCTCGGAGGACTGACGGCGGTGCTCGGCGTGCTGTACGCGCTCATGCAGCACGACCTCAAGCGCCTGCTGGCTTACCACACGGTCGAGAACATAGGCATCATCTTCATCGGCCTCGGGCTGGCCCTGGCATTCCAGGCCAACGGCATGGGGTTGGCCGCCGCGCTCGCACTGACCGCCGCGCTGTTCCACGTCCTCAACCACTCTCTGTTCAAGAGCCTCTTGTTTTACGGCGCCGGCGCCGTGCTGACGGCCACGGGCGAGCGGGACATGGAGCATCTGGGCGGGCTCATTCACCGTATGCCGTATACGAGCTTTGCCTTCCTGGTGGGATGCGTCGCCATCTCGGCGCTGCCGCCGTTGAACGGCTTCGTGTCGGAATGGCTGACGTTCCAGGCCATCCTGCAGAGCCCGCTGCTCCCGCAATGGGGGCTCAAGGTCGTGGTCCCCGCCGTGGGCGGCCTGCTGGCGCTGTCCGCGGCGCTTGCCGCCGCCTGCTTCGTCAAGGCATTCGGCGTCAGCTTCCTCGGGCGGCCAAGGACCTCGGCGGCGGAGCAGGCCAATGAGGTGGACCGCTTCTCGCTTGCCGCCATGTTCCTGATCGTGGCGCTCTGCCTGGCTGCAGGTTTGCTGCCGGGCATCGTCATGGATGGGTTGTCACCCGTGACCGTCGCCGTACTCGGCGACCGGATTCCCGCTCAGGCCGGCATCAGCTGGCTGTCCATCGTCCCGATCGCCGAAAGCCGCAACTCCTACAATGGAGCACTCGTCTTTTTCTTCATCGCGATTTCGGCCGGCCTGGCGGTGGTCGTGATTCACCGCTTCGCTTCGCACGCCTTGCGCCGGGCGCCGGCGTGGGATTGTGGTTTTCCGGATCCGAGCCCGGCCACACAGTACACCGCTGGCAGCTTCGCGCAGCCGATCCGCCGGGTCTTCGGCACCCTCGTGTTTCGCGCGCGTGAGGAGGTCGACATGCCGCCGCCGGGCGATGGGCGGCCGGCGCGCTTTCACGTCGAGGTGAAGGATCTGATTTGGGATGTCCTCTACGCGCCGGTCGCTAGAGCCGTCGGCATTGCCGCGGACAACCTGAACCGTCTGCAGTTTCTCACCATCCGGCGTTATCTGAGCTTGGTCTTCCTCGCCTTGGTCACCCTGCTGCTGGTGCTTGCCCTATGGCCATGATGCTCGACCTCGGTGTACAGGGCGCGCAAATGGCGCTGGTGCTTCTGCTGGCGCCGCTCTTGACCGGATTCGTGCGCAAGGTGAAGGCGCGCCTGCTTCGCCGCCGCGGGGCATCGGTGTTTCAGCCGTATCGCGATCTGCTGCGTCTGCTTCGCAAGGAGGTCGTTCTCGCCGAGAACGCGTCGTGGCTGTTCCGCGTGACGCCGTATCTGGTGTTCGCGGCAACCTGGGTCGCGGCCGCGCTGGTACCGACCTTCGCCACCGGCCTGATGTTCAGCTGGACGGCCGATCTGATCGCCCTGATCGCGTTGGTCGCGAGCGCGCGCTTTTTTCTCGCCCTCGCCGGCATGGACGTGGGCACGAGCTTCGGCGGCATCGGGTCGAGCCGCGAGGTCATGATCGCCTCGCTCGCCGAGCCGGCGATGCTGTTCATCGTCTTCACACTCGCCCTCATTGCCGGCTCGACCCAGCTCTCCACCGTCGCCGCCTTCATGGTGTCCTCCGAGGTCGGCCTGCGGGTTTCGCTCGGGCTCGCGCTGTTCGCCCTGATCATGGTTGCGATTGCCGAGAACGCCCGGATTCCGGTGGACAATCCATCAACGCATCTTGAACTGACCATGGTGCACGAGGCGATGGTTCTCGAATATTCCGGACGGCATCTGGCAATGATCGAGTTCGCCGCCTCGCTCAAGCTGCTGCTTTATGTTTCGTTGATCGCCTGCTTGTTCATGCCCTGGGGGTTGGCGGTGTCGGGCGCCGGACCCAAGGCCTACGCGATCGGCGCTGTGGCGTATGTGCTGAAGCTCGCCGCCGCCGGCTTTCTGCTCGCCCTGTTCGAGACGGCGGTCGCCAAGATGCGGGTCTTCCGCGTGCCCGAGCTGCTGGGGGCGGCCATGATGCTCGGCTTCCTCGGCGCCCTGCTGCTGTTCGTGTCGCGGAGCTTCTAGATGGACCGTCTTGCTTTCGACGTTTCCCATCTTCTGGCCGGCGGGCTCGTGCTGGTGAGCTTCATCCTCTTGTACCAGGATCGGCTCTACGCGCTGCTCAACATCTTTGCGCTGCACGCCCTGGTGCTGTCGGCCTCGGTTGCCTGGCAGGCCTACGTTCAGGCCGCGCCGCATCTTTACGTGACCGCCGCGATCGCGCTGGTCTTCAAGGCGATCATGATCCCCGTGGTGCTGCACCGGATCATCCGGCGCCTGGGCATCCACCGCGAGATCGAAACCGTGGTCGGCATTGGCCCAACCATGATCGCCGGGATCGCGCTGGTTGCCTTGTCGATGGTGGTGATGCTGCGCGTCACGGCGAAGGCCGATATCCTGGCGCGCGAGGATCTTGCCCTGGCGCTGTCGGTGATCCTGCTCGGTCTCCTGATGATGATCACGCGACGCAATGCCGTGAGCCAGGTGATCGGGTTCATGTCGCTGGAAAACGGCCTGGTGCTCGCCGCGACGGGCGCCAAAGGCATGCCGCTCGTCGTCGAGATCAGCGTCGCCTTCTCCATCCTGATCGCCTTCATCGTGATTGGCATCTTTCTGTTCCGCATCCGCGAGCGCTTCGACACGGTCGATGTCCACGCGCTCGACCGCTTCCGGGGCGAGCGCCAATGACGTCACTCCCCATCAACCCGGTTGCCGCGATCCTGCTGGTTCCCATCGGCACGGCGGCGCTGCTGGCCCTGCTGCCAAATTACCGGCTGACCGCGCGTTTGAACGTGCTCGCTGCATTCTTGACCTTCCTGGCGGCCGTTTCGCTCTTCTTCGTCGAGCGGCCGGCACCTGGGCAATACCTGCTGGTCGACGACCTCAATATCGTCTTCATCGTCCTCAACACGTTCGTCGGCTTCACCACCAGCGTGTTCAGCGCCAGCTACATCGCCCACGAGATCGAAATCGGCCGTCTGACGCGCGCTCATCTGCGCTTCTATCACGCCATGTACCAAGTCCTGCTGTTCGGCATGAACCTGGCCCTCGTGGCCAACAACATCGGCCTGATGTGGGTGGCGATCGAGCTCGCGACCCTGACCACGGTGCTCATGGTCGGCATCTATCGCACCCATGAGGCCCTGGAGGCGGCCTGGAAGTACTTCATCCTGGGCAGCGTCGGGATCGCGCTCGCGCTCTTCGGCACGATTCTGGTCTACATGGCGGCGCGACCGGTGGTCGGCGAGGGGCTGGACGCCATGGTCTGGACGGTGCTGATCACGCGCGCGTCGGCCTTCGACCCGGCGCTCTTGAATGTCGCCTTCGTATTCCTGCTGCTCGGCTATGGCACGAAGGTGGGCCTGGCGCCGTTGCACGCCTGGCTGCCCGACGCGCATGCCGAGGGTCCGACGCCGATCTCGGCGGTGCTGTCGGGACTATTGCTGAATGTCGCGCTCTACGCGGTGCTGCGCTTCAAGCTCCTGCTGGCGGCAAATCCGGGGGCGATCGCGCCGGGGCCGCTCATGGTGACCATGGGGCTGACCTCGCTCGTCTTCGCGGCCTTCATGCTTTACCGCCGCCGCGACATCAAGCGCATGTTCGCCTATTCCTCGATCGAGCATATGGGCATTATCGCGTTTGCCTTTGGCATGGGCGGGCCGCTCGCCAACTTCGCCGGCCTTCTGCACATGACCATGCACAGCCTGACGAAATCGGCAATTTTCTTTGCGGTCGGGCACATTGCCCAGGTCAAGGGTACGCAGAAGATCACCGAGATCCGCGGGCTCACCGTGACGCACCCCTGGCTTGGGTGGTCGCTGATCCTGGGGGTCGCCGCGATCGCCGGCTTGCCGCCGCTCGGTATCTTCATGAGCGAATTCCTGGTCGTCAGCTCGACATTCGCCCGCGAGCCGCTGCTCGCGATCCCGCTGGTCTTCGGTCTGCTCATCGCATTCGGCGCCCTGCTGCTTCGGGTCGGCGGCCTCGCCTTCGGCGAACCGGCCGGCGGCACCGCGCCGGTCGAGGCGTCCTATGTCCCGATGTTTGCGCATCTGGCGTTGGTGTTGACGGCGGGCATCTATCTGCCGCCGCCGCTTGTGGCCTGGTTCCGGCAGGTCGCGGCGGCGCTCGGCTGATGCGAGGTTGCGAGCAATGCCGGCATTGATCGACTTGATCCGGGAAGGACAGCGGGTCGCCGGCCACCGGCCGTGGCCGCGCGCGGCGGTGGATCCGACCATCTGGGCCTACACCGCCGGGCAGCTGGCCGACGGTCACTGGACCCTTCTAGGCCTCTGGGGCGAGCCCAAAGGCGTGCACATGGCGCTGCTCGACGAACGGGCTGGAGAAATCGGTGTCGTCAGCCTCGACTGTGCCAATGGTGTTTTCCCGTCGGTGGCGGCACGCCACCGGCCCGCCTTGCGGCTGGAGCGTACCATCCACGATCTCTTTGGCCTGGTCCCAAAGGGCGTGCCCGATGGACGCCCATGGCTGGATCACGGAAAATGGGAAGTGAGCGCGCCCTTGGGCGCCGTCGCAACGGAGCGTCAGGCCGATGCGCCTTATGTCTTTCTTCCGTCCGAGGGAGAAAGTCTGCACCAGATCCCCGTCGGACCGGTTCATGCCGGGATCATCGAGCCCGGCCATTTCCGATTCACCGCCAACGGCGAGACCGTCGTCCGACTGGAAGCGCGCCTCGGCTATGTGCACAAGGGCATCGAGGGCCTGATGGCGGGCGCGGATCTGGACCACGCCGCGATACTGGCCGGCCGGACATCAGGCGACAGCACGGTTGCCTACGCCTTTGCCTTCGCTCGTGCCGTCGAGGCGGCGCTCGACGTCGAGGTCCCGCCGCGGGCACGCTGGCTGCGCGGGCTCATGGCGGAATTGGAGCGGCTGGCCAACCATCTGGGCGACATCGGGGCTATCTGCAACGACGCCGCCTTCGCGCTGATGCATGCGCATTGCGGCGTGCTGCGCGAGCGCGTCTTGCGGGCGGCCGATGCCGGTTTCGGCCATCGGCTGATGCGCGACCGCATCGTTCCGGGCGGGGTAGCCGTCGATATCGGCGAAACCGAAATCGGCGCGCTGACGGCCTTGCTGGGCAATATTCGCCGCCGCTTCCCGGCCTTGGTCGAGCTCTACGACAACACCGCATCCTTGCTCGACCGAACGGTCGCCACCGGTTTCCTCGAGCCACGGCTCGCCCGGCAATACGGAGCCGGCGGGTTCGTGGGACGAAGCTCGGGGCGCCGGTTCGATGCACGGCTGATGCCCGGGTACCCGCCCTATGACGGCCTCGACTTCGAGGTGCCGTTCCGCGAGGACGGCGATGTGAATGCCCGGGTCTGGGTCCGCATCGACGAAGTGATACAGAGCCTTGCCTTGGTCGAGCAGATCCTGGCCCGGCTTCCCGACGGCCCGGTTCGCGCAGACGTGCCGGACCGGGCCGGCGAGGGCATGGCGCTGGTCGAGGGCTTTCGGGGCGACATCCTGGTCTGGCTGCGCCTTGGCCCGGATGGAAAGGTCCAGCGCTGTCATCTGCGCGATCCCTCCTGGTTTCAATGGCCGCTCCTGGAGGCGGTGATCGATGGCAACATCGTCGCCGACTTCCCGCTCTGCAATAAGTCGTTCAACTGCTCCTATTCGGGACACGATCTTTAGAAGTCACCATGCGCAACCTCTTATTCCGAAACATATTTCGCCCGCCGCTGACGGAAGCGGCGCCCGACCCGTCCACAGCCTCGCTGGCCGAGTTGGCTGCAAGCGTCGAGCGCGCCGCACGCCGGCGATTGGGCCGCAGCCTTTCGATCCGGCAAGTCGATGCGGGCTCGTGCAACGGCTGCGAGCTGGAGATCCATGCGCTCAACAACGCCTACTACGACCTGGAGCGTTTTGGCATCCGCTTCGTCGCCTCACCACGCCACGCCGACCTGCTCCTCGTCACCGGACCGGTGACCAAGAACATGCGGGAGGCCCTGGAGCGGACCTACAACGCCACGCCGGCGCCCAAGTGGGTGGTCGCGGTCGGCGATTGCGCCTTCGACGGCGGCTGCTTTGCCGGCAGCTACGCCGTCGTCGGCGGCGTCGCCGAAGTGGTCCCCGTCGATCTTCATATCCCCGGCTGCCCACCGAGCCCAATGCAAATTCTGCAAGCTCTCTTGGCTCTGCTCGATACAGCCCGCATGGTAAAAGCAGTTCCGTTTGAGACCGGCGAGGGAGATGTGTAGCGCCGGTCGATATAAATTTCCTTTCCGCCGCGTTGTTTCCGAGACACTTGGCCGATTGCCCCAGAGCTCGGCAGCTCCGGTGTATGCCTCCGATCGAGGCGTCAAATTGACCTACAATTGCTCGAGTAGGAATTGCCGCCAATTCACAGAAAATTGCGTTTGCCAAGCGACGCGTGCATGGCGCTCGATGTCCGCTTTTGCGCGCAAAGCGGACATTATTGACGGCACTCGAAGGCTCGCCTTGGTTGCTCGAATTTTTCGGAGGATGGTGCTCCAACCTCGTTATCTGCCGCATCAACGGAACAAAATTCAGATCGTTTTTTGTAACTAACCGTCGATCAAACCATACCGTCTTCGCCAAATAAGCAGCGAATTCGATCGTTCAATTTGCACTTAAATAAGCACTTACAGAAAAAGCTACGCTAGGACTATGCAAACTAAGCCATTGAAATAATGGTGGGCCCGGCAGGACTCGAACCTGCAACCAAACCGTTATGAGCGGTTCGCTCTAACCAATTGAGCTACGGGCCCGCCGTTGCTCGTGCCGAACGTCGGGTCTGCCGCAGCCGTCGTCAAGCGCAAATGCGAGACCAGTTCAGCCGGCCGCAGCGTGGATCCCCCGGGCGTCGGCCCACAGAGACGCGTCCAGCCAGTCCTTTGGGAATGCTGGAATACCTACAACAAAACCTTTGATTCGAAACGGAATCCTAGTGAAAGAATCAATTTGTCTAAATATTGCCTTAGTTATTAACTGCATTTTACTAGAATTTTTCACTTCAAATTAAAGACCTCAGGATCATTCCTTGCGGGCGCCCGCAGGTCGCCCGACGGCTTCGCGATGTGGCGCAACCGATGACGTCGGAAGACGCCATAAGAAATAAGAAGCCGCAAGATTCCTAGGAGCCGAGAATGGCCAGCGACGCGCCCCGCTATCCTTCCGACCCGTCCGCCGTTCGGCCCACTTCCGCCCGATCCATGAAAGACAACAGCGACGCGGCCGAGCCGGCGGAGCAAGGGGGCGAGTTGCCGCGGCCCGACGCCCGCCGCTGGTACCGGCGCGACAAGCGCAAGGTCATTGCCGCGGTTCGCAAAGGCGCCCTCGGCTTCCGTGAGGCCTGCCAACGCTACCGGCTGTCTTATCAGGAGTTCGTCGACTGGGAGCGGATCAGCGGCGCCGATGACCGCATGCGCCGGCTCCGCCAGGACAACGAACGCCGGCGCTTTCACCGGATCGTGATGCGCTCTCCGGCCAACCTGCGGGTCGACGACCGACGCGTCGAATGCGAGATCGAGAATCTATCGGCGACCGGCGCCCTCCTCATGGTCGATGAAGGCCGCGGCTATCCCTCGCACGTGTCCCTTGAGGTACCGCACAGCCGGGAGGCCCTGCCCGCCCGCGTGGCCTGGCGCGGCCGCAACGCGCTCGGGATCGAGTTCATTACGGGCCCGGCGATGGTGGCCTCGCAGTTCGACAATCGTTGGATCGAGGGCTCGAATGCACTTCGCCGTGAGGCGCGGTAAGACCCCTCAGCTTTGCGCCGCCGGTCCGCGGACCCGGAAGAACAACGCGTAGAGCACCGGCACCACGCCCAAGGTAAAGACCGTCGCGACGAACAGCCCGAACGCGATCACCACCGCCATGCCGAAGAAGAGCGGGTCGACGGTGACAATGAGCGGCGTGAGCCCCAGGATCGTCGTCATGGTGGTCATCAGGATGGGCCGGAACCGCGCCAGGCTCGCGGCGACGATGGCCTCGTAAGGATCCTTGCCCTCATCGCGTTCGATATCGATGCGGTCGACCAGCACGATGCCGTTGTTGATGATGATCCCGGCAAGGCTCAAGAATCCCAGGATCACCATAAAGCCGAAGTCGGCGCGCATGACCAAGAGGCCGATCACCGCGCCGATCAGGGTCAACGGAATGGTCAGCAGGATGATGGCCGGCCGCCGGAACGAGCCGAACTGCCAGACCAGCAGCGCCAGGATCAGGGCAAAGCAGACCGGCATGTTCTTGAAGAGATTGGCCTGCGCCTCCTTCGATTTCTCAAGCTCCCCGCCGATCTCCCAGCGATAGCCGTCCGGCAGCTTGAGCGCGGCCAATGTCGGGCGCAGCTTGTCCAGAAGCTGCAACGCCGTCAGCGTCTGGTTTTTGGCGCTCACCGTGATCGTGCGTTCCTGGTTGTAGCGCTTGATGCGGCTCAATACCCATTCCGCGCGGACATCCGCGATCTGGGTAAGGGGCACGATCCGCCCGCTGCTTGTCGAAAAGACCGACACGTTGCGCAGCGCGGTCAGCACCTGCCGCTCCGTCGGCTCGCCGCGCACGACGAGCGGGATCGACTTGTCGCCCTCGCGGTAATTCGAGATCACCGCGCCGTCGATATAGGCGGCGAGCGAGTTCGCCACTTCCTGCGAGGTGATGCCGGCACGGCGGGCGCGGGCCTGGTCCACCAGCACCCGCGCCTTGATTATGTAGTTCTCCCAGTCCTGCTTGGCGTCGAGCGTGCCGGGGACTGCGCGAAGGGCTGTCATCACATCCGCTGCGGCGCGCGTCAGATGCTTGGTGCCGGGCCCCGATATCCGAATGCTGACCTCGCCGGTCTCCGTCGGACCGAACCACATCGCCTTCACCCGGCCGCGGACGTCGGGATAGCGGTCGAAAAGACGCTGGCGCACGCGCTTTATCAACGCCGGCACCTGCGTATTGCTCCGCGTGGTGACGAGCAAGAAGGCGACATGCGGGTCCGGGTCGAGCGGCGAAAGCGAGAGAAAGAAGCGCGGCCCCCCGCTGCCCACATAGGCGATGGTACTCGCCACCTCCGGATTCGCCGTCTTGTCGCCGAGCCAGGCCGTGAGCCGCCGCACCTCCGCGGTGGTCTTGTTGATATGCGTGCCGGCGGGAAGATCGAGATAGACGAGGAACCGATTGCTGTCGTTGGCCGGAAAGAAAGTGGCCGGAACGAGCTGCATGCCGAGGCCGGCGAGCACCAGGAGCGCAAGCGTCAATCCGATAACGGCAAGCCGCCATCGCAGCATGGCCTCGAGCATGCGCCGATAGACCCGATAGAACCGGCTGCCATACGGATCGCCACCACGCCCAGCGGCGACTGGCTTCACATGCATGAAGCGGTAGCAAAGCGTCGTCGTCGAGACCATCGCGAGGAACCACGACGACAGGAGGACGATGATCACCACCTGACCCAGCGAGAGCGTGTACTCGCCGGTTCCGCCGACGGCGAGCGGGATCGGCGCGAAGGCCAGGATCGTGGTGAGCGAGGCGGTCAGCAGCGGGATCGCGAGCGACCGGCCGGCGGCGATCACCGCCGCGCGCCGCTCCTCGCCGCGCTCCAGACGCGCGCGGATGTCCTCGGCGATGACGATGCCGTTATCGACCAGCATGCCGAGCGCGATGATCATCGCCGCGATCGACATGCGCTGCAGCTCGATATCGGCCGTCCACATGATGATGAGCCCCATCAGCATCGCCAGCGGAACGAAAGACCCGACGATGAGCCCGGTGCGCAGGCCGAGGAAGACCATCACCACCAAGAGCACGATGCCGAGCGACTGGTAGACGTTGCCGAGAGCGTTCGAAATGGCCGCCTCGACCAATTTCGGCTGGAAGGTGGCGTATTGCAGGAAATAGCCGAAGGGCAGCGAGCCCTCGATCGCTTTCAGCTTAGCAGTCAGGCGGCGGCCGAATTCGACCGCGTTCACCCCGTCCAGCATCGAGACGCTGAGCACGATGGCCGGCCGGCCGTTGAAGAACACCGGTTTCTCCGGCGGCTCGACATAGCGGCGGCTGATCTTCACGATCTCGCGCAAGGGCACGACTTTGGTCGTGCCGGGGATCGCGATCAGCACCGAGGCGATCTCCGAGACGTCGTTGAAGTTGCCCGACGGCTCGACGACGATCACACGCCCCGCCGCATTGAGCCGCCCGCCCGGCAGGATGATGTTCTGCGCCGTCAGCGTGTTGACGATGGTGCCGGGATTGAGGCCGAGCTGCGCCATCTTGGCGTTCGAGACCTCGAGATAAATGCGCTCTTCCTGGATGCCGAAGAGCTCGACCTTCTTGATCCCCTTCACGGTGTAAAGCCGGTCGCGGGTCGTGCGCACCACCGCACGCATCTCCGCCATCGTGAACCCGTCGGCCCAGAGCGCGATCGTCGCAACCGCCGTCAGTCCCCGCTCGTCGTTGACACTCGGCCCTTGCGTCCCCTCGGGCAGCTTGCCTTTGAGATCGGCCATCTTGTTGCGCAGGTCCTGCCAGACCGGCGCCATGTTCTTGATCTCGTCCTTGACGATGATATGAACGACGGAGGAGCCGGTCTTGCTGTCGGACTTGATCTCCTTGACCTGCGGGATCTGGCGGATCGTCTCCTCGATGGGCCGGGTGATCAGGTCCTCCACCCGCTTGGTCGACATGCCGGGGAAGGACGCCGTCACGACGGCCTCGCGGATCCGGATCGTCGGATCCTCCTTCTTCGGGTAGTCGAGATAGACGTAGATGCCGCCGGCGATGATGGTGATGATCAGCAGGATCACCAGCCGGTTGTTGTTGAGCGCGGCTTCGGTCAGTGAGCGCATTGTCGGGTCCCGACCGGCCTGGCGGCTGTTCCGTTGCGGCTCAATTCGCCGCCATCAGCTTGACCTTCTGACCATCGGCCAAAAAGTTGACGCCGGCGACCGCGACGATATCGCCGGGCTTCACGCCGACGATCGCGATCATGTTCTCCTGAACGCCGGCCCCGCGCACCAGCACCTTCTTAACGGTCCGCGAATTCGGCTGATAGACGAAGACATAGCCGCGCCCCTCCTTCTGGTCGGGCGCCGGCGCGATGGCGGCAAGCGGCACGAAGAAGCCCGTCGTCTGGCTTTCGTTCTGCAGGCGCACCTGCACCTGGGCGGACATGCCCGAACGGGCCGAGGCCGGCGGGTCGAGCAAACTCGCCTTAACCGGAAAGGCGTTCGCGGTTCCCGCCTTCGAGCCGATTTCGGTGATCCGCCCGGAGCAGCGGCAGCTGTTCGGCGTCGAGAAGGTGATGACCACGGGCATGCCCAGGGACAGGCGGGCGATGGTGTTCTCCGGCACGTCGAAGGCGACCTCGAGCGCGCCCGTCGCGTCGATCTCGAAAAGCTTCTGCCCCGCCTTCACGTCGGTGAACGGATCGACGAGCTTCTCCGAGATCGTGCCGTCGAAGGGCGCGTGAAGCTCGGTATTCGCGAGATCCCGCCGCGCGAGGCTAAGCTTCGAGGTTGCGATATTGACCTGACCGACCGCGGCCTCGTAGGCACTTTGGTGCTGCTCGAGCCGCGACTTGGCGATCCAGCCCTTGGCGAACAGCGCGCGCTGGCGCTCGAGCTCGGAGCGCTTCTGGCCTCGATCCGCTTCGGCCTTGCGCAATTCGGCCTGCGCCGCCTGCACGTCGAGCTCGTAGGGCTTCTTGTCGAGTACGGCGAGGATCTGGCCTTTGCGCACCGCATCGCCCGCCTTCACCAGCACCTTCTGCACGTTGCCCGCGACCTGGAAGCTGAGCGCCGAGGAATTCGTCGCCTGCACCGTCGCGGCATATTTCCGCGTCTGCCCCGAGGCGACCTCGCTCACCGTAAACGTCTTGATCGCGCGGACGTATTCGACCGGCTTCTCCGCCTCCTCGCCGCAAGCCGCAAGGAGAGCGGCCATTCCGAACAGGATGCCAATCGCGCGTATCGTGCGTGTCGTGCGTGTCGCCCGCATCGCCACCGCTCTCCCCTCAAAGCCGCTCGCCCGATGCCGCAAGCTAGCCTCTCACTGCACGCCCCGCAATGCGGGCGAGACTTGCGGAAGGCACGTGCTCGACACAGATTTCATATGTCACACTGCGTCGCGCCAACCACGTCCAAAAGAGGGCGGGCAATGGCACCAGGGAGGAACGAAATGATATCCACTCTTCGGCTGGCGGCCATGCTGTTTGTCGGCCTCGGCCTCGCAGCCAGCGGCGCCAACGCCGCGGACTCCGCAAGCGCAACCCTCAAAGATCCCGCCGGCAGAACCGTCGGCACCGCGTTGCTGCGACAATCCCCCAACGGCACGCTCGTAGCCGTGCGATTTCGGGGCCTGCCGCCCGGCACGCACGCTTTCCACATTCACGCTGTCGGTAAGTGCGAGCCGCCCTTCGCCTCGGCCGGCGGTCACTACAACCCGACCGGCGCCAAGCACGGCTTCCTCGTCACCGGCGGGCCGCATGCCGGCGACATGCCGAACATCCACGTCGGCGCCGACGGCAAACTCGACATCGAGGTGCTGAACGTGAAGCTTGCCCTCGACGCCCGCCTCTTCGACGCCGATGGGGCAGCGATCGTGCTCCACGCCAAGGGCGACGACTACAAGAGCCAGCCCTCCGGCGCCGCCGGCGACCGCATCGCTTGCGGGGTCATCGAGAAGAAGTAGCCGGATCGATCAGCCGGGACGGTCGTGGCGCATTAGGCGCGCCGTTCCCCACGGCAGCCTAACTTCGCCGTGGCCGACGAAACCGGCGCGCTGGAGCGCGGCGAGCGATGCCACATTTGCTGGGTCTGGATCGGAAATGACGCTCGCGACGCCGGGAACCCGGAATGCGCCACGCGCAAATGTCATCAGCATGCCGGCGCCGTGGCCCCGGCCGAGCATGTCCGCTTCACCGATGAGGAAGTCGACGCCGCGACTCCTGTGCAACTCGGCGCGGCGTCCGCTGTCGGGATAGTCGCGCGGATCGTAGCATTGGACGTACGCGAAGGGCTGGCCCTTATGGCTAACCAGGTAGGGCCGGACGAGCGGGTTCTCAAAATGGGAATGGATCTCGCGCAACTGATGCGATGGATCGCCCCACCACTGCCGTACATGCGGCGCCTTGAGCCAGCGCGCAACCAGCTCGAGGTCTGCTGGGGTAAGCGGCCGGAACCGGTAGCGGCTCAGGTATCGAGGAAGCTTCTGAGCTTCCTTGACCGGCTCGGATGCTTGAGCTTGCGCAGCGCCTTGGCCTCGATCTGGCGGATGCGCTCGCGGGTGACACTGAACTGCTGGCCGACCTCTTCGAGCGTGTGGTCGGTGTTCATGCCGATGCCGAAGCGCATGCGCAACACGCGCTCCTCGCGCGGGGTCAGCGTCGCCAGCACCCGGGTCGTGGTCTCGCGCAAATTCGACTGGATCGCAGCATCCAGCGGCACCACCGCGTTCTTGTCCTCGATGAAGTCGCCCAGATGGCTGTCCTCCTCGTCGCCGATCGGCGTCTCGAGCGAGATCGGCTCCTTGGCGATCTTCAGGACCTTGCGCACCTTCTCCAGCGGCATGGCGAGCTTCTCGGCCAGCTCCTCCGGCGTCGGCTCGCGGCCGATCTCGTGCAGGATCTGGCGCGAGGTGCGCACCAGCTTGTTGATCGTCTCGATCATATGCACCGGAATGCGGATGGTGCGCGCCTGGTCGGCGATCGAGCGGGTGATGGCCTGGCGGATCCACCAGGTGGCGTAGGTGGAGAACTTGTAGCCGCGGCGGTACTCGAACTTATCGACCGCCTTCATCAGGCCGATATTGCCCTCCTGAATGAGATCCAGGAACTGCAGGCCGCGGTTGGTGTATTTCTTGGCGATCGAGATGACGAGCCGCAGGTTTGCCTCGACCATCTCCTTCTTGGCCTTGCTCGCCTCCTGCTCGCCCTGGCGCACGGAGTTGTAGATGCGCCGGAACTCGCCGACGGGCAGCGAGACCGTGTCGGCGATCTCGGCGATGCCGTCGCGGATCGCCTCGATCTCTTCTTCGAAGTTGGTGGTGAACTTCTTCCATTGCTTGGATCGCTTGGCGACCTTGCGCGCCCATTTGGGATCGAGCTCCTGGCCGTAATGCTGCTCCAGGAAATCCTCGCGCTTGACGCCGCCGGCCTCCGCGTAACGCAGCAGCCGGCCTTCGAAGCTGACCAACAGCCGGTTCAGTTCGTGCATCTGACCGACGAGCTGCTCGATCCGAAGATTGTTGAGGCGGATGCTGCGGACCTGATCGACCAGCTCGTCACGCACCTTGGCGTAGCGCCGCTCGACGCGGGTGGAGGGCTCGGAGCCCTTCTGCAGATCGGTCAGGCGTTGGTCCTGGATCTTGGCGAGCTTCTTGTACGTCGCCGCAATGCTGTCGAAGGTGCCGAGCACGTCCGGCATCAGCGTCGCTTCCTTGGCCGCCAACGACAGATTGGTCTCGTCGTCGTCTTCATCGTCGTCATCATTGTCGCCGGAGGCGCGCTCGCCGTCTTCGTTCTCGTCGTCGTCATCGGCCGCGCCATTGGCCTTCGCGCCGGCGCCATCGGCCCCATTCGCGCCATTGGCACCACCAGCCCCATTCGCTCCATTCCCGCCGTTGGCCCCGTCGCCGTCTTCGTCGTCGTCCTGGTCGACATTGTCGGCGGTCACGGGCCCGCCGCCGAAGGTCACTTCCAGGTCGATGATGTCGCGCAGCAGCATCTTCTGGCCGACCAGCGCGTCGCGCCACGAGATGATCGCCTGCATGGTGAGCGGCGACTCGCAGATCGCGCCGATCATCTTCTCGCGGCCGGCCTCGATGCGCTTGGCGATCGCGATCTCGCCCTCGCGCGACAGCAGCTCGACCGAGCCCATCTCGCGCAGATACA
>CAZBRE010000024.1:0-2233 GCA_964494065.1 uncultured Alphaproteobacteria bacterium
CCGATCACCGAGCCGCCGCCGAGCTTCAGCATCAGCTTGGCGGCGATGTTGGCGCTATTGAGCTCGGGCATGATGAGGACGTTCGCCGGCCCCGACAAACGCGCGAATGGATAGAGATCGAGCAGCGAGGGGTCGAGCGCGGTGTCGGCGGAGATCTCGCCCTCGTACTCGAAATCGGGGCTGCGCGAATCGAGCATCGAGACGGCCTCGCGGATGCGGTCGGTCTTCTCGCTCATCGGGTTGCCGAAGTTGGAGAAGGCGAGGAAGGCGACGCGCGGCTCCTGGCCGAACTGGCGCGCCTTCTCCGCAGCCTGCATGGCGATGTCGGCGAGCACCACGGAGGACGGCTCTTCGTGCACGGTCGTGTCGGCGATGAAGACCGTGCGGCCGCGCGTGACGACGATGTGCATGCCGAAGACGCGCTCGCCGATCTGGTTGTCGATGGCGCGGCGCACCTCCTCGTAGGTGACGGCGAAGCGGCGGGTGAGGCCGGAGACCATGGCGTCGGCATCGCCGTTCGCCACCATGCAGGCGGCGAAGAGGTTGCGCACGTTGTTCACCATGCGTTGGGCGTCGCGGTAGAGGGCGCCCTTGCGCTGCAGCCGCTCGTAGATGAAGTCGGTGTATTTCTGGTTCTGGTCGGAGAGCCGCGCGTTGATGATTTCGATGTCCTCGGTGCCTTGCAGGCCCGCCGCCGCCACCGTCTCGGCGATGCGCTCCTCGCGGCCGAGCAGGATGGGCACGCCGTAGCCCGAATCGCGAAACGCGAGTGCTGCGCGGATGATCGGCTCCTCCTCGCCCTCGGCGAAAACGACGCGGGCGGCGCGGCTGCGCACCCGGTCGACGATCGCCTGCATGGCCGAGGCCGTCGGGTCGAGGCGCGCGGTGAGCTCCTTCACATAGCTTTCCTCGTCGACGATCGGGCGGCGGGCGACGCCGCTTTCCATCGCGGCCTTGGCCACCGCCGCCGGCACCGCGACGACGAGGCGCGGATCGAAGGGCACCGGGATGATATATTCGGGGCCGTAGCGCAGACGCTGGCCGGCATAGGCCTCGCCCACTTCGTCGGGCACGTCCTCGCGGGCGAGCCGGGCGAGCGCCTCGGCGGCGGCGATCTTCATCGCATCGTTGATGGTCGAGGCGCGCACGTCGAGGGCGCCGCGAAAGATATAGGGGAAACCCAGTACGTTATTGACCTGGTTGGGATAATCGGACCGGCCCGTGGCGATGATCGCGTCCGAGCGCACCGCCTTCACGTCGTCGGGGTCGATCTCGGGATCGGGATTGGCGAGTGCGAAGATGATCGGCTTCTTCGCCATCGAGGCGACCATCGACTGCGTGATGGCGCCCTTGGCCGAGAGCCCGACCACGATATCGGCGCCCTTCATCGCCTCGTCCAGCGTGCGCAGCTTGGTCTTGACCGCATGCGCCGACTTCCACTGGTTCATGCCGTCCTCGCGGCCCTGATAGATCACGCCGCGGGTGTCGCACATGATGACGTGGTCGTGCGGCATGCCCATCGCCTTGAAAAGCTCGACGCAGGCGACGGCCGAAGCGCCGGCGCCGTTCACCACCATCCTGGCGGTCTTGAGGTCGCGCCCGGTGAGCTCGAGCGCGTTGATGAGGCCCGCCGAGGAGATGATCGCGGTGCCGTGCTGGTCGTCGTGGAAGACCGGGATGTCGAGCGCTTCGCGCAGGCGCTGTTCGATGATGAAGCAGTCGGGCGCCCTGATGTCTTCGAGGTTGATGCCGCCGAAGGAGGCGCCGAGGAAGCGCACGCAGTTGACGAACTCGTCGACATCTTCGGTGGTCACCTCGATATCGATCGAATCGACGTCGGCGAAGCGCTTGAAGAGCACGGCCTTGCCCTCCATCACCGGCTTGGCGGCGAGCGCGCCCAGATTGCCGAGGCCGAGGATCGCCGTGCCGTTGGAGATCACGGCGACGAGGTTGCCCTTGGCCGTGTAGTCGTAAGCCAGCGAGGGGTCCTCAGCGATGCGCTTCACGGGCGCCGCAACGCCCGGCGAATAGGCGAGCGCCAGATCGCGCTGGGTGGTGAGCGGCTTGGTGGCGACGACCTCGATCTTCCCCGGCCGGCCCGAGGAATGCATGAGCAGGGCTTCTTGGTCGGTTACGTGTGCGGATACGTCGGCCATGGCGCGCGCTTTCGGGAGATAGGGAACGCTTTGAAGGGATCGCCCCGATCAAACGGCGAAACGCCTTGGCGCGCAAG
>CAZBRE010000024.1:2333-24272 GCA_964494065.1 uncultured Alphaproteobacteria bacterium
GGAACGCTTTGAAGGGATCGCCCCGATCAAACGGCGAAACGCCTTGGCGCGCAAGAGGTTCGGGTGGAAATTGCCGGACGGAATTTGGTGGGGCAACAAATTGATTGGCAAACGCGTTGCGAGCTTTGGTTGTAGACACGGGACTCGGCGCAGCGTTAAGATTCTGAACGATTTTCAGATGAAGGTTCGATCATGGCCTCAACGCGTGCGCACGACACCGAAGTCCGGAGCAACTATGAAGCCTTTCGTGCCGCGCTTCCGGGGTTGCTGAGCACCAATGCCGGCGAATTCGCCGTCCTGAGGCACTGTGAGGTGGTTGAGTTTTTCGCGACGACGACAGCGGCACGCGAATTTGCCGAACAGGAATATTCCGACGGGCTCTATTCGATCCAGGAAGTCACCGACCGGAAGGTGTTTATATCGCCGCGGACGCATGCCGTCTCAAGCGGTCGCTCTTGATCCCGACCTTGGTGCGCTCATCGAGGTGGCCATCGCACCACCTGGTACACTCGCGGCCGGCCGCCCTTTGCACAGCCCTGCCTGGGTGCATTTCAGCAGCCTGATCGACACCGGCGCCAACACCACATGTATCAAACCCATGGTCGCGCGACGCGTTGGGCTTGCTTCAAGCGGTGAAGCTGAAATGGTGTCCGGTACGCAGACGGCAACGGCTCGGACATTTCTGGCAGACCTGATCGTCCCACTCGGCCTCGAGAAGGGATTCGCGAATCCGCAATTGGCGCGCGATCTCCGGTTGACCGAGTTCGTCGGGGAAATGGAGACCGACATTCTGCTCGGTCTCGATGTACTTCAGAACCTCACAATCCATTTCGATGGGCCCGGCCGTCAAGTTACCGTCTCGGCAACCTGATCAGAGCGATGCGATCGTGACGACCGACTCCCCGCTGTGATAATGTACGGGGCGTCGATGAACGAGACCTCCAGACCGAATACCGGCCCGCCCGACGAGGCTCGCGCCACCCCGATGATGGCGCAGTATCTCGAGGTCAAGCGCGCCCATCCCGACGCGCTCTTGTTCTACCGGATGGGCGATTTCTACGAGCTTTTCTTCGAGGATGCCGTGGCCGCCTCGGCCGCGCTCGACATCGCGCTGACCAAGCGCGGCAAGCACGAGGGCGAGGACATCCCGATGTGCGGCGTGCCGGTGCACGCCGCCGACAGCTACCTCGCGCGGCTGATCCGCGAGGGTTTCCGCGTCGCCGTCTGCGAGCAGATGGAAGACCCGGCCGAGGCCAAGAAGGCGCGCGGCTCGAAGGCGGTGGTGAAGCGCGACGTGGTCCGCATCGTCACGCCCGGCACGCTGACCGAGGACACGCTGCTCGACGCGCGGCGGCACAATTATCTGGCCAGCCTGGCGCGGGCCGAAGGCGGGTTGGCGCTCGCCTGGGTCGATGTCTCGACGGGTGACATCTCGGTGCGGACGCTCCACGAACCGGGGCTGCCCGCCGCGCTCGCGGGGCTGGAGCCAGGCGAGATCCTGGTGGGAGAGGCGCTGGCCGAAGCGCCGCTCATCAAGGCGGCGCTGGCCGATTTCACGCCCGCGCTGACGCCGCTGCCGACGAGCCGGTTCGATTCTGCCAATGGTCAGAGGCGCTTAGAGACGCTCTACAAGGTGAGCTCGCTCGACGCCTTCGGCGCGTTCACGCGCGCGGAACTGGCGGCGCTCGGCGCGCTCGTCGACTATGTGGAGCTGACCCAGAAGGGCAAGCTGCCGCGCCTCGCCCCGCCGCGCCGCATCGAAGAGAACGCGGTGATGGCGATCGACGCGGCGACGCGGCGGAATCTCGAGCTTACGCGGTCGCTCTCGGGCGAACGCAAAGGCAGCCTGCTGGCCGTGATCGACCGGACGGTCACGGGCGCGGGGGCGCGCCTCCTGGCGGGACACCTCGCGACCCCGCTCACCGATCCGGCGACGATCGCCGAGCGGCTCGACATGGTCGGCTTCTTCGTCGAGAACGAAGGCGCCAGGGCCGGCGTGCGCGAGCGCCTGAAGCGCTGCCCCGATCTCGAGCGCGCGCTCTCGCGGCTCACCGTTGGACGCGGCGGGCCGCGCGATCTGGCAGCGCTGCGCGACGGGCTCGCCCAGGCCGACCCGCTGCGCCTTGCCATCGCCCAGGGTCAGGCCGCCGCCTTCGTCGCGCCCGACGGGATCGCCGATTGCGCCCGCGACCTGGGCGACCATGGCAGCATCGTCGACACCCTGACCCGCGCGCTCGCGGCCGACCTGCCGCTGCAGGCCCGCGACGGCGGCTTCGTCCGCCAAGGCTTCGCCCCCCATCTCGACGAGCAGATCCGGTTGCGCGACGAGAGCCGGCGCCTGATCGCGAATTTGGAGGCGCAGCACCGCGAGGAGACCGCGACGCCCTCGCTCAAGATCCGCCACAACAACGTGCTCGGCTGGTTCATCGAGGTGACGGCGACCCATGCCGAGAAGCTGATGGCGAAGACCGGCGCGAACGGCCCCTTCATCCATCGCCAGACGATGGCGAACGCCGTTCGCTTCACCACCGCCGAGCTGGGCGAGCTCGAGGAGCGTATCGCGCGCGCGGCCGAACGCGCGATCGCGATCGAGCTCGAGATCTTCGACGAGCTGGTGACGCTCGCGGTCGGCCGGGCCGAAGCGATCGCGACCGCCGCCCGCGCCATGGCGGCGCTCGACGTCGCGGCGGGGCTGGGTACGCTGGCCGTCGCGCGGCGCTACAACCGGCCGAGCGTCGACGCGAGCCTTGCCTTCGAGATCACCGGCGGGCGCCATCCGGTGGTCGAAGCCGCGCTCGAAAGCGCGAACGAATCCGCCTTCGTCGCCAATGACTGCCGCCTCAATGTCGAGGCGGGCGGCGAGAACGGGGAAGCCTCGGGCCGGCTCTGGCTGCTGACGGGCCCGAACATGGCGGGCAAGAGCACCTTCCTGCGCCAGAACGCGCTGATCGCGATCCTGGCGCAGATGGGCTCGTTCGTGCCGGCCGCAGCGGCGCGCATCGGCGTCGTCGACCGCCTCTTCAGCCGGGTAGGCGCGGCGGACGATCTGGCGCGCGGCCGCTCGACCTTCATGGTCGAGATGGTGGAGACGGCGGCGATCCTGAACCAGGCGGGCGAGCGGGCGCTGGTCATCCTCGATGAGATCGGGCGCGGCACGGCGACCTTCGATGGGCTTTCCATCGCCTGGGCAGCGATCGAGCATCTGCACGAGGTGAACCGCTCGCGCGCGCTCTTCGCGACGCACTACCACGAGCTCACCGTGCTGACGGCGCGGCTCGATGCGCTCACCTGCCACACGATGCGCGTCAAGGAATGGCAGGGCGACGTCGTCTTCCTGCACGAGGTGGCGGCCGGGGCGGCGGACCGCTCCTACGGCATCCACGTGGCGCGGCTCGCGGGGCTGCCCATGAGCGTCGTCGAGCGGGCCGACGCGGTCTTGCGCGTGCTCGAAGCGGACGAGCAGTCGGGCGATCTGGCGCGGCTCGCCGACGACCTGCCGCTCTTCAGCGCCGGCGCCGACGGGCGCGCCGAGGCGGGCGCGGCGGCCGAGATCGAGGCCGAGCTCGCATCCGTCAATCCCGACGATCTGTCACCGAAGGCGGCGTTGGATCTGGTGTACCGATTGGTGTCCCTGCAGCGCGGGGCATAGGCAGGCGGCGTTAACTTTTCTTCTTCAGGTCTTCTTCTCTATTTCTTCTTCGGCGCGCTCGGTGTCGTGGTGATGTTGATGCCGAGGGTGCGCTGGATCATGTGCGGCGTGGGCATCGCCGCGAGCAGGAAGACCGGCACCGTGGTGCGCGGCTTGACGGTGATCACCACCTTGCCGGGCCGCTCGACGAAGGCGCGCACATGCTGGATCTGCCGGCGCAGATTGGCGCTCTTGGTGCGCCGCATCTCGGCGTCGAGATCGTGCACGAGGCTGGCGCGGAAGGTCTTGGCGTCGATGCCTCTCTCGGCCGCGTAGGACGCGATCAGCCGGTCGGCCAGCGAGCCGTCGGTATAGGTGAGCTGGACGCCGCGCACGACCGACTGCATGCCGATCGCGATCAGATCGCCGAGATGGCGCACATCGAGCGAGCGGACATTGGTGAGCCGGCCGCTCAGCTCCAGCGTGCCGACCTGCGGGCCGGTGATGCGCGCCTTCTCGATCACGAGCTCGCGGATGTCGGGGCGATAACGATAGGCGTATTCGACGTCGACGGTGATCGATTTGTAGCGGAGCTTGTCCATCCAGCGCCGCGTCGCCGCGTTCGCCTTCTCGCGCTTCATCTCGAAGCCGCGGACCTTGACCTTCACGTAGTGCGGGACGCGGTGGAACTTGTCGAAGTCGGCGACGGTCACGCCCTTGATGCGGGCCTCGCCGGCAACCTGGCTGTCGACCTTGACATCGCGCAGCCTGATCTCACCGTTCCAGATGCTGTATCCGGCGGTGCGGTACTTGACCTCGGTGCCCTTGGGCAGCTTGGTGAGGATTGCCCCGATCCGCCGATCAGCCAAATGGTCGGCGTAAAGCTGGGCGACGAAATAGCCGCCGCCAGCGATCACCGCAATGACGGCAAGTCCGGCAATCCGGCCCTTCTTCATTTGGTCGTGTCTCCCCTCGGGGCGCCCGGGATCATGAAAGAATCCAACGGTCTATGCGGGTTATAGCATTACTACGTCGCAGTGCAACATTACCTCCCCGCGGGTCGTAGTCCCGGCCTTCGGCGCTGCATGGCAGCGGCCACGCCGAATCACTATTTGGTAAAGGTCTGCTATAGATATGGCGCAATGCGACGCGGCCCAAGGAAATATCCGGGCGCGGACCAGAGCCATATCCGGGCGCAGCCCGGGCGCGGCACGTGAGCGTGATGGATCGAGCGGCATGAACGTGATCGTCAAACAGCGCGATATCATCGATCGCCGGGGTCTGGTTGCCCAGATCGACGAGATCGTGCAGGTCCACGGGTCCGACGATGCCCGCGCCGAGGTCCTGAAGGCGTTGAAGGAGGCGCTGGCGGCCGGCGGGGCCGAAGTCCGCCGGCGCTTCGAGGCGTCGAATGACGGCCGCACGGCGATGCGCGCCCAGGCCTTCCTGGTCGACCAGGTCGTGCGCGTGCTCTACGACTTCGCCTTCGAGACGGCCTATCCGCTCTCCAACCCGACCGAGGGCGAGCGCATCGCGATGGTCGCCGTCGGCGGCTATGGCCGCGGCGAGCTCGCCCCCTTCTCCGACATCGATCTCGTGTTCCTGCTCAATTACAAGGTGAGCCCGCATACCGAGCAGGTCATCGAATACGTGCTCTACATGCTGTGGGATCTGGGGCTCAAGGTCGGCCACGCCACGCGCTCGATCGACGAATGCCTGCGCATGGCGAAGTCCGACCAGACGATCCGCACGGCGCTTCTGGAATCGCGCTTCCTGTGGGGGGACAACCGCATCTTCGCGGAGTTCCGGCGGCGCTTCTTCGAGACCATCGGCCCGGAGAACGGGCTCGATTTCGTCGAGGACAAGCTTGCCGAGCGCGATGCGCGCCATCAGCGCCTCGGCGATTCGCGCTACGTGCTGGAGCCCAACATCAAGGACGGCAAGGGCGGCCTGCGCGACATCCAGACGCTCTACTGGATCTCGAAATATCTCTACCGCGTCGACGACATGTCCGATCTGGTCCACCAGGGCGTCTTCACCGAGGCGGAATCCAAGCGCTTCTCACGCGCGCACGGCTTCCTGCGCACGGTGCGCTGCCACATCCATTACGAGGCCGGCCGGCCCGAGGAGCGCCTGACCTTCGACCTCCAGCAGGCGATCGCGCCCAAGATGGGCTTCACCGATCGCAAGGGCCAGATGGGCGTCGAGCGCTTCATGAAATACTACTACCTGATGGCCAAGCAGGTCGGCGATCTGACGCGGATCTTCTGCGCAGCGCTCGAGACCGCCCACCAGCGCACGCCGAAGTTCAAGTTCCTGTTCGGAAACCGGCCGCGCGAGATCGACGGCTTCATCGCCGAGAATGGCTGGCTGCGCGTCGAAAAGGACAGCGCCTTCGCCGACGACCCGGTCAACTTCATCCGCCTGTTCCGCGTGGCGCAGACGCACGATCTCGACATCCATCCGGGCACGCTGCGCCTGATCACCTCGAACCTGATGCGGATCGACGACGACCTGCGCAACGACGAGGAGGCGAACCGCCTCTTTCTGGAGATCCTGACCGACAAGAACGATCCGGCGACGACGCTGAAACGGCTGAACGAGGCTGGCGTGTTCGGCCGCTTCGTGCCCGATTTCGGCCGCGTGGTCGCACAGATGCAGTACGACATGTATCACGTCTATACGGTCGACGAGCACACCATCCGGGCGATCGACCTGCTGCATAAGATCGAGGCCGGGGCGCTGGAAGAGGACCACCCGCTCTCCACCGAGATCATCCACAAGATCCAGTCGCGCCGCGCGCTCTATGCCGCGGTCTTCATGCACGACATCGCCAAGGGCCGCGGCGGCAGTCACTCCGAAAAGGGCGCCGACGTGGCCGGCGAGCTCGGCCCGCGCCTGGGCCTCACCGAGGAGGAGACCGAGAGCGTCGCCTGGCTGGTGCTTCACCACCTCGACATGTCGAACATCGCCCAGAAGCGCGACATCGACGACCCCAAGACGATCGCCGACTTCGCCGAGGTGGTGCAGTCGCCCGAACGCTTGCGGCTGTTGCTGGTGCTGACCGTCGCCGATATGCGCGCGACCGGCCCGCATGTCTGGAACGGCTGGAAGGCGGCGCTGCTGCGCGATCTCTATTACCGCACGGAAGAAATGATGCAGGGCGAAGCCGGCGCCGGCGGCGCCGCGGAATCCCGCGTCCGCAAAGCGCAGGACAAGCTCGAAGCGCGGCTTCAGGGCTGGACCAGCCAAGAGATCGAGGCGCATCGCGCCCGCGCCTATCCCGGCTACTGGCTCTCGCTCGATACCGACACCCAGCTTCGCCACGCCGCGCTGGTGCGCAAGGCCGAGGCGGAGAACGAGGCCCTGGTCGTCGATGCCCAGGTCGACCGCCGCCGCGCGATCACCGAGGTGACGATCTACACCGCCGACCATCCCGGACTGTTCTCGCGGATTGCCGGGGCGATGTCGCTCGCCGGCGCCAGCATTGTCGATGCCAAGATCTACACGCTCACCAATGGCAAGGCGCTCGACATCTTCTGGGTGCAGGACACCGAGGGCGACGCCTTCGGCGATCCCGACCGTTTGAAGCGCCTGACGCGGCGCATCAAGGAGAGCCTCTCGGGCGAGATCGTGCCGCGCCGCGAATTCCAGGACCGGGACCGGACCCGCCCGCGCGGGCATCTGTTCCCGGTGCCGCCGCGCGTGCTGGTCGACAACGCCGCCAGCGCCACCCATACGGTGATCGAGGTCAACGGCCGCGACCGGCCGGGCCTGCTCTACGAGGTGACGCGCGCGATCACCGATCTGGGCCTGCAGATCTCCTCGGCCAAGATCTCGACCTATGGCGAGCGCGTGGTCGACGTCTTCTACGTGAAGGACGTCTTCGGCATGAAGGTCGAGCACGAAGCCAAGATCGAGGCGATCCGCACACGGCTGCTCGACGCGCTCGCCGGGCCCGGTTCCGCCGACGCACCCGCCGCGGAAAAAGCGCCGGCCGCGGAATAGGCGACACCGCGAGACCACGTGACCAGTACATAAGCGCTTGCGTGTTCGGCTCTCGCTTGGTTTAACGTGTGCAGCGGTATTTGAATGAGCGTTCCAAAAACCGACCACGCTGCCGCAAAGGGACGATATCCATGAGCCTCGAAGACAAGCTTGCGCAGCTTCGCGCCGCGTCGGCCGAACGCATCCCGCCGGAAAAGCGCGCGGTGATGGTCCAGGCCACCAAGGACCTGCGCGGGTCAGGCATCATGGACCGCGTGATCAAGGTCGGCGACACCTTGCCGGCCTTCGCGCTGAAGAACGCCGCCGGTGCGGAGGTCACCTCGAACGACCTGCTCGCCAAGGGCACTGTGGTGCTGACGATCTTCCGCGGCCATTGGTGACCCTACTGCAATGCAGAGCTGTATGCTTTGCGCGACATCGTTGATCCGCTGAAAGAGCTGGGCGCGACGCTGGTGGCGATCACGCCGCTGGTCGCCGAGCACAGCCGCGGCCTGATCGAGAAGCACGGGCTCAACTTCGAGATGCTGAGCGATCCGGGCAACGCCTATGCGGCCGAGCTCGGCATCCGCTTCGAGGTGCCGAAGGACGTGCGCGAGATCTATGACGGCTTCGGCATCGACCTTCTAAAGTCGAACGGCGATACGAGCGGGACGCTGCCGATCCCGACGCGGCTCGTCGTCGACACGGGGGGCATCGTGCGCGCGGCCGATATCGATCCCGACTACACCCGCCGGCCGGAGCCGTCGAAAACACTCGCGGACGTGAAGGCGCTCGGCTGACCGACGCAGTCGCGGTCAGTGCCGCGCTTTGGATTGGCGGAGCCCCCAGTTCGCCCTATCTAATCCGGGCTAAGTGAATCACGCGCCGACGGACGTCCGGAGCGATGCCCTATTACTGCGAGACCGCCCTGAATCCGCTGGGGACGTTTCCTGCCGAGCCGGTGAACGCGATCACCAGCTTCGTTCCAGCGATCCTAGGCATCCTGGCGCTGGTCTTTCTGATCCGTAACCGGAATACGAGCGCCGTCGCCTACACGCTCGCCGTGCTCACCTTGCTCACGGGTCTCGGCAGCGTCGCCTGGCATTCGATGCGGACGCCCTTGACGCTGCTGATCGACTGGCTGCCGGGTGCGATCTACTTCCTGATCCTGGTCTTCTTCTGGGCCTATTACGCCGCCGGCCGGTATCTCAGCATCGGCCTGGTGCTGGCGCTCTCCGTTCTGGTCTTCTTCGTGCCGTTCCCGGTCATTCAACAATACAGGCTGATCATCATAGGGGTGTTGGCGGTGATCGCGCTGGCGCTCGTCGTCGCCACGCGGTTCAGACAGCGCGAAGCGTTCGGCTGGGCGCTCGGCATGGTCGGCTCCGCCATCGTCGCGGTCAGCCTCCGCACGCTCGACCTCAACGTCTGCGACGTGATGCCCGTCGGCACGCATTTCTTCTGGCACATTTTTCTGGGCTTCGCGGCCTATGCCGGCGTGCGCCTGATTGTCCGACTTCAGTCGGAGCCGGATGCGGCAACAGGCCAGCCGGCCTAGCCGATCTTGCCCTTGTACTCGGCGTCGACCTTCATGATGTGGTCGGTGAGCCAGGTCTGGAGGTACTCGCGCATGCTCTCGGCGAGATAATACTCCGCGCCCGGATCGGCGCCGTAGACCGTGCGCAGGCTCTGCAGCCATTCGACGAAGGCCTTGTGCGTCTTCTTGTGCGCGGCGAGATCGGGATAGTTCGCCGCTTCCATCATCTTCTCCTCGCGGGTGAAATGATCGTTGGCGTAGGCGGCGAGCTCGCCCAACGCCCATTTGACGCTCGTGCCTTCGCGCTCGGCCTCGAGCACCCGGTTGATGATGTCGATGAGGCCCTTGTGATCGTCGTCGATCACGTCGATCCCGACGCTCAAAGCGTCGATCCATTCGACCTTCGCAGCCGGCTGTGCCGTGGTGCTCATGCGCCCATTCCTTCCCGCCATTTGCCGCCGTGCCATGACAAACCGTAGCGGCACGGCGATTTCGCCGTCCTCGACCGCCGATACCCTAGGGGTTTGGCGGGATTGGCCGCATTGACCCGGATCAACCCGGCGCAACCGCTCTCCCTGGCCGCCCTGGGCGCCAGAGCCGCCCCGAGAACGCCACGAAGTGGCCAAGCGGCTTTCCTCTTTCGCCGCAATCCTTTAGTCACTTGGGCCCATGGCGCTACTCCGCTTCGCCGGCACGGTCGGCTTCTGGACGCTTGCGAGCCGGATCCTCGGCTTCATCCGCGACATCCTGATCGCGCGTTTCCTCGGCACGACCGGCGTGGTCGAAGCCTTTTTCGTCGCCTTCCGCTTCCCGAATCTGTTCCGCCGGCTCGTTGCGGAAGGCGCGTTCACCGCCGCATTCGTGCCGATGTTCTCCAAGAAGCTGGAGCGCGACGGGCGGCCGACGGCGCTCAAATTCGCCGACGAGACGCTGGCGCTGCTGGTCACCGTCCTGCTGATCTTCACGGTGCTGTGCGAGATCTTCATGCCGTGGATCATGCAGGCCGTTGCGCCGGGCTTCGTCGACCGGCCGGAGATCTTCGACGCCACCGTGCTCTTCGCGCGGATCATGATGCCTTATCTCATTTGCATGGCGCTGCTGGCGCTCTATTCGGGCATCCTCAATTCCATCTACCGCTTCGGCGCCGCGGCGGCCGCACCCATCCTGCTCAACGTCGTGCTCATCGGCGGCATGCTGCTGGCGCGGCCGTATTTCGAGACGCCGGCGCATCTGCTGTCCTGGGGCGTGGCGGTGGCAGGCGTCGGCCAGTTCGTCTGGCTCGCTTTCTCCGCGCATCGGGCCGGCGTGGCGATGCGCTTTCCGATCCCGAAGCTCTCGCCCGACACCAAGCGGCTCCTCATCATCATGGTGCCGGGCGCGGTCGGCGCCGGCGTGATGCAGATCAATCTCCTGGTCGGCACGGTGATCGCCTCGCTGCTGCCCGAGGGCGCGGTTTCGTACCTTTACTACGCCGACCGCGTCTATCAGCTGCCGCTGGGCCTGATCGGCATCGCCATCGGCACGGCGCTGCTCCCCGATCTCTCGCGGCGGCTCGCGCGCGACGGCGAGGCGGCAATGCTGCTCTTCAACCGCGCGATCGAGCTCTCGATGTTCCTTACCTTGCCGGCCACGGTGGCACTGATGGTGGTGCCCGATCCGATCATCGCGGTGCTGTTCGAGCGCGGGCGCTTCGATGCCGCCTCGGCCTCGGCGACCACCTGGACGCTCGCAGCGTTTGCCACCGGGCTTCCGGCCTATGTGCTCAACCGGGTGCTGACGCCGGGCTATTTCGCCCGCCACGACACGAAGACGCCGCTCTATTACGGCATGGCCGGCGTGGTCGCGAACATCGTGCTCAGCCTTATCCTCATCTGGCCGCTTTCCTATGTCGGCATCGCGGTGGCGACCTCGCTCTCGGCCTGGATCAATGTGGCTCTGCTCGTCTGGACCTTGCGGCGGCGCGGGCATCTCGCCCTCGATGCCGGGATCAAGCGGCGGCTGCCGCGCAGCCTGCTGGCCTCGATCCTGATGGGCGCGGCGCTGTTCGGCATCTTTTTGGCGATCGCGCCCTGGTTCGACGAGCGCCTGCCGATCAAGGTGGCGGGGCTGGCGCTGCTCGTGATCGGCGGGATGGTGGTCTATTTCGGCACCGCCTTCGCCCTCCGGGCCGTGGGGCTCGCCGAGCTCAAGGGACTTGCAAAGCGACAGAAGGCACCCGCAGAAAGCGCCCCGCCCGAAACCGGCGACGCCTGACCGGCTTGATTTTTCCACGGTTCCAGCCCGCTCCCCCTCCCGGCCGCCCACGGGATCGTATTCTCATGGGCGGCCGGGAGGGGGAGCGGGCCGGCGCCGATAGACTTCGCTCCCTTGATTTTTCCGGCCCGATCGGCGTAACTCCGGCGCGGCCCGGCGGGGCCGCACTGCCTAACAGCCAAAGACCAAGTTTCAGATCGGGAGACGGGCCATGAAGGGCCGCATCTTTTCGGGCGTCCAGCCCACGGGCAATCTGCATATCGGCAACTATCTCGGCATGATCCGCAATGCGGTCGCGCTGCAGGCCGATTACGAGTGCATCTACTGCGTCGTCGATCTGCACGCGATCACGATCTGGCAAAATCCCGACGAGCTGCGCGCGCAGACCCGCGAGGTGGCGGCGGCGTTCCTCGCCTCGGGCATCGACCCCAAGACCTCGATCATCTTCAACCAGAGCCAGGTGCGGGCGCATGCCGAGCTCGCCTGGATCTTCAACTGCGTCGCGCGCATCGGCTGGCTGAACCGGATGACCCAGTTCAAGGAGAAGGCGGGCAAGAACCGCGAGAACGCCTCGGCCGGGCTGTTCGTCTATCCCGCGCTGATGGCGGCCGACATCATGGTCTACAAGGCCACGCACGTGCCGGTGGGCGAGGACCAGAAGCAGCATCTGGAGCTCACCCGCGACGTCGCGGCGAAATTCAACCACGATGTCGGCGAGGACTTCTTCCCCCTGGTCGAGCCGCTGATCTACGGCGCGGCGACGCGGGTGATGAGCCTGCGCGACGGCACGGCGAAGATGTCGAAGTCGGAGGCCTCCGACAATTCGCGCATCAATCTCGACGACGGCCCCGACGCGATCGCGCAGAAGATCCGCAAGGCCAAGACCGATCCGCATCCGTTGCCGGGCGAAGAGGCGCTCGCCGAGGACGGCGTGAGCATCCGCAACGAGGCGCTGGCCGAGCGGCCGGAGGCGTTCAACCTGCTCTCGATCTACGGCGCGCTGACCCATCGCTCGACCGCCGAGGTGGTCCAGCACTTCGCCGGCAAGCCCTTCAGCGAGTTCAAGGCCGAACTAGCCGAGGTCGCGGTCGAGCATCTGGGGCCGATCGGCACCGAGATGCAGCGCCTGATGGACGACCCGGCCTATGTCGACAGCGTGCTGCGCGACGGCGCCGAGCGGGCCACGGCCATCGCCGATCCGATCCTGCGCGAGGCACAGCGGCTCGTCGGGTTCCTGCAGGTTTTCGACGGCTAGAAAATATTGTTTAATAACAGCATATTACGGACAGGCCGCGGGCCTGCTTGATCGCGGCCGAGCCATCCCCAGATTCTGGCGAGCACATCGGGTCACATCCCGCGCCGATCGAAGGGCACGGGCGGCGGCAGGGCCATGGCCAAAGAAGAAGCGGTCACAGAAAAAGTCGAGCAGCCCGACAAGCCGGGTATCTTCACGCGCCTGAAGCGGCACGACGCGCGCCAGCGCACCGTCGCCGAGCGGACGGGCGCGCACCGGCCATTCCGCTGGAAGCTGTTCCGGCGCGCGGTGGCCATCGTCGTGGTGGCGCTGGCGCTCTACTACCCCGCCGGCATGATCGCCGTGCACAAGATCGACGACGACACCGCCTTCGCGCCGACGGTAGAGCCCAAGCAGAGCCGCGCCGTCGCGATGATGGCCGCGCTTCTCACCCGCGAGATCGAGACGCATGGCTGGACGGCGAACGACCCCTTCTTCCTGCCGTCCTCGCAGCTCGACAACATGCCGAACTATCAGCTCGGGATCGTCGCTGCCCTTTCGCGCTTCACCATCGAGATGGCCGATCACATCGGGCGCACGCGCACCTTCACCAATCCCGACGCCGATCTCGAGCGCGCGCGCGAGTTGCTCGGCTACGCGGGCACTGTCTGGATGTTCTCCTTCAAGACCTGGTCGAGCGCACCGGCCTCCGAGCAGCAGTATCTGGCCGCCCGCGATGCCTTGCTCGCCTACAACAAGCGCCTCGCCGCGGGCAAGGCCGTGTTCGACATGCGCGCGCCGAAGCTGCAGGCGACCCTCGCGCGCATCGCAACCGATCTCGGCGAGATCGCCGGCGCGCTCGATACGCGCGTCAGCACCGCCAGCGGCGGCATCATCGACACCCGCTCCGACGACGTCTTCTATTCGGCCAAGGGGCGGATCTACGCCTACTACATGATCCTGCGCGCGGTGGGCCAGGACTTCTCCAAGGTGCTGACCGAAAAGCAGCTCGACAAAGCCTGGCCGCAGATGCTCGACAGCCTGAAGCGCGCGGCCGAGATCCGGCCGCTCATCGTGCGCAACGGCGCGCCCCACAGCGTGCTCCAGCCCAACCACCTGACGACCCAGGGCTTCTATCTCCTGCGCGCCCGCAGCCAATTGCTAGAGATCGCCGGTATCCTTTTGAAATAGCCCGGTATCCCTTGAAATAACTTTGCGTGGACGATTCGCGCAGCGTAGTCTGAGCCCTCGCGCTCCGGCCCGGCGGGGCGCGGGAGGTGCGGGACCGCGCCTTCGACGACCACGGCCGAACGCGCGCGCATCGCTATTTCATGCAGATCTATCTGCCCATTGCCGAGTTGTCCGTCGACGTGTTCCTGTTGCTCGGGCTGGGTGGGCTCGTGGGTTTTCTGTCCGGCCTTTTCGGGGTCGGCGGGGGCTTTCTGATGACGCCGCTGCTGATTTTCATCGGCGTGCCGCCGCCGGTCGCGGTGGGCACCGAGGCGAACCAGATCGTCGCCTCCTCCGTCTCCGGCATGATCGCCCATTGGCGGCGCCAGGGGGTCGATTTCAAGATGGGCGCGGTGCTGCTCGGCGGCGGCCTCATGGGCTCGACGGGCGGCGTCTTCCTGTTCGAGTATCTCCGCGACATCGGCCAGATCGATCTCGTCATCTCGCTCGCCTACGTCTTCTTCCTCGGCACCGTCGGTCTCCTGATGCTGCTCGAAAGCGTGCGCTCGGCGGTGCGGCGGCGCGGCGGCAAGCGGCGGAAACTGCACCGCCACACCTGGGTCCACGGCCTGCCCTTCAAGATGCGCTTCCGCCGCTCCAAGCTCTATATCAGCGCCGTCCTGCCCGTATGCGTGGGCGCCTCGGTCGGCGTGCTGGCGGCGATCATGGGCGTCGGCGGCGGCTTTCTGATGGTGCCGGCGATGATCTATCTGATCGGCATGCCGACCGCGGTGGTGATCGGCACGTCGCTATTCCAGATCACCTTCGTCACCGCCTACACGACCTTCCTGCAGGCGACCAACAACCAGACCGTCGACATCTTCCTGGCGCTGCTGCTGCTCCTGGGGGGCGTGATCGGCGCCCAGCTCGGCAGCCGGGCCAGCGCGCGTCTCCGCGGCGAGGAGCTGCGCGGCCTGCTCGCGGTCATGGTGCTGCTGGTCTGCGGCAAGCTGCTCTTCGATCTGATCGCCACGCCGGACGATCTCTTCTCGCTGTCGAGCGGCGGCGTCGGAGGGCACCGATGATCCGGCGCATTGCAGTGACCGCGCTGATCGCGCTGGGCCTGGCGGCGGCACAGACGGGACCGGCTCGCGCCGAGGCCGTGATCGCCGATCTCTCCAAGCGCCTGGTCGCCATCACCACCGGATTTGCCGGAACCGACGTGCTGCTGTTCGGCGCGGTGGACGGCAAAGGCGAGGTGGTCGTCGTGGTCAAGGGCCCGATCGGCCGGCTCGACGTGCGCCGCAAGGCGCGGGTCGCCGGGATCTGGATCAACCGCGATACGATGACCTTCACCAACGTGCCCGCCTTCTATTCGGTAAGCACCAGCGCACCGCTGGCTCAGGTGGTGCCGACCGCGCTGGCATTGCGCTCGGGGATCGGGGCGCGGTTCCTCGATCTGACCGTGGCGCCGCGCCAACCGGGCGCGGGCCAGCGCTGCAGCCGCGCGCTCGATGCCGAATCGGTCAAGACCGCCAATGCGGTGGTGAAGGCGCTGGCGCCGTTCTGCGAGGCGCTGCTGCGCAACAAGATGCGCGACGGGCTTTATCTTCCCGAGGGCCAGGTGACCTTCCTGCCGGGCCGCAAGCTTTTCCGCACCACGATTCACTTTCCGGCCAATGTGCCCGTTGGCACCTATTCGGTGCTTGTCTATGTCGTGCGCGAAGGCCAGATCGTAGGCTCGCAAACACATCCGTTGGTTATCAACAAGACCGGCGTCGAGGCCGAGGTTTTCGACTTCGCGCATCGGCAGTCGGCGTTCTACGGGCTCATCGCGGTCGCCGTGGCGGCGTTCGCGGGCTGGGGAGCCGGTCTGATCTTCCGCAAGCAGTGAGGACGTTATGGCGCGCGCGAAATCGAAGAACGAGACCGAGAATGGGGCCGGGAACGGAAAGCCGGAAAACGGCACGCCGGCTGCAGATCGCATCTTCCTGGTGGTGGTCGACGAGTCGGAGGAAATGGGCGTGGCGCTGCGCTTCGCCTGCCGCCGCGCCATCGCCACCAACGGGCGCGTGGCGCTGTTCTATGTCGTAGAGCCGGCGGATTTCGGCCACTGGATGGCGGTCGAGGATCTGATGGAAAAAGAGCGGCGCATGGTGGCGGAGGAGACGCTGACGAAATACTCCGACATCGTCGCCGACTTCACCGGCCAGCTTCCGGTGCTGCTGATCCGCGAAGGCAACCGCCGCGAAGCCCTGCTGAAGCTGTTGGAAGAGGAACCTGGGATTTCGATCCTGGTGCTGGCCTCCGGCGTCGGCAAGGGCGGGCCGGGGCCGCTCATCCAGGCGCTCACCGGAAAATTCTACAAGCGCCTGCGCGTGCCCATGACGATCGTCCCCGGCAACCTGTCGGACGACGAAGTTGATGCACTAACGTAACACCTGTCGACTTTCTTAACCCTGACCGGGCGCCTTTGCTTGACGCCATGGGGGCCATGACGTCACGATTTGGCCCAATTGGCGGGCGATATTTGCCGCCGAGACAAGTCCCGAGACGAACAATAATCCTAAGCGAACAGGGCGACGGAATGGCGAGGAGAGGGGCGCTGGCGACAGCGGCACTGGGTATTGGAGCGGCAGCGGTCTTCGTGATTTCGCCGGCCATGATGGTTAACGGTGGCACGGCCCGGGCGGTCGAATTCAAGCCGCTGGCGGAGTTTCAATCGCTTCGCTATACGCCGAAGATGACACCGGATACGGTGCTCGACTACCGCCCGCGGATTGCACGCAGTTACAAGGGCCTGCCGCCGCGCGCGATAGACTCGCTGCCCCAGCTCATTCGCACCTTTCAAGAGATCAAGGCTGCTGCCTCCAAGCGTCGCGGACGCTGGGTGTCCGGCATGACCAATCTCGGCGCCAATACGCGCGAATACCGCCCGAGCGATGCCGAGCTTCTGCTCGCCGTGGTCGGCAACCGCATCCGCAGCGTCGTTCGCCGCGGCTCGTTGGGACAGATCAACGCGACGCTGGTGCAGAAAGGCATCAAACTCGAGCGGATCACCTATCACCAGTTTCGGTTCCGCCATGCCGACGTGATCGGCGCCGGCCGCTATTTCTATTGCTCGCCGCCGAAGCGCGTTACCGTGCTGTTGCGCGCCCAGCTCGACGCCGCCCGGACCAAATAGTCCGACGGCTTCGCTTCCCGGCGGGAGCAAATCTGCGATAACGAAGTCGGCCCGGCGCTACTTTTCCGGCGGCTTGATCATGCGGCCGAGATTCTTACCGCCAAAGATATGGACGTGGAGGTGGGGCACCTCCTGATGCGCATCGGCGCCGTTGTTCGCCAGGAACCGGTAGCCGTTCTCGACCACGCCGAGCTGGCGCGCCACCAGGCCGATCGCGCGCACGAACCCCGCGATCTCCGCCTCCGAGGCGTTGGCGGAGAAATCGTCCATGCTGACGTATTCCCCTTTGGGGATCACCAGCATGTGGACCGGCGTCTGCGGGTTGATGTCGTGGAAGGCGAGCGTGTGCTCGTCCTCGTGGACTTTGTTGCACGGGATCTCGCCGCGCAGGATGCGGGCGAAGATGTTGTCCTTGTCATAAGCCATGGCGGGAAAGCGCTCCGTCGACCGGTCGGGATTGGACCGATTTGAGCGGAGCGGGCCGGGAGGCGCAAGGGGCCGGCTAGCGCAGAGTCCAGTCAGTCGGCAGCAGCGCGTATCCTAGTCGTCGCCCGTCTCTTTCTTGCGCGATTCCTTTTCGGCGATGCCCGAGATGCCTTCGCGGCTCGCCAGCTCGGACCAGACATCCTCGATGTCGATCCCTCGCGCCGCCCACAGCACCAGCAGGTGATAGAGCAGATCGGCGCTCTCCGAGACCACGGCCTTGCGCTTGCCGTTGATCGCCTCGATCACCGTCTCCACCGCCTCCTCACCCAGCTTCTGGGAGATCTTCTCCACCCCGCGCGCAAACAGCCGGGCCGTGTTCGACTCGGCCGGATCGGCGTCGCGCCGGCTTTGGATGACCGTGTAAAGGCGGTCCATGACATGGGTGGGCGGGGCCTTCGGCATCGCTAACTCATTCCGATTGTTACATCTCCGTAACAGATAGTGCCTGTCTCGGATAACGCTAGGGCGCAGGAATACACCCGTTGAGCGTGGTTGACACCTTTTCTATATGACAATATAGTTGTCGTTATGACAGCTTAATTGTCATATAGAAAAGGCCGCAGAGGAGGCAGCCATGTCGTTTCAAAATTATATCGCCGCCAACGGGGAGCTGCTGCAATACATCGCCTTCTTCGGCGCCTTGCTGCTGATGGGCGGGATCGAAGCGCTGGCACCGGCCCGCGACGCGCCCGCTCGCAAACGCCGCTGGCCGGTGAACGGCGGTCTGACCGTCGTCAACATCCTGGCGCTGGGCGCCCTGCCGGTAACGGCTGTGGGGGCGGCAGCCTGGGCGGCGTCGCAGAATTTCGGATTGATGAACCAGGGGGAATTGCCCTGGTGGGCGCTTCTGGTCGCCGGCTTCGCCGGCCGCTCGCTGATCAGCTACGTCGTCCATGCGGCGATGCACAAGGTGCCGGTCCTCTGGCGCGTCCACCGCGTCCATCATCTCGACACCGCGATGGACATCACCACCACGGTGCGCTTCCATCCGCTGGAATTCGTGATCCAGGTCGTGCCCGGCGTGGCGGTGATCGCGCTGCTCGGGATTCCCGTCTGGGTGGTGATGGCCTACGAGATCATCGATGCCTTCACCGCAGTGGCGACGCATTCGAACCTACGGCTGCCCGCCCGCATCGAACGCGTCGTGCGTTGGGTCCTGGTGACGCCGGACGTGCACCGCATCCATCACTCGGCGCGACAGGCCGAGACCGACAGCAATTACGGCGCGCTCTTCACCGTGTGGGACCGGCTCTTCGGAACATTCGTTGGCGAGCCGCGCGGTGGGCATAGCGGCATGACGCTCGGCCTGGAGCATTGGCGCGAGGCACAACGCGCGCAGGGCTTCGGCTGGTTGCTGATCTCGCCGGTGCTGAACCCGCCCCCGAGCCGCGCCCCGGCCGGTGCGGCGGAGGCGGTGTAACGCGGGTCAGACCTTCGCCCAGCCGCGCATGCGAACGGGGAGGCCGGCCGCCTTCATATGCGCCTTCGCCTCGCCGATCGAATAGGTGCCGAAGTGGAAGATCGAAGCGGCGAGCACCGCCGAGGCATGGCCGTCGCGCACGCCTTCCACCATGTGATCGAGCGTGCCGACGCCGCCGGAGGCGATGACCGGCACGGTGATCGCATCGGCGATGGCGGCGGTGAGCGGGATGTCGAAGCCCTGCTTGGTGCCGTCGCGGTCCATCGAGGTCAGCAGGATCTCGCCGGCGCCGTAGTCGGTCATCCGCCGGGCCCAGCCGACCGCCTCGATCCCCGTCGCCTCGCGGCCGCCATGGGTGAAGATCTCGAAGCGGCCATTCTCCGCGCGCTTGGCGTCGATGGCGACGACGATGCACTGGCTGCCGAACTTCTCCGCCGCCTCGCGCACGAAGTCGGGGGTCTTGATCGCCGCCGTGTTGATCGAGACCTTGTCGGCGCCGGCCAATAGAAGCTTGCGGATGTCGTCCGTCGTGCGCACCCCGCCGCCGACGGTAAGCGGCATGAAGCATTGTTCGGCGGTCTTGCGGACGACGTCGAAGATGGTGTCGCGGTTCTCGTGGCTCGCGGTGATGTCGAGGAAACAGAGCTCGTCCGCGCCCTCGTGATCGTAGAGCCGCGCCTGCTCGACCGGATCGCCGGCATCGACCAGGTCGACGAAGTTCACGCCCTTGACGACGCGGCCGTCCTTGACATCGAGGCAGGGAATGACGCGGACCTTCAGCATCGTTCGATGCCCATACCTGTCGGATCGGAACCGCCATTGCTGTCACCCCCGCGAAAGCGGGGGTCCAGAGAAGCCGGCAGGACCAGCGCCCTGGGATCACTGGATTCCCGCTTTCGCGGGAATGACGGAGGGAGTGGCAGGAAACCGTTCATCACGCCGCCTCGGCCAGAAGTGCCAGCGCCTCGCCCGGCTCGATGCGACCGTCATAAAGCGCGCGGCCGCAGATGACGCCGGCGAGGGGAACGGGCGCGGCCTTGAGGGCACGCAGATCCTCGAGCGAGGCGACGCCGCCGCTGGCGATCACCGGGATCTTGGTTTCCGCCGCGAGCGCCGCGGTCGCCTCGACATTGACGCCGGAGAGCACGCCGTCGCGGTCGATGTCGGTGTAGACGATGGCGGCGACGCCCGCGTCTTCGAAGGCGTGCGCGAGCTCGGCCGCTGTCGTTTCGGACGTCCGCACCCAGCCATCCGTTGCGACCATACCGCCGCGCGCGTCGATGCCGACGACGATACGGTCCGGAAAGCGCTTGCACGCCGCACGCACGAGGTCGGGGTCGGTGAGCGCGACGGTGCCGAGGATGACGCGCTTGAGGCCGCGCGCGAGCCAACCCTCAATCGTGCCCATGTCGCGGATGCCGCCGCCCAGCTGTGCCGGCAGATCGACGGCTTTGAGGATCGCCTCCACGGCCGGCGCGTTGACGGGCCGGCCCTCGATCGCGCCGTTCAAATCGACCAGGTGCAGCCACTGAAAGCCCTGGGCGGCGAAGTCGCGCGCCTGGGCGGCCGGATCGTCGTTGAACACGGTCGCCGCGCTCATCTCGCCCTTTTGCAGGCGCACGCACTGGCCGTCCTTCAGATCGATCGCGGGAAAGAGGATCACGTGACCTGATCTTTCGCCGAGACATGCCCCGCGCCTGTCGTCACCCCGGCATCGAGCGGCTTCATGTAGAAGAAGCCGCGCACGTACTCGCCGTGCACGCGGGCGTAGTAGGGATTGACGCCCCAGCGCTCGTAGCCGAGCGACTCGTAGAGCTTGATCGCCGCCTCCTGCGTCTCGCGCACATCGAGGGTGAGGACGGTATAGCCCTCGCGCCGCGCCTCCTCCTCGACCGAGAGCGTGAGCGAACGGGCGAGGCCGTGCCCACGCGCCCAGGGCGCGATGAAGGCGTGCTGGAGCTGGGCCTGGAAGGCCTGCGCCTCGTTGTTGTTGCCCGGCTTCACGAGCTGGGCCGAGCCGCAGATGACGCCTTCGAGGCGCGCCGCGAACAGCTCGCGCAGCGGTACCAGCAGCATGCCGGTCCAGTAGCTTTCGAGCACCTGGCGCTGGGGCGGATGCAGCCAGCCGAAGCCGCCGCCCGCCTCGATCGCCGCTTCGGTCGCTTCACAGAGATCGGTGAGGTCGTTGCCCTTGAACTCGGTCAGGATTTCAATGCCGTCGAACATGAGACTCCTTTGGGTGCGCGCCGTTACGCCGTGGTCAGGGCCGCCATTTCAGGAAGTTCGCGATCAGGGTGAGCCCCGCGGTCTGGCTCTTCTCCGGGTGGAACTGGGTGCCGAGCAAATTGTCGCGGCCGACGAAGGCCGTAACCGGCCCGCCGTAATCAGCCGTCGCGATCAGGTCATCCGTGTTCTCGCAGACGAGATGATAGCTGTGGACGAAGTAGACCTCCGCGCCGGTCTCGAGCCCGCCGGCATCGAAGCCGCCATTCGCCGGCGCGTGGCCATTCTCGATCTTGAGATCGTTCCAGCCCATATGCGGGATCTTGAGCGCGGCATCCGAGGGCTGGAGCCGGCAGACCTCGCCGGCGATCCAGCCGAAGCCGTCGTGGCTGCCGTGCTCTAACCCGCGTGTGGCCATGAGCTGCATGCCGACGCAGATGCCGAGGAACGGCTTGCCCTGCGCGCGGACATTGCGGTCGAGCGCTTCGACGATGCCGGGCACCGCTTCGAGCCCGCGCTTGCAATCGGCGAACGCACCGACGCCGGGCAGCACGATATGGCTCGCGCGGTCGAGCACGGCCGCGTCGGCTGTCACCGAGACGCCGCCATGGAACCCGACCTCGTTCGCGGCGTGCTCGAAGGCCTTCGCCGCGGAGCGCAGGTTGCCGGAGCCGTAATCGATGATCGCAACAGTCATAGGATGTTATGCCACTTATACTACGCGACGCCGGCTAGAGCATATTCCGCTGTCGCGGAATCGGCGCCAGCAGATCGGAAAATGCTCTAGCCGCCATGGCTCCCCAACGTGGCGCCCAGC
>CAZBRE010000024.1:24372-25651 GCA_964494065.1 uncultured Alphaproteobacteria bacterium
GCCAGCAGATCGGAAAATGCTCTAGCCGCCATGGCTCCCCAACGTGGCGCCCAGCACGGTCACCAGACTAATCGCCAGCAGGATCCAGTGCATGATCTGGATCAGGCGGAAGGTTTCCTCCGGTTTGCGGGCCGCGCGCGCCAGGAGCCAGCGGTGCAGGAACAGCGGCTCGGCCACGAACAGCATCACGGTGAAGACCGCCCAGACGAACACCATGGCGTGCATCCACCAGTAGGCCGGCTGGGTGAAGCGGTCCCACAGATCAAAGGCATAGGCCATGTAGAGCCCGGACGCGCCGACCAGCAGCGTCGTGCCGCGCGCCTGCCAGGCGAAGCGCGCCTCGACCTTCTCGAAGAAGGCGACGCGGTCTTGCGGGTCCTTCATCCGCCGCACGGCGGGTAGCAACACAGTCGTCACGAATCCGACTCCGCCAATCCAGAGCACGACCCCGAACACATGCAGCGCGCGGGCGATCGTCGCATCGTCGAACATCAGAGGCGCACCAAATCACGAATTCCGGAACGCGGGGGGCGCGTCCCGCTACATAAGGCGGCGGCGAAGTCCTACACCGTAAGCGCCGCTAAAGCGAGCCGCCGAGGACGCCTTTGGTCGAGGGAATCGCATCGGCCTTGCGCGGGTCGATCTCCACCGCCTGGCGGAGCGAGCGGGCAAGCGCCTTGTAGCAGGACTCGATGATGTGGTGGTTGTTCTCGCCGTAGAGGTTCTCGACATGGAGCGTGAGCCCCGCCGCCTGGGCGAAGGCCTGGAACCACTCGCGGAAGAGCTCGGTGTCCATCTCGCCGAGCTTGGCGCGGGTGAAGGCGACCTTCCAGATGAGATACGGCCGGTTGGAGGCGTCGAGCGCGACCCGTGACAGCGTCTCGTCCATCGGGATCAGCGCCGAGCCGTAGCGCCTGATGCCGGCGCGGCTGCCGAGCGCCTTGGAGACCGCCTCGCCGAGCACGATGGCGCTGTCCTCGGTCGTGTGATGGCCGTCGATGTGGAGGTCGCCCTTGGCCTTGAGCGTAATGTCGATGAGGCTGTGGCGCGAGAGCTGCTCCAGCATGTGATCGAGGAAGCCGATGCCGGTTGAGATCTTCGAGACGCCGGTGCCGTCGAGGTTCACGGTGGCGGAGATCGCCGTCTCCTTGGTCTTGCGCTCGACCGTGGCCGTGCGCGCTGCCGGCTTGCGAACGGCGGGCTTCCGGCTCGTCGTCTTGGCCCGGGCCGGTTTGGCCTTAGCGCGGGGGCGTTTCGGGGGGATCGGCTTGTTCATTGC
>CAZBRE010000024.1:25751-36196 GCA_964494065.1 uncultured Alphaproteobacteria bacterium
GGTCAAAGCCGCCATATGCGTGTGGCTATGGCAGATTCGGATCCCACCACGATGCACGGCACCACCATCCTCTCCGTCCGCCGCGACGGCAAGGTGGTGATCGCGGGCGACGGCCAGGTCACCTTCGGCAACACGGTGATGAAGTCGAACGCCAAGAAGGTGCGGCGGCTGGGTGACGGCAAGGTGATCGCGGGCTTCGCGGGCGCCACCGCGGATGCATTCACACTCTTCGAGCGCCTCGAGGCCAAGCTCGAGAACTATCCGGGCCAGCTCACGCGGGCCTGCGTGGAGCTCGCCAAGGATTGGCGCACCGACCGCTATCTCCGCCGCCTCGAAGCCATGATGGCGGTGGCCGACGCCGATACCTCGCTCATCCTGTCGGGCACCGGCGACGTGCTGGAACCCGAGGACGGGCTCATCGGCATCGGCTCGGGTGGGCCTTTCGCGCTCGCCGCCGCCCGCGCGCTCATGCGCGCCACGAAACAGGACGCCGCCAAGATCGCCGAGCAGGCGATGGCGATCGCCGCCGAGATCTGCATCTACACCAACGACAACGTCATCATCGAGACTATCTGAATAAGAACACACACATGAACGAGCGCGTTCCACCCCTAGAGCCGAAACGCCAAGAGCTAGAACGCCAAGAGCTAGAACGTATGAGCCCTTACGCCGCCGCTGCCTTTTCCCCCCGCGAGATCGTCTCCGAGCTCGAGCGCTTCATCGTCGGCCAGGACGACGCCAAGCGCGCCGTGGCGATCGCGCTGCGCAACCGCTGGCGCCGCCAGCAGCTCGACGATGCGCTGAAGGAAGAGGTGCTGCCCAAGAACATCCTGATGATCGGGCCGACCGGCTGCGGCAAAACCGAGATCGCCCGCCGCCTGGCCAAGCTCGCGCAGGCGCCCTTCCTCAAGGTCGAGGCGACCAAGTTCACCGAAGTCGGCTATGTCGGCCGCGACGTCGAGCAGATCGTGCGCGACCTGATGGAGATCGCCATCGGCATGGTGCGCGAGCGTATGCGCAAGGACGTGAAGGCCGAGGCCGAGGTCGCCGCCGAGGAACGCGTGCTCGACGCGCTGGTCGGTGAGAGCTCCGGGCGCGAGACGCGCGAGAAGTTCCGCCGCATGCTGCGATCGGGCGAGCTCGACGACAAGGAGATCGAGGTCGAGGTCGCCGATACCGGCGGCGGGCTGCCGACCTTCGAGATCCCCGGCATGCCGGGCGCGCAGATGGGCATGCTCAATCTGAACGACATCATGGGCAAGGCCTTCGGCGGACGCACCAAGCCGCGCAAGATGACCGTCGCGGAGTCGCACACCGTGCTGGTCGCCGAGGAAAGCGACAAGCTGCTCGACGAGGAAACCGTGGTCAGCGAGGCGGTCGAGCTGGTCGAGCAGAACGGTATCGTCTTCCTCGACGAGGTCGACAAGATCACCGCGCGCTCCGAGCGCGTCGGCGGCGACGTCTCCCGCGAGGGCGTGCAGCGCGACCTGCTGCCGCTGATCGAGGGCACGACGGTCGCGACCAAGCACGGGCCGGTCAAATCCGACCACATTCTCTTCATCGCCTCGGGCGCGTTCCACCTCGCCAAGCCCTCGGACCTGCTGCCCGAGCTGCAGGGCCGACTGCCGATCCGGGTCGAGCTCAAGGCGCTCACCCGCGATGACTTCGCGCGCATCCTCCGCGAGCCGGAAAACTCGCTGCCGATCCAGTACAAGGCGCTGATGGGCACCGAGGACGTGACCCTCGACTTCACCGATGACGGGATCGAGGAGATCGCCACGCTGGCCGCGGAGATCAATCAGAATGTCGAGAATATCGGCGCGCGGCGGCTTCATACGGTGATGGAACGCCTGCTCGACGAGATCAGCTTCACCGCCACTGACCGCGGCGGCGAGACGGTCGTCATCGACCAGGCCTACGTCCGCGACAAGGTGGGCGAGCTCGCCAAGGACAGCGACCTCTCCAAGTTCATTCTCTAGGGCGCTTCGCTCACCCATAGCGCTTGCATTCGCGCGCGATATGCGCGAGAGGTGCTTGCAGCATGAGCGGCCCAGGCGATACACAAGACAAGCCCCAAACCGGCGGCGAGACGGCGGAAAAGAACCTGACCGTCACGCCGGCCAAGGTCGCGCATGCACGCAGCGAGCGGCCCGCGATCCCCGCGACCCCGGGCCATACCGGCGAGCCGATGGACCTGAAGGGCACGGAGGCGCCGGCCGAGGCGAAGGCTGCGGCCGAGCCCATCGCGGTATCGAAAGCGTCGAAAGACGCCGCCGCCATGGCTCCAGACGAAAAAGCCCCGAAGGGGCCGAAAGACAAAGCGCCCAAGCGGCGACGCGGGGTGGTGTCGTGGTTCTTTGCCGGGCTCGGCCTCGCCATTGCCTTGGTCTGCGGGCTCGCGAGCTGGAACGTCTGGTCCGACCCGCACTACGTGATCAGCCCGCGCCTCGATGCGCTGATGCAGGATTTCGGCGGCTATGTTGCGGCGGCTGCGATATTCGGCCTGGCGCTCATTTCGGTGAGCCTGCTGCGCCGGCGCGCGGCTTTCGTCGTCACCATGGGGCTGGTGATCCTGGGCGTGCTGGTGGCCGCGTTCACGACGGTGCTGCTGGGCGTGGGTGCGTCGATCATGTGCGGGCGCGAGCGCGTCTTCTCGCAAGGCGCGCCCGACCGCCGGCTCGTGGTGATCGCGGTGCGCGGGCGCTGCGGGGTGACGCGCGAATACACCTACCGCGTCTCGGTGCGCGAGCTCGGCCCCTCGATCCCGCGCCAGGCCATGATCTTCCAGAGCTTCGGCCGGCCGGCCCCGGCAGAGGTGGTATTCTCGCAAGACCGCACGATCTCGGTGCTGACCAAGAGCGGCAATGCCGAAGCCGCGCCGCGCTACACCGTCACCATCGACCGCAAGACGCTCAAGCCCGACAAGGTCTGGCGCTTCGACGCGCGCACGGATTGATCCGCTACCGCTTTCGTCGCAGCAGCACATAGAACGCGCCGGCGCCGCCGTGGGCCGGCTGCGCCTGGGCGAATCCCAGGATGAGCGGGCGGAGATCCGGCTCGTTCAGCCAGCGCGGCACGGCGCGGCGCAGGATGCCGCGCTCGCGGTCCGGCATCACGCCTTCGCCGCTATCCTTCTGTGCGCCGGGCGGGCCGCCCTTGCCGGTGATGACGAGGACGCAGCGCCGTTCCGCCTTATGCGATCCGGCGATAAAGGCAGCGAGCGCGCGGTGCGCTTCCGCCTGGGTCTGGCCATGCAGATCGATGCGGGCCTCGATGGCGAATTTGCCGCGGCGGAGACGTTCGGCGGTACGCCGGTCGAGCCCCTTCGCCTCGCCTGGCCGCAGCTCCGGCGGCTTAAGTGGCTGGGGCGGCGCACTCCGCCCGGACGGCTTCGGTGGCGCGGCGGGGGCCGGGGCGCTGGTCTTGGTCGCCCGCTGCCTGGCCGTTGCCGCCGGCACCTTCACGGTGCGGCCGGGCAGCGGCTTGGTCGTATCGGCGATGCGCTTCCACAAGAGCGCGTCGTCTTCGTCCGGGTGTTCGGGCTTGCCGGATCTGTCCGCGCCGCCGGACTTGCCGGAGCGACCGGCATTCATTTCCGGGCCCTCATTTTTGCACCACGAGGATGTGCAGCCGGCGCGGCCCGTGCGCGCCCATCAGGAGCTTCTGCTCGATGTCCGCACTCCGCGACGGCCCGGTGATCCAGTTGACGGCGCGGGGCATCACCTTGGCCGCATCGGGGTTCGCCTTCTGGCGCAGCTTGGCCCACATCGTCTCGTAGTCGCCGACGATCTGATCCGCGCGCAGCACGACGATGTGGTTGTCAGGCATGAAGTTGAGCGTCGTCGGCGACCCCGGCCCCGAGGTCAGGACCAGCGTGCCGGTCTCCGCCACCCCGGCGAAGGCGGCGGTGACGCTGGTCTGATCGGCGGGCTCGGCGGCACCCTCGCGGACCTCGAGCGTCTCGCGGCTTTTCCAGTCGACATCCTTCAGCGTCGGGTCGGGGGCGGCGACGATTTCGGAGGAGAGATTGTGGGCAGCCAGAAATTCCGCCACCGCCTCCGGCACGTCGCCCAGGGACTTGATCTCCTCGACCGTCGCTGCGGCCTCGCGCGCCATCTCGATGAACAGGCGGCATTGCTCGGCCGCCGATTTCTGGGCGCGCTTGGGGATCGTGCCCGGCTCGTGCGCTGCGAGCCGCGCCTCCAGCGCTGCGTTGGCTGCTTCGTCGCGCTGAGCGCGCTTGCCGAGCGCCTTGCGGATGTCGCCCAGGACCTTCTCGCGAGAGGTCGTCACGACACGTCCGCCTTCTGCGTCTGGCGGCGGGACGGCGCGCGGCGTGGGCCCGACCACTGGCTCTGGAAGGTCGCCTGTTCGGGCGTCGGCAGGTCGCGATGCGCGGTCCAGGCTTCGGCGAAGGGGAACTTCGCCGTGCGCCGGAGCGGGCCGCCGCGGCCGCGCAGCATCCGTGAGGCGATGCGGGCGCCGAGGTGATAGAGGAAGGGCATGCGCGCCGCGAGCGCCCAGGCCCGCACCGCCCATTTCGGCAGCGACGGGCCCATCGGCTGGCGGAACTCGCGCTCGCGCCAGGCGCGCATCAGCTTGGGCAGCGGGATGCGCATCGGACAGACCTCCTCGCAGCGCCCGCAGAAGGAGGACGCGTTCGGGAGGTCGCGCGCGGCGCGATGGCCGATAAGCGCCGGGGTCAGCACCTTGCCGATCGGGCCCGCATAGACCCAACCGTAGGCATGGCCGCCAATGGCGCCGTAGACCGGGCAGTGGTTCTGGCAGGCACCGCAACGGATGCAGCGCAGCACTTCTTCGAACTCGGTGCCGAGCAGCTTCGTGCGGCCATTGTCGAGGAGGACGATGTGGGTCTGCTCCGGCCCATCGAGATCGCCCTCGCGGCGCGCGCCGGTGGCGAAGGTCGTGTAGACCGACATCTCCTGGCCGGTCGCCGAGCGCGCCAGCACGCGGAGGATCGTGCTCGCATCCTCCAGCGTCGGCACCACCTTCTCCAGGCTCGCCAGCACGATGTGGACGCGCGGCAGGGTCTGGGTGAGATCGCCGTTGCCTTCGTTGGTGACGATGACGGCCGAGCCGGTCTCGGCGATCAGGAAGTTGGCGCCGGTGATGCCGACATCGGCGGAGAGGAAGCTTTCGCGCAGCATCGCCCGCGCCTCGGCCAGCAGCGCCGAGGGCTCGGTCAGATCGCGGCCCTCTTCGAGGGTCTTGTGATGGTCGCGGAAAGCGGCTTCGACCTGGTCCTTCGAGACATGGATCGCCGGCGCGATGATATGGCTCGGCGCCTCGTGGCGAAGCTGGATGATGTACTCGCCGAGATCGGTTTCGACCGGGGTCATGCCGTTCTCTTCGAGGAACTCGTTGATGGCGATCTCCTCGCCGATCATCGTCTTGCCCTTGGTGACGGTCTTCGCCCCGACGAGGCGGCATATGTTGAGAACGGCCGCGCGCGCGTCTTCGGCCGTGCGGCACCAATGGACCGCGCCGCCATTCTCGGCCACCTTGGTCTCGAAGCGCTCGAGATAGAAATCGAGGTTCGCGATCGTGTGATCCTTGATCGCACGCGCCTCGTCGCGCAGCGTATCGAACTCGGGCAGCTTCTCGACTACGGCGGCGCGGCGCCCGACGAAGCCCGACTGCGCATTGGCGAGCGCGGCCTGCAGCCCCTCGTCGACCAAGGCGTCGCGGGCATTCTCCTTGAAGTGCTCGGCGGTCGATTTCATCTCAGCGCTTGACGTTGCCGATCCGGGCGAGCTTGGGCAGCTCCTTGGGCGCGCCCTTCGCTTCAGGCTCGCCGCCGATGCCGTGGCCCTTGGCCATGCCGGCGAGCACCTCGGCGATGTGGAAGACCTTGAGCATCTTGCCTTCGCGGCGCAGCTTGCCGGCGATGTTGAGCAGGCAGCCGAGATCGGCGGCGATCAGCGTGTCGGCGCCGGTCGCGGCGATATCGGCGACCTTGTCGCCCACCATCTGGTTGGAGATCTCAGGGTATTTGACACAGAAGGTGCCGCCGAAGCCGCAGCAGGTCTCGGCGTCCTGAAGCTCCGTCAGCTTCACCCCGCCCATGCGGCCCAGAAGCGCGCGCGGCGTCTCCTTGATGTGGAGCTCGCGCAGGCTCGAGCAGCTGTCGTGATAGGTGCAGACGCCGTCATAGCGCGTCGCCAGCTGGCGCACGCCGACCACCTCGTCGAGGAAGGTGACGTACTCATAGGTGCGCGCGGCCAGGTCTTCGGCGCGTTCGGCCCAGCGCCGGTCGTCCTTCAGCAGCTCAGGATAGTGCAGCTTGATCATCGCCGCGCATGAGCCCGATGGCGCCACGACGTAGTCGAAATCCTGAAACGTCTTGATCACGCGCCGGGCAATGCGGCGGGCGTCGCGGCGGTCACCGGAGTTGTAGGCGGGCTGGCCGCAACAGGTCTGTGCGCGCGGCACCACGGCGGTCCAGCCGGTGGTTTCCAGCAGCTTGACGACGGCGAAGGCGATGTTCGGCCGGAACAGATCGACGAGGCAGGTTACGAACAGGCCGACCGTTTGCTCCTGCTTCGGCATGCGTCTTTTTGCCCTGAATCCTAGCGAATCTGCGTGATCCGGCGCTCCGCCGGTTCGATTTCAGAATGCTCGCGATCGAATGCGAAAGCAAGGGCCGCGCCGGTTCGGGCGGCCGATCGCGGCATCGCTCGATGGCAAAATACCCGATAGCAAAAAGCAGGGCGACCTAACGCCGATCGGTGGGAGCGGATGCCACGGTCGGATCGGTCCGGCCGGGACGCTCGGAGATCTCGCCCCCGCGCGGCACCAGCACATAGAAGCGAACACGCTGGCGCATACGCCCGGCGATCTCCAGCGCCTTGGGTCCGGAGCCCATGTAAAGATCGCCGCGCACCGGTCCGACGATGGCCGAGCCGGTATCCTGGGCGATCACCAAACGACGCAGTCGCCGCTTGCCGCCCGGCCAGGTTCCGACCAGCCAGACGGGCGAGCCGAAGGGAATATAGCGCACATCGATCGCCAGGCTGCGCCGCGCGGTCAGCGCCACCCCATGGCTGCCGATCGGCCCGTCGCCACGGACCTGGCGGAAGAAGATGTAGCGCGGATTGCGGTTCATGAGCTCCCTGGCGCGCTTTGGATGCGCGCGCAGCCAGGCCTGGATCCCCTGCATGGTCGCCTGTTTGCGCGTCAGAATACCCTCGCGCAGCATGATCTGGCCGATCGAGACATATTTGTGATTATTGGTTCCGCCCACGCCAACGCGCATCATCCCGCCGCCGGCGAGGCGAATGTATCCCGAGCCCTGAACGTGCAACGTGTAGGCCTCCACCGGATCGGCGAGCCAGACGAGCGGGCGTAAGCTGTCCCGCAACGGCGCCGAGGTGAGCTGGGCGCGCGTGAAGTAGGGCTTGTCGGGCTTCAGGTCGGGGGGCGGCAGGTGGATCGGGGTCTGATACTTGCCGCCGCGCTCCCGCGCACCGTCGAGGATCGGCTCGTAGTAGCCGGTCAGAAAGCCATTTCCGTCGAAATTGCTGACCAGATGCGGATTGAAATACCGCTCGAAGAACTGGCGGGCTTCGGTCCTGTCGCCGCGCGGCACCGCGGCCAGGGCCTGGCACGGCCGGCGCCAGGCAAAGCCGAGCTTGGCGCAGCTCTGCCGGAACGCTACGAGCGCGCGCTCGTGGCGGTCTTCGAACCAGCCGGGCAGCTCCTTGTAGTCGATCTGTTTGACGGCGAGTTTGCGCCGGTCATCGGGCGCCTTCCGCGCGGTCGTGCGTCCGCCCGAGGCGGCGCCCGGCCCGGTCTGCTGGGAGGTTTCGGCGCAGCTCGCAAGGATCACGGCGATGGCCGCGCCAACGAGCGGCCATGCGATCCAGCGGCGGGCCGGCTCAGTTTGGGCTGCTGGTCTCAACGAGCGCCCAGTTCGGATCGCGCGAGCGTGTATCGCGGGCGAAGGTCCATATGTCGGTGACGTCGACCGGCTTTTCGGGGTCGCCGTCGACCACGGCGCCGTTGCGGTCGCGAGTCGCGTTGATCTGCTCGCTGACGAATTTGACCGTCACCTGCGCCGTGCGATCCGCAAGCTGCGCTTCCATCAGCGTGGCGGACTTGAAGCCGACGACCGTGGTCTCGAGGGTCTCCTTCGCCTTCAGGCGTTCCTCCACGGCGTCGGCGAAGTTGTCGTAGACGTCCTTGGCGAGGAAGGCCTTGACCTTGCCGAGGTCGCCCATCGCGAAGCTGGTGACGATCATCTCGAAGGCACCCTTGGCGCCGTCGAGGAAGCCGGCTTCGTCGAAGGACGAATCGGCGGCCTGGATCGCGGCGATGCCTTTTTCCAGCGGGGTCGTGGGTTCCTTGACGGGCTTTTCCTTTGTGGCGTCATCGCGCTCAGGTAGTGGGACGACGTTGTCGCGGTCTCGCGATTTCTTGTCGGCGGGCGTCTTGTCGGTCTCCAGACCGCGCGAGAACGCGTCGCTCGGCGGACGCTCGTTGCCGGTGCGCCGGCCCAGCACGCTACGCAGACGGAATATGATGAAGGCGGCCAGCATGGCCAGGATGAGGATGTCTAGGTAGTTGCCCATCGGCTCTTACCGCCAGTCGGCGCTGCGTGTCCTGCCCGCCGTTCTGGCTCTGCGGCTGGACGCCGCCGGTTGCTTCGGCTAGACACGAGCGAATTCGAGGTTACCCGCTGGCTGGTCCCGGGCGCAAGCATCCACTCGGCCCGGCCAGTTGAGACCTGACACTTGCCCGAATCGGACCTGCCTACCAGCTAGATAGGTTTCCGGTGATGGAATCGCAAGCGTGCCGCTGATCCTGCTGCTCATTATTGTCGGTGTACCGATCCTCGAGCTGATGCTCCTGATTGAGGTCGGAAAGCATATCGGCGCCATCTATACGGTGGGGCTGGTGATCGTCACCGCGGCGATCGGCATTACGCTGGTACGCATGCAGGGTTATGCAGCCTTGACGCGAGCCCAGGCGAGCCTGGACGAGAACCGGCTGCCGGTCGGCGAGGCCGTCGACGGCGTTTTCCTGCTGTTTGCCGGCGGATTGCTGCTGTTTCCGGGCTTTATCACCGACGCCATCGGGCTTTTGCTGCTGATCCCGTTCGTGCGGCGGGGACTCGGATTGGCGATCTGGCGGGCGCTCGCGGCACGGGGCGTGATCCGCTGGAGCGTGAACGGCCGCGAGGGCGAAATGCACCCCGATGAGGGCGTGATCGACGGCGAGTTCGAGGATCTCACCAATCGCCCCAAGCGCTCCGACGAGAAACAGGGCCGCCTGGAAAAGCCGGCAGACGCCAAAAAGAAGCCAGAGGACAAGCGCGAATGATCCTGATCCGCCACGGACAGTCGGAATTCAACGTCGTCTACGGCGCGACCCGCCAGGATCCGGGCATCGAGGACCCGAAACTGACCGAGACCGGCCGCGCCCAGGCGCGCGCGCTGGGTCCGGCCTTGGCAGCGTTGGGCGTGACGCGATTTCTGGTCAGCCCCTATACGCGGGCGCTCGAAACCGCGGCGCTGCTGCGCGAGAGCCACGACGTGCCGGTGACCGTCGAGCCGCTGGTGCGCGAGCGGGCGGCCTTTTCCTGCGATGTCGGTTCGCGCCGCGACGAGCTGGCGGCGCGCTGGCCCGACCATGCATTCGATCACCTGGACGACATCTGGTGGAGCGAGCATGAGGAGAGCGATCACGCGCTGCACGCGCGTGGGCACAGCTTCCGGGAGCGGATGGCGCGCGAGGCCCGCTGGCACGAGGTTGCCGTCGTCACCCATTGGGGATTCATCAAGGCGTTGACCGGCCTCACGGTCGGGAACTGCGCCGTGGTACGCTTCGATCCGACGGGCGCGGCCCCGCCGGCCGAACTTGTTCCCGCCTCGCAGACGTGATAGCCACGGCCCGGCGCAGGCGGCGGGTTTCAGCGCAGTATTCAGCCCTTGGCGGCGAGCCGCCGAGACGAGGAGAGCTCCGAAGATGGCAGACAAGAAATCAGGCAATGGCGGCACGCCCCAGGCGGGGGCCAACGGCAATGGTGGACCGCGCAGCGCCGAAGGACTGCCCGACGACGCCCAGGTGCTCGAAGAGATCGAGGCGCCGGTCATCGTCCAGGGCCAGTATCTGCGCGACCTCTCCTTCGAGAGCCCGAATGCGCCGGAATCGCTCCAGATGATGAGCGGCCAGCCCGACATCAATGTCGAGATCAATGTCAAGCCACAGAAGGTCGGCGACAACGACTATGAAGTGACGCTCTATATGCGGGTCACCGCCGAGGAGGGCGGCAAGAACATCTTCATCGTCGAATGCGACTATGCGGGTCTCTTCTCGCTCAGCGACGACATCCCCGAGGAGGCGATCGATCCGATCGTCGCCATCGAAGCGCCGCGGCTGCTCTTCCCCTTCACCCGCAACATCATCGCCGATGCGATCCGCGA
>CAZBRE010000024.1:36296-38920 GCA_964494065.1 uncultured Alphaproteobacteria bacterium
CGCCGCGGCTGCTCTTCCCCTTCACCCGCAACATCATCGCCGATGCGATCCGCGAAGGCGGGTTCCCGCCGCTGCTGATCCAGCCGATCGATTTCGTCAGCCTTTACGAGCAGCAGATGGGCGCCGTCGCCGGCGAGATGCCGCCGCCGCAAGAAGGCTGACGCTTCGATATTTGGATGAGCCGGCGGTTAGCGCCGCCAGATCGGCTCGCTGATCTTTTCGAGAAACGCGTCATGCGCCGCGCGTTCCGCCTCGCTGGGCGCGTGCGGGCGCGGCGGGCGGGCCGTGCGGTTGGCCGGCCGCTCATATGCGGGTGCGGTGTCCTCTACGGACAATGCGAGGCTCGGCTCGCGGGCCCCGATCAGCTCGAGATAGACCTCGGCCAGAAGCTCGGCATCGAGCAGCGCGCCGTGCTTGGTGCGGGCGGAATTGTCGATCTCGAAACGGCGGCAGAGCGCATCGAGGCTCGCCTGGGCGCCGGGGAATTTCTGGCGCGCGATCAGCATGGTGTCGATCGCCCGTGTGGTTTCGAGCGCCGCCATGTCGAGGCGCGCCAGCTCGGCGTTGAGGAACCCCATGTCGAAGGCGGCATTGTGGATCACCAGCGGCGCATCGCCCAGAAAGTCGACCAGCTCCTCGGCATGCTCGGCGAAGACCGGGTGTTCTTCCAGGAACGAAATCGAGAGCCCGTGAACCGCGAAAGCCTGCTCGGGCATGTCGCGCTCGGGGTTGATATAGCGGTGGAAGGTCTTGCCCGACGGCATGTGGTTGACCAGCTCCACGCAGCCGATCTCGACGACGCGGTGGCCTGAATTCGGATCGAGCCCGGTGGTTTCGGTATCGAGGACGATCTCGCGTTTGGCTGCCATTGAAATCTTCGACGGGTGTTAGCGGCGGCGGATCCGCGGCCGGGGCGGCCAATGCGAGCCCTCTCGACCGCGCAGGGTTCTGACGATGGACGCAAGCTGGCCCATGGTGCGTCCCTTGTCCAGACCCGTCAGGACAATGACGTCGGCGCGCTTGCGTTTTTCGTAATCCGACATCTGGTGCGACAGGATCGAGGCGAACTTTTCCTCGCTCATGCCGGGCCGTGCGAGTACGCGGCGCGCCTGAACGTCGCGCGGCGCGGAGACGAGGATCGTCACGTCGCAGCGGTCCTCGCCGCCGGTCTCGAACAGCAGCGGAATGTCGAGCGCAACGATGTCGGCCCGGCGGCGGGCGGCGCGGCGGAGGAAATCCCGCTGCACCTTGTGCACCTGGGGGTGGACGATCGCCTCGAGCCGCTTGAGCTTTTCAGGATCGCCGAGCACGGCCTTGCTGAGCGCGTCGCGATCGACGGCGCCGTCCTTGAGCGTGCCGGGAAAGGCCTCGCCGACCGGCTCGACCGCCCCGCCACCACGCGCGAAAATCTGGTGGACTGCGGCGTCGGCGTCATAGACCGGCACGCCGAGGCGCCGCAGCATGGCGCCGGCGGTCGTCTTTCCCATGCCGATCGATCCCGTGAGCCCGATGATGATCATCAGCGCAGCCCCGCAAGCACGTGGCGGCGGAGCGATGCATCGATGGGCGGTTCGATCCCGAACCAAGCGGTGAAGCCGGGCCTGGCCTGATGGAGCAGCATGCCGAGGCCGTCGATGGTGCGGTGGCCGCGCGCCTTTGCCTCGACCAGCAGCGGGGTTTCGAGCGGCACATAGATGAGATCGGTGACGCGCGCCTCTTTCGGCAGCGCGTCGAGGGCGAGCTCGAGCGCCGGCTGGCCGCGCATGCCTTGCGTCGTCGTGTTCACCAGGAGGCCGGCGCCGGCCAGAGCGTCGGTGCGCTTCGCCCAGTCGACGATTGTGATGGGCCCACCCAGATCGGCCTTGAGCGCCTCGGCGCGCTCCTTCGTACGGTTGACCAGGCGGATCTCCGGCGCGCCGGCATCGGTGAGGGCCGCGACGACCGCGCGGGCCGAGCCGCCGGCGCCAACCACCACGGCGGGCGCCTCGTTAAGATGCAGCCCCGGTTCGTGGTCGCGGATGTTTTCGATGAAGCCGTAGCCGTCGGTGTTGTGCGCCTCGATGCTGCCGTCGGGATGGAAGATGAGCGTGTTGGCGGCACCCAGCCGTTTTGTCAGATCATCGGCGCTGTCGACGAGCGCCAGGGCGGCCTCCTTGTGCGGCAGGGTCAGGTTGACGCCGGCGAAGCCGAGCTTGGGCAGCGCGGCCAACGCCTGCTCGAAATCCTCCGGCTTGACCGGCATCGGCACGTAGGCGCCGTCGACCTTGTAGTGGTCGAGCCAGTAGCCATGCAGGCGGGGCGAAAGCGAGTGGGCGACCGGCCAGCCCATCACCCCCGCCAACCGCGCGTGGCCGGAGAGCGCGATCATGGGCTGACCCCGTGCTCGCGCAGGAAAGCGAGAAGCGGCAGGAGCGGCAGGCCGAGGATGGTGAAATAGTCGCCCTCGATCCTCGTGAAGAGATGCGCGCCCAGCGCCTCGAGCTGATAGACGCCGACCGAAGAGAGCACGTCCGGCCCAGCGGCATCGAGATAGGCGGCGATGAAGTCCGCATCAAGGTCGCGCATGTGGAGCGTCGCCCGGCCGACCCCGTGCCACAGGCGCGTACCGCCCCTGACCACGCAGG
>CAZBRE010000025.1:0-36769 GCA_964494065.1 uncultured Alphaproteobacteria bacterium
AAAGCGTGTATGCGGGAAACCGTATCGTGGGTTCGAATCCCACTCCCTCCGCCAACAAGTCTCTGAATTCACGAAATCTCCGGTCGGAATTCAAACCCCCGGTACGGCTCGCGGCATTCCGCGGGGCATTGAGCCGGTGGCTGTGCTGCCTCAAACCGGAAGCAGTCTTGACACGGATATTCGGGCTTCGCCTGACCCGCGCGTCCCCACGAAGGGACAGCTGTGTCGCCGGGACGACGACCTCGTGAACACCGAGCATTAGCAGCGGCCGCGTCCTCGGCGCCCCAGCGGAACGCCGTACCGTCCAACCACACGCGGTGAAGATTGACGGCCAGCTTCCGCGCCACCGCCGCCTTCGCCGTCTTCAGGTCACGCCGCTTCGCCGCCCCGCATCCCCCACGCCCTAAGCGCCGACCAGCAAAGGCCCCCGCATCAGCACCGCGTTGGCAGCTTCATGGAGCGCGGCTCGGGCCATCACATCGCCGCACATTGTGCGCCTCCAGAGCCGAGGCGACCGATTAAGGGAATGTCGCGGCGGCCGCGGCGTGAAAAGCTGTCACATTCGGCACATCCTTGCTCGTACCGGTGTTCCCGCGACAAAGCCTCGGGACGCATTATTTGCCCGACCGCCGCGCTGCTTCGGTGGACTTGCGGTCCACCGTTCGCGTGGCGGGATCGACGACCACCCGATAGTCGAGCTCGGCGCGCTCCAGGGTCACCTTGCCGTCGCGCAGGTCACGGTCGATCGCATCGAAAGAACGCTCGCGCGGGTCGCCGTAGCCGCCGGCGCCGGGTAAGCGCAGGCTGACGAGATCGCCCGCCACGAGCGTGTCGAGACCCTTTGACTTGAGCCGCGTCTCGCCCGGTGAATCCGGATTGAGGAAAAACGCGCCGCTCGCGCCCGGCAGGCCGCCAAATAGGCCCTGCGGCTGGAACTTGTGACGGTCGCCGTAGCGCGCGAAGCTGACAGGACCGGCAAGTAGCCGAACGTCCCGCCGCAACGCGAGACTGCCCCGGTATTTTCCGGCACCACCGGAATCCGGAACGAACTCGTACCGCTCGATGCGCATGGGATAGCGCGATTCAACTGCCTCCACCGGAGTGTTCATGAACCGCGGCAGATGGCTGTCCTGGCCGTCGGCGCCATCCTGATGCGGCCGCGCGCCGTTGCCCCCGCCCTGGATATCCGTGCAGATGAAGGGCTGGCCGGTTGCCGGATCCTTGCCGCCGAAGCCGCAGGTCGTGATCTGTCCGTGGGAGCCTGCCGTGACCCGCTCGGGCACCGGAGAGGACAAGGCATGGAACAGCGCCTCGGCGATCTTCTGCGATGCGTTGGTGCGCGCGGCGACAGCGCCCGGCGGCAGCGGATCGGCGACCGTGCCCTTCTTCGTCACCACCTCGATCGGGCGGTAGCAGCCGGAATTGGGCGGCGCGTGCGGATCGACCACGGCGATCATCACGTAGTAGATCGCGGCGTGGGTGTTGGCGATCGTCGAGTTGGTGTTGCCCTCGGCCTGCGGATCGCAGCCGGTGACGTCGACGATCGCGCGGTCGCCGTCGATCGTCACCTTGACCTCGACGCGGATCGGCGTGTCGTTGATGCCGTCGTCGTCGATGAAGTCCTCGGCCTCATAGGTGCCGTCGGGCAGGTCCTTCAAGCCCTGGCGCATACGCCGCTCGGAGTAGTCGAGGAGATCGCGCCACGCGGTCTCGATGACGGTCGCGCCGTAGCGCGTGAACAAACGGTCGAGCCGCTCGGTTCCGACCATGAGCGAGCTCACCTGGGCGCGGATGTCGCCGAGCGTTTTCTCGGGCAGACGGATCTGGTTGGCAATGATGCCGACGATCTCCTTGTCCTCGACGCCGGCCTTCATGAGCTTGACCATCGGCAGCCGCAGGCCTTCGAGGTAGATCTCGCGGATGCCGCCCGCGACGCCGCCCGCGGCGACGCCGCCGAGGTCGGAATGGTGCGTTATGTTGCCGACGAAGCCGATCAGCTCGCCCTCGTGGAAGGCCGGCGCGATCGCATAGAGATCCATGATGTGCTGACCGCCCTTGTAGGGGTCGTTCATGATGATGACGTCGCCCGGCGCGAGGTCTTCGGGCCGGTATTCTTTCACCAGCTCCTTCATGGTGATCTCGAAGCCGGCGAGCAGGCTCGGGGTGTGGTGCGCCTGCGCGACCGTCTGGCCGTTTCGATCGGTGATGACGCAGGAGATGTCCTTGATCTCGGTGATGATGGTCGAGCGCCCGGTGCGCACGAGCGTGTAGCCCATCTCGTCGGCGATCTGCTCGGAAGCGTAGCGGATCACCTGCATCGTCACGAGGTCGTTCATCGCCGTCTCCATCAGGCGTTGCCGGGCACGATCATGAGCCCGCCGTCGGCTGCGACCGTCGCTTCGGCGTCGGGCGGGATCAGCACGGCTGAGGTTTCCTCCTCGATCACCGCCGGTCCAGCGACGACCATGCCGCAGGTCAGTTTGTCGCGCGAATAGACGTCGGTGTCGGTCCAGCCGCCACCTTCGAAATAGACCGGGCGCCCGCCGCTGCGCGCCGGCGCGGGATCGGAACCGTCGTCGGCGGTCTCGGGGAAAGCGACCGGCGCGTTGAGGCCTTCGGCGCTGAGACGCAGATTGACGATCTCGATCGGCTCGCCCTCGAAGAAAAAGGCATAGCGCTCGCGGTAGAGGCTGCCGAAGGCGGCGAGCAGCGCCTCGATGCCGCAGCGCGTGACGGGGCCCTGGTTGGGCAGCGGCAGCAGCAGCTCGTAGGTCTGGCCGACGACCTTGAGGTCGGCCATGCGGGTGAGGCGCATATCGCTTTCGTCGAAGCTTTGGGCGGCCAGCTCGGCGCGGCCTTCGGCTTCCATCGCCTGGAATTTGGCTTCAAGGTCGTCGGGATCGGCATCGCCCGCGACGAGGCCGCCGAGTGCGGTGACGTAGTCGTGGCGCATCTCGGTCGCGAGCAGCCCGATCGCAGAGAACGTGCCGGGCAGCGGCGGGATGACCGCCTCGGCCATCGCAAGGTCGCGCGCGAGGTCGACGGCGTGAACGCCGCCCGCGCCGCCGAACGAGACGAGTGAGAAGTCGCGCACGTCGATGCCGCGCTGGATCGTCACTGTCGCGATGCCTTTGGTCATATTGGCATTGACGACCTTGAGGATGCCGAGCGCGGCTTCCTCGGGGCTCGTCTTCATCTGCTCGGCGAGCGTGCCAACCGCCTTCCGTGCAGCCTCCAGATCGAGCGCCATCTGGCCGGCGTTGAAGTTGCCGGGGTTGAGCCGGCCGAGCACAAGGTTGGCGTCGGTCACGGTCGGCTCGGTGCCGCCGCGGCCGTAGGCGGCCGGGCCCGGCTCGGCGCCGGCCGAGCGCGGCCCGACATTGAGCGCGCCGCCGGGATCGATCCAGGCGATCGAGCCGCCGCCCGCGCCGATGATGTGGAGGTCGATGATCGGAATCTTGACCGGCAGGCCCTGGAAGTCGCCTTCGGTCGTGACACGCGACTGGCCGTCCTCGATCAGGCCGATGTCGAAGGAGGTGCCGCCCATGTCGACCGAGACGAGACGCGTGCGGCCATGCCTGCGGCCGTAGAACGCCGCCGCGACGACGCCGCCGGCCGGGCCGGAGTTCACGGTCGTCACGGCTTTCGCCTTCGCGTGCTCGACCGAGGTCGAGCCGCCGTTGGCCTGGATGACGGAAAGCCGGGTGCCGCCGAATTCCTCGGCGATCCGGCTCTCCAGGTTCGCGAGGTAGGCGCGCATCACGGGCGAGAGATAGGCGTTCATCACCGTGGTCGATGCGCGCTCGTATTCGCGGTATTCGGGGCTGATCTGGCTCGACAGGCTGATCGGGATATCGGGCAGCCGTTCGGCGATGAGTGCAGCGGCGCGGTCCTCGTGGTCTGCATTGCGGTGCGCGAAGAGGAAGCAGATCGCGACCGCCTCGACGTCTTCCCTGGCAAAGACCTCGGCGGCAGCACGCACTGACGCTTCGTCGAGCGGCGTCACGATCTCGCCGTTGGCGCCGACGCGCTCGATCGCTTCGAGACATAGGTAACGCGGTACGAGCGGCGGCGGGCGGTCGACGGTGAAGTCGTAGAGCCCCTCGGTCGGCCTTTGCACGCGGCCGATTTCGAGCACGTCGCGGAAGCCGGCGGTGGTGAGAAATCCGACCGTTGCGCCGGTGCGCTCGATCAGCGCGTTTGTGCCGGTGGTCGAGCCGTGGACGACTTCGACGATGGCGCCCTCGTTGGCGCCGGCCGCTTTGGCGACGGCGTGGATGCCGTTCATCACGCCGATGGCGCGGTCGTTCGGCGTGGTCGGCACCTTCGCCGCGGTCAGGCCGTGGCCGGCGGCGTCGGTAAGGACCGCGTCGGTGAAGGTGCCGCCGACGTCGATCGCGACGCGCAGGCCCGTGTCCGGGGTAACTTTGTCGGTCATCGGCGCGCAAGCATGGTCAGGCGACCTGCTCCTCGGTGGGCCCGTGGCGCTCGCGCATCGCGCCGGTTAGGTCGCGCACGCGCTCGATGCCCTTGCGCCGGCAGAAGGCTTCGATGCCATCGACGATGTCGAGCATGGCGGTCGGGTGGACGAAGTTGATCGTACCGACCTGCACGGCACTGCAGCCGACCATCATGTATTCGATCGCGTCCTCGGCCGAGACAATGCCGCCGCAGCCGATGATCGGGATGTCGACCGCGCGCGCGACCTGATGCGCCATGCGCAGGATGATCGGTTTCAACGCCGGGCCCGTCATGCCGCCGGTGACGTTGCCGAGGGCGGGGCGGAAGTTCTCGACATCGACCGCCATGCCGAGCAGGCCGTTGGCGACGGTGAGGGCGTCCGCCCCGCCGGCCTGGGCGGCCTGCGCGACCGCGGCGATGTCGGTGACGTTCGGCGTGAGCTTGGCCCACACCGGCCGGTCGGTCGCCTCCTTCATCCGCCTGATGGCCTTCTCGGTCGCGTCGGCGTCCATCGAGAACGCCTTGCCGTCTTTTTCCAGGTTCGGGCACGAGACGTTGGCCTCGATCGCAGCGACGCCTTCGACGCTCAGATGCGCCGTCAGCTTGCCGAAGCCGTCGACTGTCGGCGCCGAGACGCTGCACACCAGGGGTGCGTCGTACGGGCGATAGAACGGAACGATGGTCTCGACGTAGTAGTCCGGCCCCTTGCACGGGATGCCGATCGCCATCAACGTCGCGTCCTTGTATTCGACGACGCGCGGCGGCGGGCAGCCTTCACGTATGTCGGGCGTGATGGTCTTGGTAACGATCGCGCCGAGCCGGCTCAGATCCATCACCTGGCCGAGGCCTTCGGCCATCGTGCCCGAGCCCGGCATGACCGGGTTCTTGAGCGTCAGGCCGCCGATGTCGACGGTCATGTCTACCATGACAGTGCCTCCTCGATATCGAATACCGGGCCTTCCCAGCAGACACGGCGGTAGGTCACGCCGCCGTCCTCGGCGCGAAAGCTGCGGACGCAGGCAAAGCACATGCCGATGCCGCAGCCCATGCGTTGCTCGAGCGCGACCTCGCCGGGCAGGCCGTATTCGCGAGCGAGCTTCTGGAGCAGAAGCAGCAGGCGGTTCGAGCCGCAGGTGACAAAGAAGTCGCCGCCCTCCTGTTCGACGAGATCGCGTATCTGCCTTTCGACCGCTTCAACGGCGCTCGTGCCGTCGCTGTCGGTGACGGTGACGACATTCGCGCCGACCGAGCGCAGATAGTCGACCGACATGACGAGATCGGGCGAGCGTGCGCTCAAGATCGCGGTGGTGCGTATGCCATGCGTATTGGCTGCTTCGGCGACCGGTGCGAGCGTTGCGAGGCCGACGCCGCGCGCGACCTGAACGACGTGACGGCAGCCTTCTGGAAAGCTGAACCCCTTGCCGAGCGGGCCGAGGATGTTGAGCGTTTCGCCGGCATTGAGCTCGGCCAAGGTCGACGTGCCCTTGCCGACGATCTTGTAGAGGAATTCGAGGCGCCCGCCGCCGCGATCGATGCGGTAAATGCTCATCGGTCGTCGCAGGAACGGCACGCGCTCGCCGATCGTGGGACATAGGAGATGGTAGAACTGGCCCGCCTGGGCGCGCGCGGCCCCATGCGGGGCTTCGAGCACCAGATGCTTGTATTCCGCATTGATCCAGTCGTTGCGCACCACCGGAGACACGGTCTCCGCGACCGGCCACGACTGACCGGCGGTGTCAGCGTCCGGCGCAGGCTTGGTGTTCGTGCTCTCGGTCTCCAACGTCCCGTCGCTCCGCTTCGTCCCATCTAAAGTGCCGACACGAGCCATGCGGCACCATTCGGGTGCTTAGGGTAGACTGTTCTCTATTGCCCATACCGCATTTTCGGGCAAAATGGAATAACATTCGGTTATGAGGATCTGATGGCCAAGCTCAGGCATATCGCGATGCAGGTGCCCGACCTCCAAAAAGCGGCGCGCTTCTACGAGGATACCTTCGAGCTCGAGCGCGTCGCCGAAGCCGAGAGCCCGGTCGGCAACGCCGTCATGCTGTCCGACGGGATCATGAATCTGACCCTGCTCAATTTTCCGAACGGCGAGGGTGGCCAGATCAACGGGCCGGATTGGGCGGGGCTGCACCACTTTGGCTTCGTTGTGGAAGACTGCGGCAAGACCGCGCGCCGCATCGAGGCCAATGGTGGAGCCTTCTTTATGCAGCTACCCGACGGCTATCCAGGCGTCGACGCCGAGACGAAGTACAAGGACCCCAACGGCGTGGTCTTTGATATCAGCGATCACGACTGGACGCAGGCCAAGTAGCGTTGAGGGCGTCATAGAGCGAAAGGGAAGCGGCCATGTATGGACAGACCGTCAGCGAGTTCGTCATTCCGGCGCGCGAAGGCCGCGCATTCGAAGTGAGCAGAGGTCAGGTCTTTCGCATCCACCAGATCACGGGCGGGCAGGTCGGCGACTGCGTCTTCTACAACGCCCACGACTACCGCGAGATGTTCCATGTCGGCCAGAGCTGGGCGATCAACGGTATCCTCGGGACCGGAACCGCCAAGAGCTTCGCCCACTTCTACTCCAAGCCGCCGCGCGAGAACCTCATGATGACCGTCGTGGCCGATACCGTGAAGAATCACTGGGGAAATATGGGCGGGCGGTGTTCGACGAGGCTATACGAGCTGAGAGACAGCCTGGCGGACCACCGCTCGTGCCAGGAAAACCTGACTGAGGCGCTCGAACCATATGGGCTCTCCGGCGACGACGTGTTCGACGTCTTCAATGTCTTCATGAACGTCGATTTGCATCCCGATGGCAGCTTCACGATGCGCCCGACCGAGGCGACCGCGGACGACTACATTGATTTTCGCGCCGAGATGGACCTGCTCGTGGCCGTCTCTGCCTGTCCGGCCGATACCTCGCCCACCAACAACGGCATGTCGAACCCGCTGGGGGTCAAGATCTTCGACGTGTAGCGCGCGATCGGGCCGGCCGTGCCAATGAAGATCGTCGATATCCGCGAGCGCACCGCGTCGCTGGGCACGGTCGCGCGCAATGCGGCGATCGGCTTCGCCGAAATGACCGCGAGCGCCGTCGTGATCGTGACCGACGTCGAGCGCGACGGCCGACCATTATTTGGTCTCGGCTTCGATTCGGCCGGCCGTTATGGGCATGGCGGGCTCATGCGCGAGCGCTTCATCCCGCGACTCATGGCGGCCTCGCCTGACGCGTATGCCGCCCAGTACGAAGAGAGCATCGATCCCCTGCGCGCCTGGGAGGTAATGATGCTGGGCGAGAAGCCGGGCGGCCACGGAGATCGTGCCGGCGCGGTCGGTCTTCTCGACGCCGCGCTTTGGGATCTTGCCGCCAAGACCTCCGGCGTGCCGCTTTGGCGGATGTTGGCGGATCGCTTCAACGACGGCCGCGTTCAGCTTCGGGTGCCGGTCTATGCCAGCGGGGGCCACTATCGGGAGGCCGACGATATCGAGCGACTGGCGACCGAGCTCGCGGCGGCCCGGGCGCGCGGCTATCGCAGGTTCAAGATCAAGATCGGCGGAGCGCCGGTGGACGCCGACCGGCGCCGAATCGAGCGGGCGCTGGGGGTCGTCGGCGATGGTTCGGCGCTGGCCGCGGATGGCAATGGCGCCTTGGACCGCGACCGGGCGTTTGCATATGCCGAGATGCTCGCAGACTACGAGCTTGCTTGGTTCGAGGAGCCGGTCGATCCGCTCGACTATGCCGCGCTCGCCGAACTCGCCAAAACATGTCGCATTCCCATTGCCACGGGGGAGAACCTGTTTTCGGAGGCGGATGCCCGCAACCTCATCCGCCATGGTGGCCTGCGGCCCGACCGCGATCTTCTGCAGTTCGATGTCTCGCTCAGCTACGGCATTCCCGAGTATCTGCGGATCATCGAGACGATCGAGACGGCGGGATGGGCGCGGTGCCGGTTGCTGCCGCATGCGGGGCATCTCCTGGCCTTTCATGCGGCGGCTGGCTTGTGCCTCGGCGGGCACGAGGTTGCGTCCGACGAAACAAGTGTATTTGCCGCAATGGCCGCTTGCATGCGCCTTGAGGACGGCTGCACGGTCGCCGGCGAAGCCCCGGGGCTAGGGCTCGAGACGGCGCCGGCTCTGGCGGCGTTGTTTGCCGGACTGCTGCCCTGAGCGGGCCGTCCGGCCGGGACCTGCGCCAGGCTCCGTGCCGAGGAGGAGATCGCAGACCACGTCCACCACTCCCGCGACATCGCGGACGTCGCCGATCCGACGGTTAATGACGAAGCCGTCGTAGGCCATCCACCACAGGTTCGAAAGGCGGTCGCCTTCGAGCATGGCGAGCCGTTCCGCCGGTAGGGCCGACTTGAGCATCGCCGTCGTTCGCCGTTCGACCCACGGCAGCAGGTCGGTCACCTTGCCCTGACCGGCCTCGGCGGTCGCCAGCGCCTCCATGAGGCTGTTCGCGAGGCCGAGATTCTGGGTCGGGATGTCGTGCCAGATCCCCATGAGGATGCACCGCACCTTGTCGTGGGGCGTTTCACAGTCGTCCAATCTCCGCTCCAGCGCGGCGATCTGGGCGACGAGCCAGGGTCGGTAGACCTCGTAGAGCACGTGCAGCTTGGAGGGAAAGTACGAATAGACGTTGCCGACGCCGACCTGGGCCCGTGAGGCGATATCGGCCAGCTTGGTGCGCCGGTATCCACGTTCGGAGAACAGCTCGAAAGCCGCGTGCACGATCGCATCGCGGACCACCTTCTTTTTCACCTGGACCATGGAACCTCGAGCACTGCCTTTTTCCGTGGCGCGATGATGGACCAGCCACCGAGATATCACAATCTCAAAACCGAATGTTGCTCGGTTTAGAGGATGTCGCTATAGTCGCGTCCGGACCATCGATTGCCTCCCGCATATTGGCGGCGAAAAGCAGCCCGGTGTGCTGGCGCAATCAGGTCCGATGGAAACGAGCCCGCAGGGCCGACAACAGGCCTTCAATGGGTCTTCAAGGCGGAGGAGGAGGAGCTATGAAATCAACGAAACTCGGGGCGATCGGCCTTGCAGCCTGTGCCGCATTCGCGGTTGGCTCGCCGGCGGCGCGAGCGGCCGAGGTCAAGCTGACAGCGGCGGTGTTTCTGCCGACCAAGACGATCTTCGGCGCCCCGTTCGCCCGTTGGGTGAAGGCGACGAACGAGCAGTGCGCGGGCAAGGTCAACATCGTCGTTCGCGGACCGTCGGCGATCAAGGCGTTCGAGCAGCCCAACGCGCTCAAGACCGGCGTGATCGACATGATGGCCGGGCCGCCGGCCTACTACAAAGGCATGATGGTCGAGGGCGAGACGCAGATCCTCTCGAACCTCTCGGCCCCGGAGCAGCGAAAGAGCGGCGCCTGGGCCATGCTCAACAAGCTGCACAACCAGAAAGTCAACGCCTACTACCTCGCCACCTACGGCCAGGGCGTGAAGTTCCACGTCTACTCCAGCAAGCCGGCCGGCAAGGACGGCAGCTTCAAGGGGCTGACCATCCGCGCCACTGCGAATTACCGCGACTTCCTTCAGGCGCGCGGAGCCCGCACCATCAACATGCCGCCGCCCGACGTGTATACCGCGCTCGAGCGCGGTGCGGTCGACGGCTATGGCTGGCCGCTTTGGGGCATCACCGACTTCGGTTGGCACAAGCTGACCAAGTTCCGTTACGACCCGGGCTTCTACGACGTGGTGATCAACATCCTCGTCAACCTCGACAAGTGGAAGGGTCTGGCCGACGATCAGCGCGCCTGCCTCAGCAAGATGGCGCTCTGGCTGGAGGCGGAATGGCCGAAGTGGCGCGCCAATGTCGACGCCGAGCAAAAGGCCGCCCAGACCAAGGCGGGGATTAAAACCGTCGATTTCGGCCCGTCGTTCAGGAAAGCGGCCGAGGAGGTCTATTGGACCGCGCTTACCAAGGCGAGCCCGGACAATGTCAAGAAACTGCGGTCGCTTCTGGTAAAGTAGATTTGTCGCGCCCGGTCGGCTCGTAGCCGGCCGGGCGCCGGTTCTGTCGCCGCGCATGGATCTGCAGAGTCCCGACGATGCTGGATCGCACAATCAATGCTCTGGCTATCGTCGCCGGCGTCCTGATGTGTACGCTGACCGTCCTTATCTGTGCGGACGTGGCATCGCGTACGTTCGATTTGTTCGCAATCGACTGGACGCTCGAGGCGGCTGAATATCACCTCTACGCGATAACCTTTCTGACCGCGCCGTGGGTGCTCCGCACCGGGGGCCATATCTCCGTCGATCTTCTGGTGGCCCAGCTCAAAGAGCACGACGCGCTGCGCCTTGCGTGGTGCGTCAACCTTGTCGGAGCCGCGATCTGCGTCGTGCTGCTGTTCTATTCGATCAAGGTGCTGGTCGCGTCATACCGTTCGGGCACCCTCGTCTACAAAGCGCTCATCTTTCCGGAATGGCTTCAATTCACGGTGCCGCCGGTCACCTTCGCGCTGATGCTGCTGATTTTCGGGCGCTGGCTCATCCATCCTGGAGATACGGTCCAGGATGGTTCCCTCGGGCTTTAAGCCGTGGAATGGTACTACGCGCTCACGCTTTTGATCGGCCTGCTGATCGGCTTCATGCTTCTGGGGTTGCCGGTCGTCTTCGCGTTCTTCGCGGTCAATATCGTCGGCGCTCTCATCTTTCTGGGCGGCGATCCCGGGCTCGCCCAGCTCCTGCGCAATGCAGTCAACTCGCTCCAGACCTTCGCGCTGCTGCCGATCCCGCTGTTCATCTTCATGGGCGAGGTGATGTTTCATTCGGGCGTCGCCGCGCGCGCGATCGACGCGATCGACAAGATGATCGCGCGCATCCCCGGCCGGCTCTCGCTGGTCGCGATCGTGGGCGGCACGATCTTTTCGTCGCTCTCCGGCTCGACGATCGCCAACACGGCGATGCTCGGCTCGACGCTTCTGCCCGAGATGTACAAACGCGGCTACAAGCCATCGATCGCGATCGGGCCGATCGTTGCGGTCGGCGGCATCGCCATGCTGATCCCGCCGTCGGCCCTTGCCGTGCTGCTCGGCAGCCTCGCGCGCATCCCGATCGCCGAGCTGCTGGTCGCCTCGATCCTGCCCGCGATCATTCTCGCGGCGTTGTTCTTCGCCTATGTGGTGATCCGCTGCAGCCTCGATCCGACGATCGCGCCCGGTTACGAGCTGGCACAGATGACGTGGCGCGAACGGCTCGTTCCGTTCCTGGTCTACGTGCTGCCGCTCATGAGCATCTTCATTGTCGTGGTCGGAAGCATCGTCGGCGGAATTGCGACGCCGACCGAGTCGGCCGCGCTCGGCGCAGTCGCGTCGTGCATCGCAGCGGCGTGCTATCGCAAGCTTACTGTCGCCGTCATGATCATAGCGATTCGCCAAACGCTGCGCTTTTCGACCATGACGCTGTTCATCATCTGCGGCTCGATCACGTTCTCACAGATCCTGTCGTTCTCGGGCGCGACGGAAGGATTGTCGGCGGTGGTGCTCGGCGCCGACCTCACGCCGCTGGCGGTTCTGTTCGGCATGCTCGGCATCCTGCTGTTCCTCGGCTGCTTCATGGATCAGGTGAGCATGATGATGATCACAGTGCCGCTCTATGTGCCGCTGGTCCAGACGCTCGGCTTCAATCCCGTATGGTTCGGCGTGCTGATGCTGCTCATTCTCGAGATCAGCCTTGCGACGCCGCCTTTCGGACTGCTGCTCTTTGTCGCCAAGGGAGCATCGCCGGGGAATTCGATGGGGCAGATCATCCGATCCGTCGCGCCGTTCATCTTGATGGCGCTGGCGGTTGCTGGACTGTTGATCGCCGTGCCCGACATCACCCTGCTCCTCCCAAGCCTGATGACGAAGTGAGGGTCCGGTGAAGGCGCCTGTGTTCGACTACCGATTGGCGAATTCGCTCGACGATCTGTTCGACGCCTTCGACGAACACGGCGACGAGGCACAGATACTCGCCGGCGGCCAAAGCCTGATGGCGTCGCTGAACCTGCGGCTTTCGAGCCCCGCGCTGCTCGTCGACATCAATGCGCTGGATGATCTCGCTGGCATCGGAGAGGACGAGGCTGGGGGTGTCCGCATCGGCGCGCTTGCCCGCCACGCCGAGGTGGCCGCCGATCCATTGATCGCCGGTCGTCTCCCGCTGATCGCGCGCGCCATGCCGCACGTCGCTCATCCGGCGGTCCGTAATCGCGGTACCTTCGGCGGCAGCCTGGCGCTGGGCGATCCGGCCGCCGAGTTGCCGGCCTGCGCCGTCGCACTGGGCGCCGAGCTGGTTCTCGAGAGCCGCGCCGGCCGGCGGACCGTGGCTGCCGAGGACTACTACCTCGGCCTCTACGAGACCGCGCGCGCGCCGGAAGAAATCCTGGTCGAGGGCCGGTTCGCGAAGCCGGATCCAAAGCAGCGCTGCGGCTTCGTCGAGCTCGCCCGGCGCCACGGCGACTTCGCGATTGTCGGGATTGCCTGCGTCGCCCGCATTGTCGAGGACACCACGCTCTCCGATCTCCGTCTCGTCGTCTTCGGCAGCGAGAGCCATCCGCGTCTGGCCGCCAATGCCCGCGCCGCCGCAGAGGGCGCGGACCTCTCCGAGGCATCGCGCGCGCGCATCGCCGAGGCGCTGATGGCCGATATCGAGCCGATGGACAACCTCCAGGGAAGCGCGGACTACATGCGCGCGATCGCGGCCGTTTTGTGTAGGCGTGCGATTGGTCAAATGACCGAGCCGGCTCCATGAGCGCCGCCCGCTCGATTGCGCTCGTGGTCAATAACCAGCGCGTTTCAGCCTATGTGCCGGTGCGACGTAACCTGGTGGACTTCCTGCGCATCGACCTGGGCCTCACCGGATCGCATGTCGGCTGCGAGCACGGTGTGTGCGGCGCCTGCACTGTTCGCGTGGACGGCAAGGCCGTGCGCGGCTGCCTGATGCTCGCCGTGCAGTGCCACGGGCGCACGGTCGAGACCATCGAGGGCCTGTCCAGGAGCGCCGAGATCGCCGATCTGCAACGGGCGTTCGTCGAGCGAAACGCCCTGCAATGCGGCTTTTGCACGCCGGGAATGCTGGTTTCCGCAGCGGAGCTGCTCGCCGACCCCCGGCCGATGACCCGCGAAGCTTTGCGCGAGTATCTTTCGGGAAATCTGTGCCGCTGTACGGGCTACCACGCCATCGTCGACGCGATTGCAGCGACGCTTGAGGCACGACTTGACGCTGGACGCGCGCCATGAGCGGGAGCGGTCACGATCCGCTCGATGGGAGCGACCTGATCGGCGCGCCGCTGTCGCGGCCCAACGCGCCGCGCCTTGCCGCCGGCGGAGGGCGCTACGTCGACGACATCGTGCTGCCCGGCATGGTCCATATCGCCTACCTGCGCAGCCCGGTCGCGCACGGCCTGGTGACTGCGCTCGACCTGGACGCAGCCCGAGATGCGGCCGGCGTGGTCGGCGTGTTTGCCGCCCCTGATCTCGCGGCCGTCTGTCCCCCGCTTCAGACCGCGCTCGAGACCGTGCCGCAGCACCGCTCGCCGCCGCAGACGGTCCTTGCCGATGGACATGTGGCCTGGCAGGGCGAGCCGATCGCCGCGGTGGCGGCCGTGAGCCGAGCCGAGGCCGAAGATGCGATCGAGCTCATGGCGTTCGAGATCGACGAGCTGCCGCCGGTCGCCGACGCCGCAGCCGCGCTGGAGAAAAGTGCGCCGAAGGTACACGACGCGCTCGACGATAACCTCGCCTTCGCGATGCATATCAAGGCCGGCGATCTCGATGCTGCGTTCGGAGCCGGGGCGAAGGTCTTCGAGCACACCTTCCGGCTGGGTCGCCAGGGCGGCGTCCCCCTCGAGCCGCGCGGCATCGTCGCCGACTGGAACGGAGCCGAGCTGTCGCTCACGGTCTACCAGTCGCACCAGTCGCCGCATTTCCTCCAGGCTATCTATGCGCGGCATTTCGATCTGCCCGAACACGCCGTTCGGGTCGTCGCGCCGGACGTCGGCGGCGCCTTTGGCGTCAAGCTGAGCATCTATGGCGACGAGGTCGCGGCCATCGCCATCTCGCGGCTGCTTGGCCGGCCCGTCAAATACGTGCCCGATCGCATGGAGGCGTTCCTGAGCGATGCTCCGGCCCGCGACGTTTCGATGCTTGGGCGTGTCGCCGTCGATGCCGATGGCCGCATCCTCGGCTTTGGCTGCGAGGCGCTGGTGGCGATCGGCGCATACTCGATCTACCCGCGAGCGAGCCTGGGTGATTCGGTCCAAGCGGTAAGCTTCCTTGGCGCGCCGTATGACATCGGTGCCCTCGATGCCTCGGTCCGCGCCGTTTATCAGACGAAGGTACCGACCGGCGTCATCCGCGGCGTCGGACAGCCCATTGCCTGCACCATGACCGAGCAGCTCGTCGACGTTGCTGCGCGCGGCCTCGGAGTCGATCCGCTGGAGTTGCGCCGGCGCAACTACCTCCGCGGCGACAGGCTGCCCGGCGCGACGCTGTCGGGGATGGCGATCGAACAGATTTCGCTCGACGCCTGTCTCGATCGTCTGGCCGAGGCGATGGACTACGAAGGACTGCGCGCCGAGCAGGTGCGGCTGCGCGGCGCGGGCACCCACCGCGGCATCGGGGTGGCGACCTTTCTCGAACAGACCAGCCCTGGCCCCCGCTTGTATGGCCCCGCCGGAGTACCGGCGACGGCGCAGGATTCGTGCAGCCTGCGCTTCGAGCCTTCGGGCGTCGTGCGCGGGACGGTCGGCGCCACCGATCAAGGCCAAGGTACGCTCGCCGGCATCACCCAGATCGTCGCCGCCGCGATCGGTCTGCCGTTCGACCAGGTCGTCATCTCCGCGGGTGACAGCGCCGGCGCCCAGGGCGGTGGCGCATGGGCGTCGCGCGGGCTCGCCATTGGCGGCGAGGCGGCTTTCGCTGCGGCGCGCGAGCTGCGCGATCGCCTGCTCGCGGTTGCGGCGCCACTGTTGCAGGCCGATCCCGGCGCCCTGGACATCCGCGGTGGCGAGATCGTTGCAGCCGGCGAAGGAACGCCGCGCATGTCGGTCGCCGAGGTCACGAAAACCGCCTATTTCCGCCAAGACCAGCTTCCCCCCGATCTCCAGCCCGAGCTTTCGGTGACACGCAGCTTCGTCCTGCGCGATCGGCCGCATCTCATGGCAAACGGCGTTCAGGCGAGCCATCTCGAGGTCGACATCGAGACCGGCGAGATCCGCCTGCTCGGCCATTGGGTGGTCGAGGATTGCGGCCGCGTGGTCAACCCCCTCCTGGTCGACGAGCAGATCCGGGGCGGCGTCGTCATGGGGCTTGGCGCGGCGCTTTTCGAGCACATCGTCTACGACGAAAATGCGCAGCTGCTGAACGCCACGCTCGCCGACTACCTATTGCCGACCGCGGCGGAGATGCCGGACATCGTCGTCGAGCACATCGAGACCCGCCAGTCCGGTACCGCGCTCGGGGTCAAGGGCGCGGGTGAGGCGGGGACGATCGGCGCTGCCGCAGCGGTGTGGTGCGCCGTCAACGACGCGCTGGCGCATTTCGGGGCACATGTATCCGAACAGCCCATCACGCCGGAGGTCGTGCTGCGCGCCCTCGGCAGGATCTGAGAGGTTTCCCTTGGTACGGCCGGTCGGGGCTCTGTCAGACCAACGCCAATCAGGTTGAAATTGTGATTTCGGCTGTCCGCGAATTGTCCAGAAAGCTTGCGATTTCCCGCGACGATTTGGCAATCGAAATATGACGAGATTGTTAGTGTGACATAGCCGTGCCGATCGGGGCAGTGGCTCCTTAAGGTGGAGCGTTCCGACGTTAACTGTGGGGCACACGCGGGCAACTACCATGGGTGCCCCGAAGGGAACTCACGTTACGATGACGGTCGATTACCGGGCCCTGTCTGCAGTGCCTTTTCCCTGTTGCGACCGACAAATTCGCTGTTTTTTTCTGAAGTTCCCTGTTCTGCGGTTTAGGGAAAATGTCCAATTACCTCCCAGAATTCATGGCGTTTTAGGGCGATCAATTCAGCCCAAATAGCCGAAATCAGCAAATTTCCCTGTATTTTCCCTGCGTATCAGGGAATTCGACCCAGAGACTGGTTCGCTCCAGACCGCCTGCACCGCCAACCTACGCCTTCGGCTTCGGGCGGCAGGCCACCCTTGTGGGCTGACGCACTAAGGCGTTTAGGCGTAGGAGTGTCTCCCGAAGCTCCGAATATGAGCGTAGGGAGACTGTTTCCATGTGGTACGTCTACTTTCTCCAGCTGAACAATGGTGACATCTGCGTCGGGCCGACGAATGACCTGCGGCGCAGATTCGATTCCCATTCGCGCGGCGAGGTTTCCTCGACCAAGACGCTCTTGCCGGCCACATTGGAATCCTACGTTGCCCTCAGAACCGAGAAAGTCGCGCGCGAGCTCGAACGATATTTCAAATCCGGTTCGGGCAAGGCCTTTGCTAACAAACGCTTCTGGTAGCGCGGCGTTTGTCGGGCAGCGACGCATGCCATGTTTGGTCCATGCCTCCGGCCTAGTCTGACCGAACCAAGCCGGCAAAGAAAAACCCCGGCCGAAGCCGGGGTCTATCGGCGGTCGGAGCCGCCTGGTCGTCTTGCCGTCCGTCGTGACGGCGGCGACTTATTTCATCTTCGTTCTGAAGTACTTGGCAGCCTCGTCCTTCAGCGCCTTGCCCGCGGTAAAGCGCGGCTGCAACGTCGCCGGCTTGGCCTTGAACGTGGTCGGCTCGCCGGTGAACGGGTTGGTGCCCTTGCGGGCCTTGGTGGCTTCCTTGTAGCGCATCTTGATGCGACCGAGATGGCCGAGCGGCACGCTGCCGGGCGTCCTCTTCTTGGTGTCCTTGAGCGCGAGGTCGGAAACGACCGGCCACAGGATATCGAGGAGATTGCTCGCATCCTTGCGGCTGAAATTGCGATCCCACGCGCCACCGAGGCCCTTGGTGAGGGCGGCGGAGTACGCATCGGCAAGCTGGGTCTTCGTCACGGTCATGGCTGTCCCTTCGTGTTCGGCCTCGGCAAATGATTGACGCAGCTCAATCTTTGCCGGCGATGGTGAGTCGGGTGACCATATGCAAACAATGGTTAACCAAACGTAACCAAGTCGGGAACAGGCGCATTTCATTCCGCGGTGCGGCTCTTTTTCAAATGAAGGCCGCGATCACCTCGGTCACTCCGGTCGTTGGCGCTACGGGCGTCCGATCATTGCGACCATCCGCGTGAGGCCGATCAACGCGGCATAGGGATGCGTCACCACGAATGTCGGTATCTCCGCGAGATAGCCGGCAAACCGGCCCTTCGCTTCGAAGCGCTCGCGGAAGGCCGAGCCGGCGAACCGGTCGGTAAAGCGCGGAACGATGCCGCCGGTTACGTGGACGCCGCCTTTGGCGCCGAGACTGAGCGCCAGGTTGCCCGCCACGGTGCCCAGCATCGCGCAGAAGGTGTCGAGCGACCGGACACTCGTCGGGCAATCGCCGGCCAGCGCCATCTGCGTGATCTCCTCGGGCGTCCGATCCGGCACGTCGCGGCCCTCCAGGCCAGCAATCGCCTGGTAGAGGTTGACCAGACCGGGGCCCGAGAGCACGCGCTCCGCCGAGACGTGACCGAAAGATACGCGGAGGTGATCGAGCAGGCGGGCTTCGTCGGCATCGGCGGGCGCCATCGTGACATGGCCGCCCTCGGTCACCAGCACCGTAGGCGCATTGCGCCCGGGAATTAGCCCCGCGACGCCGAGACCCGTGCCGGGCCCGATCACCGCCACGGGCGCCGTCGGATCGGCGCGGCCGCCGCCGACGTGCCGCAAGTCTTCGTCAGCGAACGCCGGAACCGCTTGGGCCTGGGCGGCGAAATCATTGACGAGCTCCACCGCCTCGACCCCCAAAGCGGTTCGAAGTTCGCCAGCAACGAAGTCCCATCGGCCATTCGTGAGCGTCGCCCGGCCACCGCCCACCGGACCCGCGACCGCAAAGACCGCAGCGGACGGCGGATCGCCCTCGAGGTCGCCGAGAACATCGCGGATCGCTTCGGCCGGCGTTGCGAAGTCCGCGACCGCGCGATGGCTTACGGGTCCTAGCGCGTGGCCGTCATAGAGCGCGAAGCGGGCATTCGTGCCGCCGATATCTCCTAGTAAAGTCAGCATAGGCAGGTCAGCATCGATGGTTCGGCACGGCTTCTGGCGTCGCTCCCCTTCCGCCCGGGCACCACTTATGCCGCGGGCAAGCCCGTTTCCGCCAACCGAACCGAGGCGGATGGCTTATCCAGGTTTTTCAGGAAGTCGTCCTGCCAGGTTTGCACGTTGTTTCGCATCAGCCGTTCGAACATCGCCGTCCAGCGTTCCTTGCGCTCCTCGAGCCGCATGCGGAGCGCGGTCTGGAGCGCCTCGCCGACACCGACGACATCGTACGGATTGACGATGAGGGCTTCCTGAAGCTGCTGCGCGGCGCCGGCGAAACGCGACAGCACCAGGACGCCGGGGTCCTCGGGGTCCTGGCTGGCGACATACTCCTTGGCGACGAGGTTCATGCCGTCGCGCAGCGGCGTCACCAGACCGACGCGGCTGATGCGGAAAAAGCCGACAAGCGCCCGCCGGCTGTAGCCCCGATTGATATAGCGCACCGGCGCCCAGTCGGGATCGGCGTACTGGCCGTTGATGTGGCCGATGGCAGCATCGAGCTCCTTATGCATTGCGGCGTATTCGGGAACGTCCTCACGCGACGGCGGCGAGATCTGCAGGAGTGCTACCTCGCGGCGGTTCTCGGGATAAGCGGCCAGCAAATGCGCGAAGGCCTCGATCCGCTGGACCAGCCCTTTCGAGTAGTCGAGGCGATCGACGCCGATGATCAGCTCGCGCCCGTTCACGCTGGCTCGAAGACGGCGGGACGCCCGCGAATCGGCGGCCTTTCTCGCCTGCGCCGCAACGGCCGCGGTATCGATCCCGACCGGAAAGGCGCCCGCCCGCAGACGCTGGCCGAATGCCTCGATCACCCCGTTGGGCAGGATTTTGCCCCCGGCCTCGTTGGTGATGTAGTCGCGAAAGCCGACGAGATCGCGCTGGGTTTGAAAGCCCACGACATCGTAGGCGCAGAGCGCCCGCACGATGTTCTGGTGGACCGGAAGCATCAGCAGAACCTCGAAGGCGGGCCACGGCGTGTGCAGGAAAAAGCCGATCTTCTGCCGGCACCCGGCCGATCTCAGTTTCTCGGCGATCGGGATCAGGTGATAGTCGTGGATCCAGATCACGTCGTTTTCCTTGAGCAGCGGCCGCAATTTGTCCGACAGCCACCCATTGACCCGCTGGTAGCCTTTCCAGCTGGCGCGATCGAGGTTGGTCAGATCCATCCGGTAGTGGAAGAGCGGCCAGAGCGTGCGGTTGGCAAAGCCGAAGTAGTAGTCCTGATAGTCGGCCCGCGATAATCCCATTGTGGCGTAGGTCACGTTTCCGACCGTTTCGATCTTCGGCTGGCCGGGACGCCGACTGACGACCTTGCCGTTCCAACCGAACCACAAGCCGCGCCGTTGCTCGAACGCCGACCGCAAGGCGACCACGAGCCCACCCTCGTTGCCCGACCCTGCCTGGTCGGGCCGGGGCACGCGGTTGGATACGATGACCAGCCGGCTCAAAACGCCTCCTCCCAGGGCTTCGACAATCGGAGCGCCGAATTGATCAATCCGACCATCGAGTAGGTCTGCGGATAGTTGCCCCAGAGCTGTTTCGTTTTTGTGTCGAGATCTTCCGACAGCAGGCCGAGGCGGTTCCGGCACGACAGCATGTTCTCGAAAAGCTCGCGCGCCTCATCCTTGCGTCCGACCTTGGCGAGCACGTCGATGTACCAGAAGGTGCACACGTTGAACGATGTCTCGGGACGGCCGAAGTCGTCGGCCGCATGATATCGAAACAGATAGGACCCCTGCCGGAGCCGTTCCTCGATGACCTTGAGCGTGCTTTCAAGCCGCGGATCGTCGGGCGGCAGGAAGCCGAACTCCCATAAGAGCAACAGACTCGCATCGACATCCTTGCCGCCGAGCGAGTCGACGAAACTGCCGATCTCCGAATTCCAGGCCTGCGCGATGATTGCATCGCGGATACGGGCGGCCTGGTCTGCCCAATAGGGCGCGCGTTCCGTCAGGCCGAGCTGCAGTGAGATCTTTGCCAATCGGTCGCAGGCAACCCAGCACATGACGCTGGAATAGGTGTGCACGCTTTGGCGGCTGCGCAGCTCCCAGAGCCCGGCGTCGTGCTGGTCCCAGCGCTTGATGGCGGCCTCGCCCAGATGTTCCAGGCGCTTGAACAGGGTCACGTCGCCGGTGCGGGTCAGGCGGCGATCGAAGAAGCTCTGCGCACAGGCCAGGATGACGCTGCCGTAGCCGTCATTCTGCACCTGCTTGTAGGCGTGGTTGCCGATGCGGACCGGCCCCATGCCTTCGTAGCCGGAAAGCGTGTCGATCTCCCGCTCGTCGAGCGTGTTTTCAAGCGCGAGGCCGAAGACCGGCTGCAGCTCCTCGTTCGACATGCCGGTGACGATGTTCAGGATGTAGCTGAGATAGCCCTCCATGGTGCGGGTGACGCCCAGGCGGTTGAGCGCCTGGACCACGAAATAGGCGTCGCGCAGCCAGCAAAAGCGATAATCCCAATTGCGGCCCGAATCGGGGGCTTCGGGGATCGAGGTCGTCATCGCGGCAATGATGCCGCCGGTTTCCTCGTAGTTGCACAGCTTGAGCGTGATCGCGGCGCGGATCACCTCGTCCTGCCATTCGAAGGGCAGCGAGAGATAGCGGCACCACTCGCGCCAATAGTCGACTGTCTGCTCATAGTAGTCGCGGCCCGCCGCCTCGGGCGGCTCGTGCAGCGTTTCGTCGGGGCCGAGGACGAGCGTCAGCGGGCGCTGGAGAATGAAGGGGATCTCTTCGGCGACATAGGAGATCGGCACGTCGGTGGTGAGCCGGAGCGTCATGTCGGGGATGACATAGCGCATGTGGTTCGAGCCGCGCGTGCGTTCCGGTATTTGCCCGCCGTATTCATATGTCGGGCGCAGGCGGAGCCGGATCCGCGGCTGGCCGGCCCGCGGGCGGATGTGGCGCACCAGCATGGTGGGCCGGAAGGTGCGGCCGAACTGCTTGAACCGCGGCGCGAAGTCGGTGATCTCCACGGCGGCGCCCGACGCATCGTGAAGCGTCGTCTTCACGACCGCCGTGTGTTCCTCGTAGACCTGGTCGGACCAGGCGAAATCCTCGAGCTCGACATCGTAGAAGCCGTGCGCCTCGTTCGACTGGCCGTTCAACAGCGAGCAGAAAACCGGATCGCCATCGAAGCGCGGCATGCAGCACCAGACGATGCGCGCGCGTTCATCCAAGAGCGCCCCGATGTTGCAGTTCCCGATGACCGCCAGATCAAGGTCGCTCACGCCGTTCCCGTCCCCCTGGTTTCAAGATCCTCGGCGAGCCATTCGAGCCATTCGATGACCGCTGCAACATTGGGCAGACGAAACCGCGCGGCGGTCTTGCCCCTGCCGCCGACCCTGATCGTGTGTCCGCCCACGCTGTTGACGAAGGCAAATCCATCCTCGTCCGTTACGTCGTCGCCGAGGAAGATCGGCTGCCGGCCAACGAAGGGCGGCTCGGCCAAGAATGCCTTGATCGCCGTGCCCTTGTCGATGCCGTGCGGCCGTATTTCGAAGACCATCTTGCCATCGAGCACTTGCAGATCGTCGCGTGCCTCCGCCAGGCGCCCCACCTCCGCGCGCAGCGTTCGTTTCGCTTTCGGCGCCTGGCGGTAATGCACGGCGACCGCGTGGGTCTTGTCCTCGACCATGACGCCGGCATGGTCTGAGGCAAAGTCCTCCAAGGCCGCCCTAATGTCGCCCAGCGCGGCCGGCTTCGCTTCGCGATGGATCTTGCCGCGGGCATCGCGGCGCTCCAGCCCATGCAGGCCCGCGGCGGGAAGATGAAGGGGCGCGAAGAGGTAATCGAGGTCGGCGATCGTCCGCCCGCTGACCAGCGCGAGCGCGCCGCCGAGCAGCGGCCGCAGCTTGTCCAAGACGTGCTTCAGGGACTCGCTGACTTCGACCGCGTCAGGCGTGGGGGCAATCTTGAGCACCGTTCCGTCGACATCGAGAAACACCGCCCAGAGTGGATTGCCCGCCACGGAGCAGCCCCGCAACGGGGGACGCGAACCGGATCGCCTTTTCGGTAGCGCCGACGTCTCCCACCTCCTGGTTCAGGATACCAGACAATACCGCATTCCGTGATCGATTACCTACGCGTCACGCGGATGCGTGCGTTGCACCGGTCGCGAAATGAGCCGCAGGACTCACGGTGACCACGTGACGGCCGGCCGTTTCGTGAGCCGGCTGTCCCGTCTAGCCGCCGCTCGGCGCGGCTTCCGCGGCGCGGATGAGCTCGGACAGACGGAAGAGCGCCGCCGACACCGCATTGCGGATCTCGAAGCCGACGCCGCGTGTGTCGCCCCGCCGCAGCGCGCGCAGCACCGAATCGATATCGCCCAGAAACAGCGTAACCTCCTCGTCCCAATCGAGCTTGGGCAGGAAGTAGACCCACATCCGCGCCGTCCGGTAGTAGAGCTCGTCATAGGACTGGCGCAGCAGCGAATGGCCGATCACGCTGCACACCGCTTCGTGCAACCGGATGTCGATACGCCCGAACGCCACCAGGTCGGGGTGGCCCAGCAACGCGCGGCAGTCCTCGCGGGCTTCCGCGAGGTCCTCGATCACCGCCGGGCTCGGCGCCAGCGGCTGCATGTCGCCGATCAGCTCGGCCAGGCGCAACCGGAACACGGTCGCCTCGCGCAGGCGCTCGAAGTCGACCTCGGTCACCGTGGTGCCGACGCCGTGCTTGGTGGTCACCAGCCCCTGATATTCGAGGCGCTGCAGCACGGTGCGGATCGGCGTGCGGCTGACCTTGAACTCGCCGGTCAGCTGATCGACGTCGAGCCGCGTTCCCGGCGGATAGATCAGGAGCGCGATGCGTTCGCGCAGCGCGGTGTGGATCGCATGAAAGCGCCGCCGGCTCGGTGTCGGCTCGACGGGCCCGCTATTGGCCTCATCGCGCGCCAGCAGGACGGCGTCGCCGTCGGCGTTCGACCTGGACCCGCTCCCCGTTTCGACGCTCATTATCGGTACCGCCACCTTCGATGGATCGGCTTTGAGATATATTTCATTAGCAAACAAGCGGGGTGGCGGCAATCATCATCATGCCGACCGGCACGGCCACCTAGTTTCAAAAATTAAGAAAACTTATATATATCAATAGATTAAATTCGGCATCATAGATTTATGGCCGACGCAAACGTGAAGGCGATCCGATCCATCCGACACGATCGGAACCCGACGATTCCCCTGTTGTATATTTCTACCGTCCGGATATACTTCTCTCGGGGATGGGAGAGGAGTGACGGCCAGTGCAAATGGCCGCAGAAGCCGACGCCCGCCGGCACGATGCGGGCGAGGGTCCGCCCTTCGAGCGGGCCGAATACGACCGGCGCCTTGCGGCCGTGCGGGCCGTCATGGAGCGCGTCGGCGTCGACGTATTGCTCGTCACCGACCCCGCCAACATGAACTACCTGACCGGCTATGACGCCTGGTCGTTCTACGTGCACCAGCTTCTGGTGGTGGAGCTCGACGGCGGCGCGCCGGTCTGGATCGGCCGGGCGAGCGACACCAGCGGCGTCGGTCTCACCACATATCTGCCGGCCGAGAACGCGGTCGGCTATCCCGAGCGCTGCATCGAATCGATCGACGACCACGCCATGAAGTTCGTGGGCGCGTTTCTCAAGGACCGCAACCGCGGATCCGCGGCGGTCGGCGTCGAGATGGAGGCCTATTACTACACCGCCCGCTGCCACGCGATGCTGACGGGCGCGCTTCCCGATGCGCGCTTCGTCGATGCGACCGGCCTCGTCAACCGCGTGCGCCTGGTCAAGTCGGATCCCGAGATCGCGCTGATCCGCGAAGCCGGGCAGATCGTCGAGCGGGCGATGGCGGCGGCGGTCGAGAACATCACGCCCGATGCGCGCCAGAACGACGCCGTCGCGGCGATCAGCCATGCCCAGATCACCGGCACGGCCGAGTTCGGCGGCGACTATCCCGCGATCGTGCCGATGCTGCCGACAGGCCCCTTCAGCGCGGCCCCGCATATCACCTGGTCCGACCGGCGCTTTCAGCCGGGGGCGACGATCGTCGAGATCGCCGGCTGCCGGCGGCGCTATCACTGCCCGCTCGCGCGCACGGTCTATCTCGGCACGCCGACCGAGCGCGAGCGCGACACCGAGAAGGCCGTGGTCGAGGGCGTCGCCGAAGCGCTCGGCGCCGTCAAGGCCGGCGCGCTCGCCGAGGACGTCGAGGCGGCCTGGCGCAAGAGCGTGAGCCGCTGGGGCATCATCAAGGAAAGCCGCCTCGGCTACTCGATCGGCATCAACTACCCGCCCGACTGGGGCGAGCATTCGACCAGCCTCCGCCCCGGCGATAAGACCGAGCTCCAGCCCAACATGACGTTTCATCTGATGCCGGGGCTTTGGTTCGAGGACTGGGGCATCGAGATCAGCCAGCCTTTCCGCGTGACCGAGACGGGCCACGAGGCGCTGACATCCTATCCCCGCGAACTGATCGTGAAGGCGTGAGAGCGATGGCCGGCGGCACGAAGAAAGAGACTGTACGGCTCGCCGACATCTTCGCTGCCCGCGCGCGGATCGCCGGAATCGCCCGACGCACGCCGCTCGTCCCCTCGCAGGCGCTCTCGGCGCGGCTCGGCGGCGAGGTCCGCCTGAAGCTCGAGACGCTACAGGATACGGGCGCCTTCAAGGTCCGGGGCGCCGCCAACGCCGTGCTTTCCTTGAGCGAGGAGGCGCGGGCGCGCGGCGTCGTCACCTATTCCACCGGCAACCACGGCCGCGCCGTCGCTTACGTCGCCCAGCGCGCGGGCAGCCAGGCGACGGTCTGCGTCTCGCGGCAAGTGACGCCGGGCAAGATCGCGGCGCTCGAGGCAACAGGCTGCCGTTTGCGGATCGAAGGCAACTCGCAGGATGAGGCCGCCGAGCTTGCCGCCCAGCTCGAACGCGACCAGGGCCTCTCGGTGATCGATCCGATCAACGACGCCGATGTGATCGCGGGCCACGGCACGCTCGGCCTCGAGCTGCTCGAGGACATGGCCGAGGTGGACACGGTGGTCGTGCCGGTGAGCGGCGGCGGGCTCATCTCCGGCGTGGCGCTCACGATCAAGGCCGCGAACCCCGATTGCCGCGTCATCGGTGTCTCGATGGACCGGGGAGCGGCGATGTTCGAGAGCCAGCGGGCCGGCAAGCCTGTCTTGGTCGAGGAGGTGACGAGCCTCGCCGACAGCCTGCAAGGCGGCATCCTGCTCGACAACAAATACAGCTTCGCGATGGTGCGCGACTTCGTCGACGAGATCGTGCTGGTCGACGAGGACCAGATCGCCCGCGCCATGGCGCACGCCTATTGGAACGAGCGCCTCATCCTCGAAGGTGCGGGCGCGACGCCGATCGCGGCGTTGATGACCGCCGACCGCGCCAAGTTCGGCGAGCGCATCGCGCTGGTTCTCACCGGCAATGCGGTCGACGGCGCCGTGCTCGCCGACATCGCGCTGCGTCACCGCGACGCCGTGGCCCCCGCCGCACAATCGAAGGCGGCCTGAGCCATGCGCGATCGCCTGCACACGGCTGTGGCGTTGCTGGGCGAGCTGGTCTCGTTCGAGACCGTATCGGCGCGCTCCAACCTCGATCTCATCAACCACATCGCGGCCTATCTCGACGATCTCGGCATCGAAGCGCTGCTGAGCCACGACGAGAGCGGCCAGAAGGCCAACCTCTTCGCCACCATCGGCCCGCCGATCGACGGCGGCATCGTGCTCTCCGGGCATACCGACGTGGTGCCGATCGACAATCAGGATTGGCAGACCCCGCCCTTCAGCCTAATCGAGCGCGACGGCCGCCTCTACGGCCGCGGCTCGGCCGACATGAAGGGCTTCATCGCCTGCGCGCTGGCGCAAGCACCGGTCTTCGCCGAAAGCAATCTCACCCGGCCGATCCACTTCGCGTTCACCTTCGACGAGGAGATCGGCAGCTGCGGCGCGCCGATCCTGATCGATCAGGTCGCCGAGCAGCCCTACCGCCCCAGCATCGTCATCGTTGGCGAGCCCACCGAGATGCAGGTGATCGACGGCCACAAGGGCGGCTACGAGCTCACCACCACGATCACCGGCTTGGAAGGCCACGCCTCGGACCCGACCAAGGGCGTGAACGCCGTGCACTATGCGGCGCGCTTTATCGACCATCTCGATCGGCGCGCGCGTGAGCTTGCGGGCGCGCCCGATCCGGACACGGCGTTCTCGCCGCCCTACAGCACGATCAGCGTCGGCACCATGAACGGGGGCACCGCGCGCAACGTGATCGCCGGCCAATGCAGCTTCGATTGGGAACTGCGGCCGCTGCCGGGCGACGATGCGCGGGCGATCCTCGCCCAGATCGACGCCTTCGCGGAAACCGAGCTGCTGCCCGAGATGCGCGCGGCCCACCCCGCCGCGAATATCGAGACCGTGCTCGAGGCCTCCTATCCGGGGCTCAAGCACGACCGCAACTCCGAAGCGGTGGCGCTGATCCGCAGCCTCACCGGGATCAATTCGTCCGATGTCGTGCCGTTCGGCTCGGACGCAGGCCACTTCCAGGCGGCCGGCATGTCAACGGCGCTGTTCGGGCCGGGCAGCATCGATCAGGCCCACAAACCCGACGAATACATCGCGATCAGCCAGCTCGAAGCCTGTCTCGGCTTTCTCGACCGGCTGCGCGATTGGATGGCCGACCGGAGGATGAGCGCATGAGCATGCGCCGGTTTGCCGATCGGTTCGACGAACGGCGCGCGGCGGGCACCGCGGGCCAGCTGAGTGGCGAAGAATAACGCCCGAACTTACGAGGAAGGAGAAACAGGATGACACGAGGCTTGAAAAAGACACTGGGCGCCGTTTCGCTCGCAGTGTTGGCGGTCAGCGTAGCCGTGAGCGGCGCGCAGGCCGAAAGCGTTATGGACAAGATCAAGGCCGGCAAGACGATCAAGATCGGCTATTCGAACGAGAAGCCCTACGCCTATCAGAACAAGGGCGGCAAGATGGACGGCTTCGTCAACGTGACCGGCCTCGCCATCCTGAAGAAGATGGGCGCCAAGAAGGTCGAGGGCGTGCTGACCGAATGGGGCTCGCTGATCCCGGGCCTGAACGCCGGCCGTTTCGACATCATCACCGCCGGCATGTACATCACGCCGAAGCGTTGCAAGAACGTGGCGTTCACCGATCCGATGGGCGTGTTCGCCGAGGGCATCATCGTCAAGACCGGCAATCCCATGGGCTTCAAGAGCTACGGCGACATCGCCAAGAAGGGTGTGAAGCTCGCGACCGGTCGTGGCTGGACCACGATCGGCTATGCCAAGAAGGGCGGCATCAAGGACAGCAACATCATGAAGGTGCCGGATCCGGGTGCGATCCTGCAGGCGGTCGTCTCGGGCCGGGCCGCGGTCGGCGGTGGCACGATCCTCACCATGACCCAGCTCGCCGGCAACTCCGGCGGCAAGGTCCAGGTCGTGGCAGAGTTCGATGCGCCCGATTTCACCAAGGGCTATTCGGCTTACGCGTTCCGTCGCTCGGACATGAAGTCGCGCGACGCCTTCGAGGCCGTGATGAAGACGTATCTCGGCACGCCTGAGATGATGAAGGCGGCTGCCAGCAACAACTACACCAAGCAGATGCTGCCCACGTCGAAGACCAAGACCCGGGCCGAGCTCTGCAAAGGCTAGGTTCGCGAAAAGCGGCGCCGGCCGGGGGGTCGGCGCCGTTTCTTCTCGGGGCATCGTAAGAACGTGCCGGTGAGGGGGGATGGAATTTTTTAATTCGATTTTCGACGGCTCGTTCCTGGAGGCGGCCCTTTCGCCGCTCCTCAAGGGCACATCGCTCGAATTTCTGGTCGCGCTGCTAAGAGGCACGGTCGTAACGATCTGGGTCACACTCTTCGGCGCGATCACCATGACGATCGTCGGCACGGCCGTGGGGCTGATGAAGCTCTCGGCGTTCCTGCCGGTGCGCTATTTCGCGATCGGGTATATCGAGTTCTTCCGCGGCACATCGCTCATCGTCCAGATGTTCATCTGGTTCTTCGTGCTGCCCAGCTTCGGTCTCGAAATGCCGGCCTTCATCGTCGGCGTCCTGGCCGTCGGAATGAATGTCGGCGGCTATTTCGCCGAGGTCGTGCGCAGCGCCGTTCAGTCGGTTCCCAGGGGCCAGTACGAAGCATCGATCGCGCTCAATCTGTCGACGGCGTCGCGTATGCGCCGCATCATCCTGCCGCAGGCCTTCCGGCTCATGCTGCCGCCGTGGGGCAACTTGCTGATCGAGCTGCTCAAGGGCACGGCGATCGTCTCGCTGATCACGCTCAAGGATCTGACGTTCATTGCGTCGAGCGTTGCGAACACGAACGCCAGCCTGACGCTGCAGTATCTCGGCACGGCGCTGGTTATCTACTACGTCCTCGGCCGGTTCGTGATCACGCCCGGCGTCCGCGCGCTCGAGCGGCGCTTCAGCCGCGGGATTGTGAGGAGCGCGGCATAATGGAGCTCTGGAAATGGGAATCCGTGTGGGAGTTGATCCCGATCCTTCTGGACGGCGTGGTCGTCACGATCGAGATCAGCCTGCTGAGCTATCTTCTGGCGCTGGTCGTTGGGCTTTTGCTCGCGCTGCTGCGGCGCAACCCGCGAGCCTGGATCAGCCGGCCGACCGGTGAGATCATCGAGTTCATCCGCAGCACGCCGCTGCTCGTTCAGATCTACTTCGTGTTCTATATCGGCCCGCAGTTCGGTGTGACGCTTCACCCGTGGGTCGCCGGCATCATCGCGCTCGGCGTCCACTACGGAACCTATACGTCCGAAGTCTACCGCGCCGGGCTCGAAGGGGTGAACAAGGGCCAGTGGGAAGCGTCGATCGCGCTCAATCTCAGCAAGTACCAGACCTATCGCGACATCATCCTGCCGCAGGCGATCCCGCCGATCATCCCGACCTTGGGCAACTATTTGATCGGCATCTTCAAAGAGACGCCGCTGCTCTCGGTGATCACGATCGCCGAAATGCTGACCCGCGCGAAGGATTACGCGTCGGAGAACTTCCGCTACACGGAAGCCTACATCATGGTCGGCGTGGTCTTCCTCGTGCTCAGCATTCCGGCGTCCTACTTCGTCAACTGGTCCGAGCGGCGCTTCAAGCGCGGCTACGGACGCAAATAGACGCACCGCTTTCGGAGGGTGGTTCCATGGACCCGATGGTCAGATTCGAGAAAGTCACCAAGCGCTACGGCTCGCTGGTCGTGCTCGATGCGCTCGACCTCGACGTCGCGCCCAACGAGAAGGTCTCGATCATCGGCCCCTCGGGCTCGGGCAAGACCACGGTGCTGCGCATGCTGATGACGCTGGAGCGCATCAACGACGGCGTCATCTATGTCGACGGCGAGCCGCTGACGCACCAGCCGAAGAACGGCTCCATGGTGCCGGCGAGCGAGAAGTATCTGCGCAAGGTGCGCGGCAACATCGGCATGGTGTTCCAGCACTTCAATCTCTTCCCGCATATGACGGCGGTGAAGAACTGCATGGAAGGGCCGATCCGCGTGCTCGGCCTGAAGAAAGACGAAGCCTATTCGCGCGCCGAGGACCTGCTCGGCATGGTGGGCTTGGCCGACAAGAAGGACCATTACCCGGCACAGCTTTCCGGCGGCCAGCAACAACGCGTCGCCATCGCCCGCGCGCTCGCCATGCGCCCGAAGGTGATGCTGTTCGATGAGGTGACCTCGGCGCTCGATCCCGAGGTGATCGGCGAGGTGCTGGAGGTGATCCGGGCGCTCGCCCGCGAGCACAACCTCACCATGCTCATGGTCACCCACCAGATGGGTTTCGCCAAGGAGTTCTCCGACCGGGTGTGCTTCTTCTACGAGGGCAAGATCGCCGAGCAGGGCCCGCCCGACGAGCTTTTCGGCGCGCCCAAGAACGAGCGCACCCAGCAGTTCCTGAGCGCGGTGCTCGACGCCGGCTGAGGGGCTTTCGCCCGGAGACAGGCGGTCATGCCCGATGTCACCATCCTGACCGAGGCCGAGCTGCGCCGCTGCGTCGCGCTCGACACGCAAGCCGTCGCGATCGTGGAGAAGGCCTTCGCGGCGCTGGCGGGCGGCGGCGTGGTGATGCCGCCGATCCTCAGCATGGCGATCGCCGAGCGGCACGGCGAGGTCGACGTGAAGACCGCCTATGTGCCCGGCCTCGACGGCTTCGCGATCAAGGTGAGCCCGGGCTTCTTCGACAATCCCAAGCGCGGCCTGCCGAGTCTCAACGGCCTCATGGTGCTGTTCGACGCCGAGACCGGGATCGTCAAGGCGGTGTTGCTCGACAACGGCTATCTGACCGATGTGCGCACGGCTGCGGCCGGAGCGGTTGCCGCCAAGCACCTTGCCCCGGCCAAAGTCACGACGGCCGGCGTGATCGGCGCGGGCCTCCAGGCCGACCTGCAAATGCGCGCCTTGAAGCTCGTGCGCGACTTCGCGGAGGTCGTCGTCTGGGCGCGCGACGCTGGCAAAGCCGCCGCCTATGCCGAGCGCATGACCGGCGTGCTCGGATGCCCGGTGCGCGTCGCCGAAAGCTCCGAGGAATGCGTCCGCGCGGCGCAGGTTGTCGTTACCACCACGCCGGCGCGCACGGCGTTGATCGAGGCCGACTGGCTGCATCCGGGGCTCCACATCACCGCGATGGGTTCGGACGCCTCGGAGAAGAACGAGATCGCCCCGGCCGCGCTCGCCGCCGCCGACCGCTTCGTCTGCGACCGCCGCGCCCAGTCGGAAGCGCTGGGCGAGTTGCGCTCGGCCATCGCCGCGGGAACCGTGCCGGCCTCGATTGACGAGCTCGGCGAGATTTGTGCCGGGACGAAGCCGGGCCGGACAAGCGACGACAACAAATCGGTCACGATCTGCGATCTCACCGGCACCGGCGTGCAGGACACGGCGATCGCCACCCACGCCCATGCCCGCGCGACAGCCCTGGGCATGGGCAGCATCATTGCCACGTGATGCCGTTTAGCGGACTGTGGTCCTCGCCATGAAGGAAAAGCACGGACGCGTAACGCTCGACCGCATCGACCTCAAGATCCTGGCCACGCTGCAGGATGAGGGGCGGATCACCAAGCTGAAGCTCGCCGAGAAGGTGGGCTTGTCGCCGACGCCGTGCTGGGAGCGCTTGCAGCGCCTCGAGAAGGCGCGGGTCATCACCGGCTACCATGCCCGGGTGGCGCTGGCGCGGGTGGCGCGGTCGACGACGATCTGGACCGAGATGACGCTGAAGAGCCACGGCCGCGCCGATTTCGACCGCTTCGAGGCCGCGGTACGCGAGATCCCCGAGATCGTCGAGTGCTGGGCCACCGGCGGCGGCATCGACTATCTCGTCCGCTTCGTGGTCCGCGATGTCGACACGTATCAACGCCTGGTCGACGAGATGCTGACGGCCGAGATCGGCATCGACCGCTACTTCACCTATATCGTCACCCGCCCGGTAAAGGACGCAACGCAGCTCCCGATCGACCAGCTCCTCGACGAGGGGTGACAGGCAGAGAATTTCTCTCCTTTTGCCCGACCGAAAGGCCGTTTCTTTCCGAAAACGCCCCTGCCTTTGGAGACACATTTTCTCCGATCGGCCCTAGCTTCGGCACCAATCCCAACCCGCAACGGAAGGAATTGGAGCGATGCGGATCGGTGTTCCGAAGGAAATCAAATCGAATGAAAAGCGTGTCGGCCTCGTCGCCGACAGCGTGCGCGAGCTGACCGCGCGCGGCCACTCGGTGCTGGTCGAGACCGGCGCCGGAGATGGCATCGGCCAGGCGGACGCGATTTACCGCGAGGCCGGCGCCGAGATCGCGCCCGACGCGGCGGCGGTCTTCGAGGCCGCCGACATGATCGTCAAGGTGAAGGAGCCGCAGCCGCAGGAATGCGCCATGCTGCATCCGGGCCAGACGCTCTTCACTTATCTGCATCTGGCGCCCGACCCGGTGCAGGCGAAGGGCCTCGTCAAGTCGGCCTGCATGGCGATCGCGTACGAGACGGTGACGGGTGCCAAGGGCGGCTTGCCGCTGCTCGCCCCGATGTCGGAGGTGGCCGGCCGCATGGCGACCCAGGTTGCCGCGCACTGCCTTGAGAACGCCCATGGCGGCGCCGGCATCCTGATGGGCGGTGTGCCCGGCGTGGAGCCGGCCAGGGTCGTCATCCTCGGCGGCGGCGTCGCCGGCTCGAACGCGCTTGCGATCGCCGTCGGCATGGGCGCCGATGTCACCGTGATCGAGCGCGACACCGAGCGCCTGCGCGCCCTCGACGCCCGCTACGGCACGCGGATCAAGACCGTCCATTCGAACGCCGCCGCGATCGAGCGGCATGTGCTCGCGGCCGATGCCGTGATCGGCACCGTGCTGCTGCCGGGTGCCGCCGCGCCAAAGCTCATCACCCGCGACCTGGTGCGGGGCATGAAGCCCGGCTCGGTGATCGTCGATGTCGCGGTGGACCAGGGCGGATGCGCCGAGACCACGCGCGCCACCACGCATGACGAGCCGACCTTCGTGGTCGACGGCGTCGTGCATTACTGCGTCGCCAACATGCCGGGCGGCGTCGCGCGCACCTCGGCCTTCGCGCTCAACAACGCGACCCTGCCGCATGTCCTCGCTATTGCCGAGAAGGGCGTGGAGCGGGCGCTACGCGAGGACGAGCACCTCCGCGCGGGCCTCAACGTCTGCCGCGGCGCCATCACCCACGAGGCGGTCGCGAACGACCTCCACTTGCCCTATGTCGCGCCCGGCGAGCTTCTGCCGCTCGCAGCGGCCGCCTGAACGAGGGACGCGCTATGCTGCCCCAGCTTCAAGCCCGCGCCGAGCTCGACCGGCTCACCGATCCGCGCCTCTTCCGCGAGCTCGCCTATGTCGACGGCAAGTGGTGCGCCGCGCGCGACGCGGCGACCCGCGACGTGACCGATCCCGCGACCGGCGCGGTGCTGGGTGCGGTCGCCACGCTCGGCTCGCAGGAAGCCGGGCGCGCCGTCGATGCGGCCGCCCGCGCGTTCGTCAACTGGCGAGCTCTGCTACCTCAGGAGCGCGCGGCGCGCCTGCGCGCCTGGTACGACGCCATCATGGCGGCGAAAGAGGACCTTGCCGTCCTGATGACGCTCGAGCAGGGCAAGCCGCTCGCCGAATCGCGTGGCGAGATCGATTACGCCGCAGGCTTCGTCGAGTGGTACGCCGAGGAGGCCAAGCGCGTGAACGTCGAGTCGGTGACGAGCCACCTGCCCGGCGCGGCGATGTCGGTGCGCCGCGAGCCGGTGGGCGTCGCGGCGCTGGTCACGCCGTGGAACTTCCCGAGCGCGATGATCACGCGGAAGGTCGCCGCGGCCCTCGCCGCCGGCTGCACCGTCGTCGTCCATCCCGCGATCGAGACGCCGTTCTCGGCGCTCGCCCTGGCCGAGCTGGCCGAGCGCGCCGGGCTACCGGCGGGCGTCTTCAATGTCGTGACAGGAGACGCGCCTGCGATCGTCGGCGCCTGGTGCGAAGACCCCCGCGTGCGCGCGCTCAGCTTCACCGGCTCAACGGAGATCGGCCGGCGCATCGCCAAGCAATGCGCCGACACGGTCAAAAACCTCATCCTCGAGCTCGGCGGCCACGCGCCCCTTATTGTCTTTCCCGACGCCGATCTCGAGCACGCGCTCGATGCCGCGATCGACGCCAAGTTCGCGACCTCGGGCCAGGACTGTCTTGCCGCCAACCGGATCTATGTGCACCGCAACGTCTATGACAGCTTCGCCGCTGCCTTCGCGCGGCGTGCGGCGGGTCTCAAGGTTGGAAGTGGGCTCGACCCCGATGTTTCCGTCGGCCCGCTGATGCACGAGCGCGCCGTCGCCAAATGCGAAGCGCATGTCGCCGATGCCTTGGAGAAGGGCGCCAAGTTGCTCGTCGGCGGCGCGCGCCACCGTTGCGGGCCGCTCTTCTACGCACCCACCGTGCTGGCCGACGTGCCGGCGCAGGCGACCATCATGCATGAGGAAACCTTCGGCCCCGTCGCCGCGCTCGTACCTTTCGACGACGAGGCAACAGTGCTCGCCGCGGCTAATGCGACCGAATACGGGCTCGTCGCCTATCTGCACACCCGCGATCCGGGCCGGATCGCCCGGATGACGGCGGGGCTCGAATACGGCATGGTGGCGGTCAACCGCACCAAGATCACCGGCGCGCCGGTCCCCTTCGGCGGCGTCAAGCAGTCGGGGCTCGGCCGCGAAGGCGCGCGCCACGGCATGGAAGCGTTCACGGAGCTAAAATATGTCTGCACCGATGTCTGAATCGGCGCTGCCTGAGCCCGGCGGGCCGCATGTGTTGAGCGGCGACCAGGTCGCTGCTTATCACCGCGGGGGCTGCCTCTTTCCCATCGACGTCTTCGACCCTGAGGAAGCCATGGACTGGGCCGCGCGGATCGAAGCGCTGCCGGTCGACCGTCTCGCCGCCCTGCCCGCGCCGTGGACGCAGAAGACCTATATCCTGCTCGACTGGCTCGACGCGATGATGCGCGACCCGCGCCTGACCGCCGTCGCCGCCGACCTGCTGGGCGAAGACCTTCTCGTCCTCAGCGCCGACCTCTTCCACAAGCCCGCACGCTCGGCCAAGCGCATCAGCTGGCATCAGGATCTGAACTACTGGGGCCTCGAGCCCAACGATGTGGTGACCGCCTGGGTCGCACTCACCGTCGCCGTGCCCGAAAACGGCGGCATGCAGTACGCGCCGGGCAAGCACCAGGCGCTCACCGCCCATGCCGAGCACAAGAGCGACGACAACATGCTGACCAAGGGCCAGGAGATCGCCGTCGCGATCGCGCCCGAAGAGGCGGTCGACGTGATCCTGATGCCTGGGCAGGTGGCGTTCCACCACGGCCTGACGCCGCACGCCTCCGGCCCGAACCTGACCGACGCGGCGCGCATCGGCTTCGCCATCCGCTATGCGCCGACCAGCATCCGCCAGACCAAGGGCCCGGCGATGACTGCGCGGCTCGCCCGCGGCACCGATACCTACGGACATTTTCAGCTCGAGCCCGATCCGCCGGCGGCGCTCTCGCCCGAGGCGATGGCGCTGCACCGCGCGGTGCTCGATCCCCATGCCGAATTCGGCTACTCGACGATTTGAGGACGAAACCATGACCGCAACGAATACTGCCGAAGCCTTACCGAATACCGATGTCCTGGAGGACTGGGACCGGGGTGCGCTCTTCCATCCCTCGACGGCGATGGGCCCGCATGCGCGCGGCGAAACGCCCACCCGCATCATCGAAGGTGGCAAAGGCGTCTTCGTCACCGACCGCGACGGGCGCGAAAGCCTCGACGCCTTCGCCGGGCTCTACTGCGTCAATGTCGGCTACGGCCGCACCGAGATCGCCGACGCCATCGCCGCCCAGGCGCGCCAACTCGCCTACTACCACGCCTATGTCGGCCACGGCAGCGAAGCCGCGATCAAGCTCGCGCATATGATCATGGAGCGCGCGCCCGCCGGCATGGCGCGGGTCTATTTCGGCCTCTCAGGCTCGGACGCCAACGAGACCATCATCAAGCTCGTCTGGTACGTGAACAACGTGCTCGGCCGGAAGGAGAAGAAGAAGATCATCTCGCGCTGGCGCGGCTATCACGGCTCGGGCGTGATGACGGGCTCGCTCACGGGCCTGAAGCTCTTCCACGACGCCTTCGATCTGCCGCGCGCGCCGATCCTCCACACCCATGCGCCCTACTACTACCGCCGCGAGGACCGCTCGATGAGCGAGCAGCAATTTTCGCAGCATCTGGCCGACGAGCTCGATGCGCTGATCGTGGACGAGGGCCCCGACACCGTGGCCGCCTTCATCGGCGAGCCGGTGCTCGGCACCGGCGGCATCGTGCCGCCGCCGGCCGGCTATTGGGAGAAGATCCAGGCCGTGCTCGCCAAGCACGACGTCATGCTGATCGCCGACGAGGTGGTGACCGGCTTCGGACGTTTGGGCTCGATGTTCGGCTCCGACCACTACGGCCTCAAGCCCGACTTCATCACCATCGCCAAGGGCCTCACCAGCGCCTATGCGCCGCTCTCCGGCGTGATCGTGAGCGACAAGGTCTGGGAAACGCTGGAGCAGGGCTCCGACCGTTTCGGGCCGATCGGCCATGGCTGGACTTACTCCGCGCATCCGCTCTGCGCCGCCGCCGGAGTCGCGAACCTCGAGCTCATCGACACGCTCGG
>CAZBRE010000025.1:36869-38897 GCA_964494065.1 uncultured Alphaproteobacteria bacterium
ATGGCCCGGGGCGCCGTCGACGCGGTGGCGGCCAAGCTCTAGGCGCTCGCCGCGGTAGTTAGACTTCGACGCCCAACGCCTTTGCGAGCCCGGGGAAGTCGTCGACGATGATGTCGTGGGCGGGGTTGGGCTCCGGGTCGGGCGGGCCTTCGGTGCCCCACTCGCCGGGCCGGCGCACGAAGGCGGTCTTGAAGCCGACCGCCTTTGCGGCGTCGAGATCGAAGTTGTGGCAGGCGACCATGCAGCACTGGCCGACATCGAGCTGCAGGTATTGCGCCACCGACCTGTAGGCCTCGGGCAACAGCTTGTACTTGCCGATCCCCTCGCAGGAGAAGACGGCATCCCAGCTGAGACCATTCGCCTTCGCCGTGTCGATGATCAGGCGATACGACAGGATGGTGAAGGACGCCACCGTGTAGTGCTGGCGCAACGCCGGCAGTACCGGCGGGAAGTCGGGCCAGCACCGGAAGCCGTGCGGCGCCTCGTAGGCGATGGCGTGGATGTCGTCCTCGGTGAAGGCGTCGAGGCCGTTCTCCTTGATCAGCGTCTCGACCGTGAAGCGGTGCGCGCCGTCGATCGTGTATTCGGGCGGTGCGTGCTCGCCCTGGTTCAGCATGGCCTTCAGCGAGCGCCGGCGCAGCTCGTTGGTGAGCGCCGGCCAGTCCTTCTCGATCCCGTGCTTCTTGCCGGCCGCGGCGAAGGCGGTGGAGAATCCCGAATGCCAGTCGAGGATGGTGCCGCCGGTATCGAAGGTCAGGGCGCGTATGTCGCCAATGCTCATATGTCTGCCTGCTCTGGGGTCTGCCTGCTCTGGGTGGATCACGGAATAAAGGATTGGCCGCCGCCCCGGCCGCCTCGAGACCCTAGGCTGGATGGCGTCCTGCCTGCAAGTTGGCCCATCGAACAAGTCGACCTTGACCTAGGTCAAGGTGAGCCTCGCCGCCCTGCGCTCTTGTTCCCGCACGACGATGACTAGCGACCCCACCCCTCAGCAGCTGTGGACCAAAACCCGATGAACCATCACCACCGTAAAGTGTTGCACGCGCTCTTCGCGCATCCGGTCAGTACGAACATAGCCGTCAAGGACGTCGAGAGCGTCCTGCGCGAATTGGGCGGCGAGGTGAATTCGGCGCATTCGGGCAAGATCCACGTCACGCTCAAGGGCCACAGCGCCAACTTCTCGCACGCCAAGCACAGTCTTCCGAAGCAGGAGGTCATGCAGCTCCGCAAGTTCATCGAGACCTGCGGCGTCGATCCCGAACGGGATTTTCCGATCTAGGGGTGGGGCCGATCCAAGGCGTGGAGCCGATCTAAGGAGTAAGGCCGGAGTTGCGGCGTCTATGGCGAGGTGACCAGCGGTGAGGTGACCGGCCGGCCGCCATCAAACCGGATCACGAACCCGCGTCAGGCCGCGCCGGCCCTTGTGCCGACGTCCGTCGTTGTGGGGGTCTTGCGGACGACGCGCGCGGCGGAAAAGACGATCGTGACAGTCGTGCCGCGGCTGGGCTCGCTGTCGATCGTCATCGTGCCATCCTGCTGCTCGACGAGCGAGTTGACCAACGGCAGGCCGAGCCCCGTGCCCTGGTGTTCGCGGGTCAGGAGAGTCTCGACCTGGCCGAACGGCATCAATGCCTTGGAAATGTCTTCGGCGGCGATCCCGATCCCCGTATCGGAAACCTCGACCACGAAGCAGCCGGCGTCGTCGACCCAGGCAGCGACCGAAACGCGTCCGCCCGGCGGCGTGAACTTGACGGCATTGGACATGAGGTTGAGGACGATCTGCTTGAAGGCGCGCTCATCGACACGAATTCGTGGCAAATCCGAACTTAGGCGCGTTTGCAGCGCGAGCCCGGCCTCTTCGGCGCGAACGTCGATGATCCGCCGGCAGACACCGACGGCGCGGGCCACGTCCACCTCCTCTTCGCTCAATTCCATCTTGCCGGCCTCGATTTTGGAAAGATCGAGGATGTCGGAAATCAGGCTCAAGAGATGGCTGCCGCTGTCGAAAATGTCCTTGGCGTAGACCTT
>CAZBRE010000026.1:0-2615 GCA_964494065.1 uncultured Alphaproteobacteria bacterium
CCCAGCACCGAGAAGCTGCTCTCCTGGTTCACCTCGCGCAGGCGCGAGTAGAAGCCGACATCGATGGTCCGGCCGGTGTGCTTGAGGGCGAATTGCAGCGGGTCGGCGTCGTGGTCGCGGCCGGCCTCGCAGGCCTCGATCAGCTCGGCCATCATGGCGCCGGCGACGGGCGCGTTCTTGAACTGGTTCCCCGACGTGCCGATGGCGAGATAGAAGCCCGGCAGATCGGACTTGTCGTAGATCGGGATCCAGTCGTCGGAGACGTCATAGAGATCGACGACCCCTTTGGCCTGGTTCGGGATGCCGAGCGTGGGAATGCGTTGGCCCGCGCGCTGGACCTGGACGGTCCATTGCTCGGAGAATTCGCGGTTGTAGTCGTCGGGGTCGACCCATTCGCGCGTGTCGCATTCGGGGTCTTCGCTGCCGATCAGGATGTGGTTGCCGATCTCCGGGCGCACATAGCAGGCGATGTCGCTGTCGGAGATGACGTAGCCGTCCTTCTCGAAATCGAAGCCCTTGGGCGAGGGCACATGCGCGACCTCGTGGCGGAGCGCCCGGGTCTTGATCTTCATGCCGTCGGCGACGCCCGCAAGATCGTTGATATGCGATGAGTGCGGCCCGGCTACGTTGACGACGATCGGCGCGTCGATGGCGACGCCGTCCTTTAGCGTGACGCCGGCGACGCGGCCGTTTTCCTGGCGGATCGCCGCAACCTCGGTATTGAAGCGGAAGGCGCCGCCCGCCGCCTCGGCCGCGCGCTGCAGGTTGTGGGCGGCCAATTGCGGATCGCTGATATAGCCGCCGTCGGGAAAGTAGACCGCGCCCTCGATCTCGCCGCCGGTCGGCTCGGCGAAGCCCGGATCCTCCGGCCGCTTGGCCGGGGCGTAGCAGGCGAGGTCGTAGATCGGCAGCTTTTGCTTCAGCGTCGTCGCATCCCATTCCTCGATGGTCACGCCGACCGCGGCCATGTTGCGGCGGATGAGCTCGAGACGGTTGCCGTTGCCGGCGGTCAGCACGACCACGCCGGTCTCGTGGTATTTGGCGATGCCGCGCTCGTCCTCGACGCCCAGATAGTCCGCCCAGTGCCGCCAGTAATGCACGCCCTCGTACGCGAAGGCGCAGCCGTCGATGGTCGAATAGAAGGTGCGGATGATGGCGCAGGAAGCGCCCGTCGAGCCGTAGCCGGCGGCGGGCAGCTTGTCGAGATTGAGGGTCTTCATGCCCTTCTTCGCAAGCTCGTAGCCGACGGCAGCGCCGATCACGCCCGCGCCGATGACGATCGCATCATACTTATTGGACATGGATTCTCTGGTTCTCTCGTGTGGGGATACTCTCGTGTGGATCCCAGCCCGCGCCGCCCGGCCGCCGACGCCGTCAGCGCGACCCGGAGCCTATCGCCGCCGGACGGCCAATGCACGCGGCTTTGCGCGGCCTTACGGTGGCCCGGACCGGTTCGGGTTAGAGCCTCAGGCGAGCAATAGGCTAGGTATGATGTGGACGGCCGCGACAAGCCAGCCGGTCAGCACAGGTCAGTGAATGTCCTGCCAGCGGCGGATCGCAGGCTTTGCCGCGTGTGCCGCGATGCTCCACGGTGCGGGCGTGGCGTGCGGGGTGTTGTCGCGGCGTACCAGATCGCAGGTCTTGCCGCCGAACGACCACGAGGTGTTGTTGAGCACCTTGCCGCAACAGGCCCGGCGCGTGCTGCCGCCGACGCGGATGCAGACACACTGGCCCAGCTCGTAAAAGGTGCCTTGATAGCGACACTTACAGTCAGGTGCGGCCGGCGCCGCCGAGGTCATCGCCGCCAGGCCAACGGCGGCGGCGAACAGGACCCGATGTAGCGATCTTGAGCGCATGGTGCCTACCTCGCTCGACATCGATGGTTTCAGCGGATCCCCGCGGCCGGCGCGGGAGTCCGCGATCAACAACACAATAATAGCATATGACGGTTATTCGACCGTTATAATTTCGGCCTCGTCGTACCCATCCGACGCCGCACGGTTCCTGGCGGATTCCGTGCTCAGACCTCGAGCCCGGCGAACTGCCCGTCCATGTAGAGCAACGGCTCGCCTCCGGGCTGGGCAGCGACCTCGACCACCCGCGCGACGAAGATGCAGTGGCTGCCGGAATGGAGCACGTCCCGGATCCGGCAGTCGAAGGCCGCCAGCGCATCGAGCAGCCTGGGCGCGCCGGTCTGCATCTCGCCCCATCGGCCCTCGGCGAAGCGTTCCTCGCCGCGCTTGCCCGTCATGCCGGCAAAGCAACGCGCGAGACCCTCATGGCGCATATCGAGCAGGTTGATGCACAGCACGCCGGAGTCCCTGATCGCATCATAGGTCTCCGAGTCCTGATGCACGCAGACGAGGAGCTGCGGGGGCTCGGCGGAGACCGAACAGACCGCGGTCGCGGTCAGCCCGGCCCGCCCCTCGCCACGCCGCGTGGTGACGATCGACACGCCGGCTGCCAATTGCCGCATGCCGAGCTTGAACGCATCGGCGTCAATCATGTTCATCCGTGATCCCGCCTTTGATGATCCGACCGCGCGATCATACGCGTACTCTCGTGCGACCGACACCTTGACCTCTCGTGCAAACGGCACGATGACCTCTCGTGCA
>CAZBRE010000026.1:2715-31785 GCA_964494065.1 uncultured Alphaproteobacteria bacterium
TCGTGCGACCGACACCTTGACCTCTCGTGCAAACGGCACGATGACCTCTCGTGCACCCGGCACGGTGCCCTCTCGTGCAAACGGTACGATGACCGCAACCGGCTAGGCCGCGCGCACGGCGCCTGAGAACTTCGGCATCACCTTCTCGGAGAACAGGCGCATCGATGCCGCTGCCTGCTCGTAGGTGATCGTGTTGAAGTTGACCTGCAGGGACGCGATCTCGAACGGGCCGGCGTCGGCGAGGATCGTCGAGATCTGATCGCAGATGCTCTCCGGCGAGCCGATCCAGGCGGAATTCTTCTCGCGCTGGCTCTCCATAGTTTCCTTGGACAGACCCTCGATGATCTTGTCGTAGCCGGGATAGTCCTTCGACGATGCGCCGCTGGTCCAGTCGGAGGCGGCGTCGACCAGCGATTTCAGATACCGGTTGAGCGGCTCCCTTGCCGTGTCCAGCGCCTCGTCCTCGTCCTGCGTGCAGTACATGTGGAAGGCCAGCATCACCCGGCCGTCGCCTTCGTGGCCCGCCGATTTCCAGGCATCGCGATAGACGCCGAGCAGCTCGCGCATCTTGGCGCCGGCCATCGGGATTGCCATCACCGAATCGCCCATCTTGCCGGCATTCTCGAAGCTCGCCGGCGTGGCGATGGCGGCCACCCAGAACGGCGGGCGCGGCTGCTGTACCGGGCGCGGCAGCGAGGTCACGTTCTTGTAGGCATGGAACGCGCCGTCCGAGCTCACATCCTCGCCTTCCAGAAGCGCGCGGACCTGATCGATGCCTTCCTGGAAGCGCGCCTTGCTCTCGTCGATGCTGACCCCGAAGCGCTCGAATTCGTGCGGCAGGAAGGCGCGCGCGAAACCGCACTCGAGACGCCCGCCGGAGATCGAATCCAGCATGCCGATCTCGCCCGCGATCTTGAGCGGGTGGTTGAAGATCGGCAGCACCGCCCCGGTGACCAACCGCGCCTTGCGCGTCCGCTGGCTGGCGGCGCTCAGGAAAAGATGCGGGTTGGGCGAGTAGCCCCCGTAGGGCTCGAAATAGTGCTCGACCGTCCGGACATGGCTGTAGCCAAGCGCATCGACCTGGTCGACCAGCCGCAAGCAATCGTCCCAATAGGTTTCGGCCGTGGCGATGTCCGGGCCGATATCGGGAAAAAACTGAATTCCGAATTCCATGAGCGCTCCCCTGCACCGCTGTTGCCGCCCGCCATGTCATGTCATGTCTCACCGTGCAGAAGAAGACGCGACACAGCCAACGGCGATTGATCAGCGTACTTACTATCTGGTGACTGGCAACCGTTATATCGCCGCATCGGCCCAAATCTTTTTCGATATGAAACCGTGCAATGCGGCCATGCGTGTTAGGAATGTTGAGCGGCCTGAAATGGCGCGATGCGCCTACATATTATGGTATTCAAGTTGGCAGTTTGTTCGGTCGCCAAGCAAGATTTGAATAATGGATAGAAGGAGGGGGAAATGCCGGGCGACAACCCGCCGGCCAACAAGCCGGCCCAACCACGCGAGCTCGACAGGTACGACCTAGCCAATGCGTCGTGCCGTCTCCTGAAGCTCGCGCTGAGGCGCGCCGGCGAGTTGGTCGTCGAGGAAACGGGCGAGGCCGGACTGCGGCCGCGGCCCTTCATGACATTGATCGCCATCCAACAGAATCCGGGGGTTACGCAGAACGACCTGGTCAAGATTACCGGCAGCGACCGCAGCACGATCGGCGAGCTGATCCAGCGATTCGTGAGCCGCGGCTTTGTCACGCGTAAGCGAGACGTGAACGACCAGCGCGTGAACCTGCTCTCCATCACCGAGGCGGGCGAATTGGCTCTGCGGGTAAACCTCCATGGTGCGCTCCGGGCGGAAGAGCGTTTCCGCGCCATGGTGCCTGCGGCGCACCGTCAGACCTTCTTCAAGATCCTCGCCCAGCTCGCGGAGTTTGATGAGGAAGGCAACTGCAATGCGGCGGCCAAGACAGCCACGGTCTCGTGAACGATCACACTGGCGCCGGGCCGTCCGGGTCCTGTATGGTCCGCGCGCCGCACGGGTCGGCGTACCGGACAATCACACCAGGACGCGCCGGGACGTTTGCCCGGGCTTTTTTGCCAGACCATTCTGAAGGGGATGAGGCGCGATGCGTTTGTGCCGATTTGACGACGACCGATTGGGATTGGTGAAGGGCGACGAGGTTCTCGATGTTAGCGAAGCGATCGGGGTGATCCCCGAAACGCGCTGGCCGGCGCCGCCGGGCGACGCGCTGATCGCGCATCTGGACGCCGTCTGCGCCGAGGTCGCCAAGCTCGAAGGCTCGGCCAAGGCCAGGCCGATCAAGGACGTGACGCTGAAGAGCCCGGTCGCCAACCCGACCAAGGTGATCGGCGCGCCGGTCAACTACGCCAAGCATATCGCCGAATCCCAGGCCGACCCGCAGATCGCGCCTGGCCAGAAGATCCTCGGCATCGAGGATTACGGGCCGTTCCTGAAGGCGAACTCCTCGCTGGTCGGCCCCGGCGAGGGCGTGGCGCTGCGCTTCACCGACCGCCGAAACGACCATGAAGGCGAGCTCGGCGTGGTGATCTCCAAGACCGGCGTCGACATTCCACTCGACAAGGCCGGCGACTACATCGCCGGCTACGCGCTCGCCCTCGACATGACCGTGCGCGGCAACGAGGACCGCTCGGTGCGCAAGAGCCTCGATACCTATTCGGTGCTGGGGCCGTGGCTGGTGACGAAAGACGAGATCGCCGACCCGAACAACCTCGACTTGAAGCTCTGGGTCGATGACGAGGTGCGGCAGGATTCGAACACGAGCTATCTGATCTTCAACGTCGAGAAGCTGATCGCCTGGTGCTCGAGCTTCTACACCCTCCATCCGGGCGACATCATCATGACCGGCACGCCCGAAGGCGTCGGCCCCGTGAAGGCCGGCAACACGATCACGCTCGAGATCGAGCAGGTCGGGCGGATGGAGGTTGCGGTCAGGAACGCCTGATCCGGCGTTAGAGCGTCCCGCGCAAAGCGTCGAGGGTCTCGTCGGGCTTCTCGATCATGTGCATGTGGCCGCAATCGATGGTGACGAAGGCGGCGCCCGCGATGGCGTCGGCGACCGCACGGCCGCCCTTGGCCGGCGTCATCTTGTCGCCCGCCCCGGCGATCACCACCGCCGGACAGGCGACCTTGGCGGCCGCCGCAAGCGCATCCTCGTAAGCTGCGCAGGCGGCGAAGTCGTTGCCGAGCACATGGTCGGTCCCGCGCTCAAGGAGACGCGTGGCCCCGCCGGACATCCAGAGGCCCGGCGCCGTGTTGCCGCCCATGCGGCCGCGCTTGCCGAAGCCCCAATCGACGACGAGGTCGTAGGCCTTGTGCTCGCCCGCATCGGCGGCGGCCTGGAGGTCGGGATGGACCGGCATCTTCGCCGCCGTCGCGACGAGACCGATCCCGCGCGCGCGCTTCGGCGCCCGCGCCGCCGCTTCGAGCGAAATCAGCGTGCCCATCGAGTGGCCGACCAGTGCGGCCTCTTTGACCTTGACGGCGTCGCAGAGCGCCCAGACCCAGTCGGCCATGTCGCCGATGCTCGTGAGCGCCGGCCCCTCGGACTTGCCGTGGCCGGGCAGATCGACCGCCAACACACCGTAGCCGTGCCAGGCGAAATAACGCGTCTGCAGCGCCCAGACCGTGTGGTCCATGCCGGCGCCGTGCATGAAGATGATGCAGGGCAGTTTCGGATCGAAGTCCTTGCCGCCCGTGGCCGCGAAGACGCGCTTGCCCCCGACTTTGATCTCCATGAGCCCGCGCCCCCTACTCGGCCGCCTTGGGCGCCACGGCGCGTGCCGCCGCGGCGAGCGCCTGGGCCAGATCGCCCATCAGATCGTCCGGGTCCTCGAGGCCGACCGAGAGCCGCACCAAGCCTTCGCTGATCCCCGCCGCTCTGAGCGCCGCCGCATCCATCTGCTGGTGCGTGGTGCTGGCGGGGTGGATCACCAGCGACTTGGCGTCGCCCACATTGGCGAGATGCGAGAAGAGACCGAGCCGTTCGATGAAGACGCGCCCCGCCTCGCGGCCGCCCTTGAGGCCGAAGCTGAAGATCGACCCCGCGCCTTTCGGCAGCAGCTTTTTTGCCAGGTCGTGATCGGGATGGTCGGGGAGATCGGGATGGCTCACCCACTCGACCTCGGGCCGCTCGGATAGGAACTTGGCGACGGCCTGCGCGTTCGCGACATGGCGCGGCATGCGGAGGTGCAAGGTTTCCACACCCTGCAAAAGATAGAAGGCGTTGGCCGGGCTCATGCAGGCGCCGAAGTCGCGCAGCCCCTCGGCGCGGGCGCGCATGATGAAGGCGCCCGGCCCGAACTCCTCGGCGAAGTCGAGGCCGTGATAGCCGGCATAGGGCTCGGTGAGCGTCGGGAACTTGCCCGAGGCCTCCCAGTCGAAGGTGCCGCCGTCGACGATCACCCCGCCGATCGCCACCCCGTGGCCGCCGAGGAACTTGGTCGCCGAGTGGTGGACGAGATCGGCGCCGTGCTCGAGCGGCCGGCAGAGATAGGGGCTGGCGAAGGTGTTGTCGATCATCAGCGGCAGCCCCGCCTCGTGCGCCACCGCGGCGACCGCGGGCAGGTCCATCACCTCGCAGCCCGGATTGCCGATGGTCTCGCCGAAGACGAGGCGCGTGTCCTTGGTGATCGCCTTCTTGAAGGCCTTGGGGTCGCGCGGATCGACGAAGGTCGTGGTGATGCCGAAGCGCGGCAATGTGTGGCTGAAAAGGTTGTGGCTGCCGCCATAGATCGACTGCGAGGAGACGATGTGCGATCCCGCATCCATCAGCGTTGCGATGGCGAGGTGAAGCGCCGCCTGCCCGCTCGCCGTGCAAACGGCACCCACACCGCCTTCCAACGCCGCAAGACGTTCCTCCAGCACCGCCACGGTCGGGTTCGAGATGCGCGAATAGATGTGGCCCGCGCGCTCCAGGTTGAAGAGCGCCGCCGCATGGTCGACGCCCTCGAAGACGAAGGAGGTCGACTGGTAGATCGGTACGGCACGGGCGCCGGTCGCGGGATCGGGCTGCTGGCCCGCATGCAGGCTGAGGGTATCGAATTTCGGCAGATTCGGATCGACCATGGCTAGCGTCTCCCCGCAGGCTTGTTTTCCGGTTATCCGCGATCAATACACGGAATCCGGCGCGGGCGGGAGGGGTAGCCTTATGGCGTTACGGCCTGCCGCTGGCGCGCATCGAGGGCGGCATGATCAGCCAGGCAAAATTGGTATCGTGTTTCCGAATTTCAAACCGAGCCTTGGAAAGAGCACTGACAGTCGGCATGTTTGGATGCAACCGGGCGTCGAGTAGGTGAGAAAGTGACAAACGAGCATTGCACAAGGGCTGTAAGTGATCTGTTCCGCTTTCTGCTGGCGTTCGGGATCGACAGGTTCACATTGCACCGAGAAGCGAGAAGCCGCATCTCCGCCACGATAGGATGGCCTTTAGACAACAAGCTTGAGGGCGATGAAGACGACGAAACTCAGGAAATTGAATGGGACGTTCAGACGTTCGACAACATGGATGATGTTCTTGCCATTGTAGAATATGCGAGGGACAACAATTTAATAAAAAATGATATTTTCTTGGTAGATCAAGGCGATTTATTGAGAATAATTTGCGATCATTATTTTTGGGACCGTAAAAGATTTGAACAAGCATTGCGCTCATTGTTAAAATTTCGGGTCGATATGCTTGATAACGGTGAAAAAACCGATCATTTCTTTTTGCACTTCTAACTAATTCCCCACACGATTCTTAATTTACCTGCCTGGGGGCGTTGCGGCTCGCGCGCACCGACGGCACCCCCGACGCGAAACGAATGCCACCAAAAAAAGGAGCCGCCCGGGAAGGGGCGGCTCAAGTCTTGGGAACAGGGAGGCGTCAATACCGTGGCGTTTGGTCCTCCGTGAAGGAGGAGATCTCATGCCGAAGACCGACGCAGGTCCCACATTACGGTCAATGTGTTGACAAACCGTTAACCTTAATGAGGTTTGAATTCCCACCTCCAAAAGCGAAGTGGGGACGTTATGACGGTCGTGGCCGGCATCGATGGATGCCGTGGAGGCTGGTTGATGGTGCGGCGGACGCCCGAGAGCGGCCGCACCGATTTCGTGATCTTCGAGCACTGGGCGGATCTGCCGGCGGCCGACATGATCGCGGTCGACATGCCGATCGGCCTGCCCGACAGCGGCGAGCGCGGCTGCGACCGCCAGGCGCGGCAGCTCCTGGGCAGGCGCCGGTCGAGCGTCTTTCTGGGCCTGCGGCGGCCCCTCCTCGATTTTCCGGACTATCCGAGCGCCAACGAATGGGCGAAGGCCGATGGCAAGGGCCTCAGCAAGCAGGCCTGGTTCCTGCTCGACAAGATCCGCGAGATCGACGACGCGATAAAGCCCGAGGACCAGGCCCGTATCCGCGAAACCCATCCCGAGCTCGCCTTTCTCGCGCTCAAGGGCGGACCGTTGGACCATCCCAAGAAAACGCCCGCCGGCCAGGCCGAGCGCATCGAGCTGCTCGAAACCGCCGGATTTGGCCCGATCCAGCCCCGGCTCGACCTTTTGGGGCCGGAGCGCGCCCAGCCCGACGACCTGCTCGACGCCTGCACGCTGGCGCTGGCGGCCGAGCGCATGCTGGCGGGCGAGGCAAAGCGCGTGCCCGAGGACGAGCCGCCGCGCGACGCCAAGGGGCTGGCGATGGAGATCTGGTACTGAGCGATAGAGTGCGGAGCCTGGGCATATCCGCGCCTTTCCGGCCGTAGAACCCTATCAATGACCGGCGTCATCGCTACCCCAAGGGGGCCGTCTAGCCTAAAATCAGCCCAGTGGGGATCGGCTCAATGCGTCGCCGGACGCGCGGCTAAATCATGCCCCAGGACCCCAAGAACACCCAGGCCCCCCAAGACCCCCAAGGACTTAAGGAGACCTCACCCCATGCCCAAACTCTTACTCGCGGCCGCGGTTGCCGCGCTCAGCCTCGCCGCGCCGGCGATGGCGGCAAGCTCGCCCTCTGCGCTGGTCGACCTGCCGGGCAGCGAGATCCGGCGCTCGACCAACCAGGGCGACGAGCATCGCGAAGAAGTGCTCCATCTCCACACCAATGGCCGGCTCACCGGCAACTACCAGGTGACGCGGTCGAACCTGGTGGGCGGCGGCGTGGAGTTTCGCCAAGGCAGGATCCACGGCCGCTGGCGGATCGTCGGCGGGCGGCTCTGCATCGCCGGCGCCGGGCTGAGCGAGGGCCGCCGGACCTGCTACCGGGTCGACGAGGCCCGCGGCGGCAAGCGCGAGTTCGCCGCCACCAATGTCAGCACCGGCGAGATCTGGCAGATGTTCATCTATCCGGACGAGGTTCGCTGAGCGGCTCGCGTCTGGACTCAGCTCATCAGGCCGGGCAGGTAGAGCGCGATCTGGGGAAAGACCAGTAAGAGCCCGATCAGCACCGCGTCGCAGAGCAGGAAGGGCGCGGCGGCGGCGGCGACCTGATAGAGCGTCGTGCCGCGCGGCGCGATGCCGAGCATGATGTAGAGCAGGAGCCCGAAGGGCGGCGTGGTGCCGCTCATCTCCAGCGCCAGCAGCATGAAGATGCCGAACCAGATCGGATCGACGCCAAGCGGGCCCAGCAGCGGATAGAAGATCGGGATCGCGATCAGCATCATCGAGACCGGGTCCATGAACATGCCGAGCAGCAGCAGCACGGCGAACATGAAGATGAGCATCAGCGTCGCCGAGACCTCCAGCCCCGTCGCCCATTTGAGCATCCCGCCCGTGGCGCCCGACGAGGCCAGGAGCTGGCTGAAGACCGTCGAGCTGATGATGATGAAGAACACCATGCCCGTGACCTGAACCGTCGCGGTGAAGGACTTCTGGATCACCTCCCAGCTCATCAGCCGGAACGCCAGCGTCAGGATCAGCACGCCGATGGCGCCGAAGGCCGCCGCCTCGGTGGGGGTGGCGATGCCGAGGATGATGAAGCCCACCACCATGAAGACGACGAGCCCCATCGGCAGGATGTTCGTCGCGACCGAGCGCAGCTTCTCCGGCCAGCGCGCGCGCGCCATCTCGTAGCGCGGCGTTTCGTCGGGGCGGAGCGAGACCTGGATGAAAATCATCCCCGCATAAAGGAGCGCCAGGATCAGGCCCGGCAGGATGCCCGCGATCAGCAGGCGCCCGACATCGATCCCGGCGATGCTCGCCAGCACGATGGCGAGCGAGGACGGCGGGATGATCATGGCGAGCCCGCCGGTGCCCAGCACCGGGCCCATCGACATGCGCTGGCTGTAGCCGCGCCGCCGCATCTCCGGGACCATCAGCGAGCCCAGCATCGCCGTGTTCGCCATGCTGGAGCCGGTGAGCGTGGAGAAGGTCGCCCCGCCCGCTACGGTCAGATAGCAGAGCCGGCCGGGCACGTTGCCGAACAGCTTGTCGATGGCGTCGAAGACGCGGATCGCCAGGCCCGAATGAAAGAACAGCGAGCCCATCAGGATGAAGATCGGGATCGGCGCGAGGCGAAAGCGGGTGATCAGCTCGGTCGAGTTGTCGACGACCTGGATCAGCCCCGCGACGCCGCCGAAGAAGATCAGCGTGCCGATGATATTGACCGTCATGAAGGTGAGCGCCACCGGCACGCCGAGCGCGATCAGGAAAATTACCATGCCCAGCAACAACGCGCCGGCTTCGTACCACGGCATGGCTCAGACGCTGTCGCGCAGCTCGCCGCGGGCGAGATAGAAGCTGTCGATGCCGAGGAGGTAGCGCGCGAATTCGGCCGCCACGAGCGCGAAGCCGACGGGCATCGGCGCGTAGAGCAGCCAGGTCGGGATGTCGACCGAGCGCTCGTCGAACTGGCCGCTGGCGACCGCATCGAGCAGCAGCTGCAGCGCATACCAGGCGAAGACCAGGCTGACCGTCACGCAGATCAGATAGACGAGCTTTTCCACCAGCGTGCGGGCGAGCCCGCCGAGCCGCGAGACGAGCGCATCGACGCTGACATGGCCCTTGCGGCGCACCAGCCAGGGGGCGGCGAGCATGGTGAAGTAGAGGAGCGCGTATTCGACCGCCGCGCTGGTGAACGAGGGCGGCTTGAAGCCCGTCGCCCGGATCGCGACATCGACCGCGATCAGGATCAAGGCCAGCGCGATCACGATGCCGGCGAGGACCGCCAGCCCCGTGATCAAGCCGTTGTAAGCCCTGGCAAGCAGCCTCATGACGGACGGCCGCCCTGCCCTATTCTGACATCGCTCATTCGCGGTAAAGCTTGGCCCGCAGCGCCGCGATCTCCTGCTTGCTGAGCTTCGTCGCGAGACGGCCCCACATCGCGTTATAGGCGGTCGAGAGATACTTCTTCGCCGCCGCGCCTTCGAGCTTGAAGACCTTGACGCCCGATTTTCTCACCGCCGCCGCGTCGATGTCCGCAGCGTCGAGCATGGTCTTGATCGAGGCGGTCTCGTATTCGGCGGCGACCTTGGTCAGGATCGCCTGGGCCGGCTTCGGCAGCTTTTTCCATTTGTCGAGGTTGATCAGGACCAGGTTGGCCAAGTGATAGAAGGGCGGGTCGATGCGGTACTTGACCGCCTTGGCGAGCCCCATGGCGTTCAAGCCGACGGTCGGCCAGCCGAAGCCTTCGACGACGCCGCGCTGGAGCCCGGTGAAGGTCTCGCCCGCGCTGATCGCGACCGGCGTGGCGCCGAGCGCGTTCAAGAGCGGCCGGTAGGCCCCGGTCGTGCGCATCTTCACACCGGTCAGATCGATCGAGCCGTCGGTCTTCCGCTTGGGCGCGTTGACCATGTAGAGGTGGAACTGCGCCCCCGATTCGGCCCAGGCCAGGATCTTGGCGTTGAGGCGCTTGCGCCAATGGGGCTCGAGCATAGCGAAGCCGCCGTTGGCGCGCACCTGCGCCGGGGTCTGGTTGGTCGCCATCATCGCGAGGCCGTGGGGCACGATGCCGACATGGTAGGCGGCGGGCGAATGCAGCATGTCGAAGACGCCGCGCTTCAGCGCTGGCGCCGCCTTGCGGGCCGGCGTCACCTCGGGCCCGCCGATATACTGGATGCGGACGACGCCCTTGCCTTGCGCGTTCAGCTTGGCAACGAAGCCGGAGAGAAAGCTCTTGGAGAGATCGTGGTTTCTGGGCAGCGCGGTCTGCGCGCGGATGACGGCTTCCTCGGCCTGCGCATAGGCGCCAAAGGCGAAAACGGCCGCGCCGGCAAGCAGCGCCAGCCTGGCCGGCGTTCGAGTGCGGTTCATGTCGGTCCTCCCATTGACGCCGGTGCCGCCACGGATCTGCGCCCGCGGTTCGTTTTCATCGGCGTGCCAGTCTAACCCAATTTCGGTTGCCAGTTTCGAACATATGCGCGAACGGACGCGCGGAGCGGAACCGAGCTTACGGTCCCGCTCCGCGGTCCAACGGTTTTTCTTATTTGAGGGTGTTGAGGCCGGCCTGGGCCGCCATTTCGTCCTGCGCGGAGGCGGCGCCGCTGACGCCGACACCGCCGATCACCTTGCCGCCCACCTTGATCGGCAGGCCGCCGATGACCGGGGTGGCGCCCCGCAGGCCGAGGATCGCAGTGCGTCCCTTCTTGACCAGGACTTCCTCGAAGACCCGGCTCGGACGCCGGTACATGGCCGCGGTGCGCGCCTTGTCGACGGCGACCGCCGCGCTGGCGGTCTGCGTGTCGTCGAGGCGCTCGTAATAGACCAGGAAGCCGTGCTTATCGACGATGGCGACGGCCACGTTCCACTTCATCTTCTTGGCGTGCGCGATGGCGCCGGCGGCAACCTTCTTAGCAACGGCCAAGGTTACGGCCGGACCATAGGACCGCGCTTCGGCCGCCTGCCCCGTCGTCGCGAAGACCATCGGGACCAGAACGCATAAGACTCGCAGGATCAATTTCGACATTGGATATCTCCTCCCAATTTCGCCCTTTTGTATGTTTGAGCGTGGGATGATATCGCCGAGAATCCACTGTCGAACAATGACAGAATCGTGAGGTGACCCGCCGATCAGGCGAAACGGTTCTCCAGATCGGCGGTCGTGGCGCGGCCGATACGCGCAAAAGAGCGATTCAACCATTCGTCGGCAGCGGCGCGGCCAAGATCGCGGAGATGGGTGATATAGGCCCATTCGGCGTTGAACTTGGAATAGCCCGGCCCGCCTTCGGCCTCGAGGTCGCGGTCGGGCTGGATCATGTGGAGATGCGTCTTGGGCATCTTCGGCTTGCGCGCGAGATCGCCGTCGGTGACGCCCTCCTGCAGCGCGATCGCGTCGAGCTCGCGGGCGAGGGTGGCGGTGAAGCTGATCTCGCTCATGCGCTCGATGAGCTGCGCCGCGGTACGCGGCGGCGGGCGCGGGCCCGAGGGCTCGGTCTGGACGAGCAGAATGTCCGGGCTCTTGCAGCCATAGACCAGCGGGGTCAGCGCCGGGTTGCCCATGAAGCCGCCGTCCCAGTAGTAGGCGCCGTCGATCTCGACCGGATCGAACAGCATCGGCAGGCACGATGAGGCGCAGAGCGCGTCGACGCTTATCGTGGGCCGCGTGAAGATACGCATCGAGGCGGTGCCGATGTCGGTCGCGTTGATGAAGAGCTTGGGCGCCACGGATGCATTCAGCCGCTCGAAATCGATCGACTGCGCGATCACCGAGCGCAGCGGCTCCATCGTCTTGGGATCGAAGGCGTAGGGGATCATCAGGCGATGCATCACGTCGTAGAAGACGTTGAGGCTGGATAGGTTGAGCCTGCGCTCGCGGAGCTGCTTCCTGATCGAGAACCAAGGCCGCCGCCGCGCCTCGCAGGCCTCGGCGATGCCGCGCCAGAACCCCTCGAGGCGGTCCTGCGCAGCGGCCGGCCCGCCCTCGGCCATGCCGTCGGCGAAGAGCGCCGCGTTGATCGCGCCGGAGGAGGTGCCGCTGATGCCCTCGACCTCGATCCGCGGATCCATGAGCAGCCGGTCGAGCACGCCCCAGACGAAGCCGCCCAGCGCCCCGCCGCCCTGCAGCGCCAGGGTAATCCGCCGCGCATTCTTGCGGCCCCGCCAGATGGGTTTCCGTCGCACCAGCATGAATACTCGCGATCTTTCTCGCCCGCCGGAGGCAGACCGGCCGGAAACGGGGCCCGAGGCCCAAGACTGCCCGGGACGACTCTACCGATCAGATATAGGTACGAAGTTAACGCTCCGCCCGCTCCCCGGCCTGCGACGGAGTGTCCTGGCGATCTTCGCCGCGGCGGATATGGGCGTCCAAGGCCGCGGCGACCTCGTCGGCGTGGCTCAGCGGCGACATATGCCCGGCCCCGGCGATGACGAGGGAGCGGATATCAGGCGCCGTGTCCGCGATCAGATCGCAGAGCTCGCGCTCCGCGGCAGCCGCATGCTCGCCGCGAATCAGCAACGTTTCCGCGCCCAGGCGGGCGATATCCTCCAGCGTGGTCGGGTTGCTGTCCTGGGCCTGATAGACGCCGATCTGGGTCGGGCTCCGGTCCATCAATGAGCGCCGTGCCCGTTCCGACAGCGCCTCCCAGGCACCGGCACGGCCATGATAGTGATCGATGAAGAGACGCCAGGCGGCCTCGTGATCGCCGGCCTCAACGGCCGCCAGAAAGCGGTCCCGCACGCCCGCATATTCCGCATAAGCATCGACCCTCCCCGCCGCCGCCAACATCGGATAGCCGGGCGGTTCGATCAGGGTCAGCGTGTCGAGCGCCGTCCGGTCGCGCGCCGCAATGCGCAGCGCCACGCCGCCGCCGAAGGAATGCCCCACGAGATGCGCCCGCCCGCCGACCCGCGCGATCAGCGCCAGCACCAGATCGGCCTCCGCATCGTAGGTCAGCGGCCCCGGTCCCGGCCATCGGGACGTCTCACCGCAGTTGTACAGATCGGGCGCCAGCAGTTGATGGCGGTCGCCCAGACGCGCGGCCAGGTCGTGCCACTGCGCGGCGCTGTTCGAGCCGCTGTGGATCAGGACGACGGGCGGTCCCGGGCGGCCGTCACCCCATTCCAGATAATGGGCGGTGACACCCTGTGTTGCGAAGCTCGGCATAGGTTGCGTACCGGGGTTGCGTACTGGGGTTGGGTGCTGGGATCCGCTACTGCGTGGTCCAGCCCTCATCGACCGGGAGCGCGATCCCGGTCAGCTGGTCCGCGGCGGGGCTGCAGAGAAAGACCGCCACACCCGCGAGCTGAGTGAGCATGGCGGTTCTCCGGGTGGGACGGTGCACGTGACGGTGCGATTTCGTGGCACCTGTCATACACGCGCGCCCGCCGGGCGTGCCACTCCAAATCCGGGGAATGGGAATGCGCGGCTTGCGCCTCAGGCGTCTTCGCGGGGCAGCCAGGGGATGCGGCCGAATTCGACGCCCTCATCCTTCAGCGACTTGGCTTCCTCGCTGGAGGCCTCGCCGTAGATGTTGCGCTTTTCGGTTTCGCCGTAGTGGATCTTGCGCGCTTCCTCGGCGAAGGATGGGCCGACATAGTCACAGTTCTTTTCGACATGTTCGCGCAGCTCGCCCATTGCCTTGCGCAGCTTGCCGGCGAGCTCGGCCTTCTCGGTGCTCTCGGTGGTGCCGCTGCTTTCGGAAGCGCTTTCGGATGCGCCCTCGGACGTAGGCGCTTCGCTGTCCGCGCGCCTGCCCTTGCCGACACCTTTGCCCAGACGCGGCGCCATCGGCGCTTTCTCGATCTTTGTATCGCCGCAGGCCGGGCACACGACCTCGCCAGCCGCGCTCTGCTGGTCGTAGGTGGCGCCGTCCTTGAACCACGCCTCGAAGACGTGGTCGCCGCCGCATCGAAGGTTGAAGACGATCATCGCGTCGCCTCACCGGTTCCTGATCCAGGCCCTACGCCGGGCCCAACGGTCTATAATACAAGCGTTATGAGCCGTGAGTACAATATATGTTCGCCCGGGGAGCCAATCCAGAGCACGGCCTTTACCCGCCTTAACCATGTCTTTTCGCACGCATGACCGACCAAAAAACCGATAAGCGCGAGCCGCACGGGCCCAGCGCACCGTCGGACTGGGCCGTGCGGTTCGCACCGCTCGTCAAACCCGGCGGCAGCGTCCTCGACCTCGCCGCCGGGCGTGGCCGCCACGCGCGGTACTTCCTTGAACGTGGCAACACGGTCGTGGCCGTCGATCGCGACGTCTCACGCATGGCCGACATCGCCGATCGCGCGGAGGTGATCGAAGCCGACCTCGAAGATGGCTCGCCCTGGCCGCTCGGCACCCGGCGCTTCGACGGCATTGTCGTCGCCAACTATCTCTACCGGCCGCTCTTCGCTACGTTGCGTGAGGCATTGGCACCGGGCGGCGTGCTCATCTACGAGACGTTCGGCGCCGGCAACGAAGCTTATGGCAAGCCGAGCAATCCCGACTTTCTTCTGCAGCCGGGCGAGCTTCTGGGGCTGGCCCATGGCGCGCTCGAGGTCGTCGCGTACGAATGCGGGCTGATCGAGCGGGCGGCCGGCCCCGCGGTGATCCAACGGATCTGCGTGCGCAACGGCGGGAGCGGACCGGCACCGCTCTAGGCCCCGATCTCTGCCGCCATTTTCGCGTCGCCAATTTTCACGTCACCGATATGTGAATGGATGCATCGTCCAGTTAACTCTACGGTTAACTGGGGAACACCCAACGAACCGACGCACGAATCGTTTGGAGGGGGGACGTCATGACCATGACCGCTGATCTTTACTATCTCACGCTGCTCGCCGGGCTGAGCCTGGTGCTGTGGATTCCGCATGTGCTGGCCATCGTGACGACACACGGTTTTCCAGGACCGAAGGAGTACCGCGAGGGCAAGTCGGGGGAGCTACCCGACTGGGGACAGCGCGCGATGCGCGTCCACATCAACAATCTGGAGAACTTCGCCCCCTTCGCGGCACTGGTGATCGTGGCGCATCTGACCAAGACCGCCAACGATATGACGGCGCTGTGCGCGATGCTCTATTTCTGGATCCGCGTCGCCTACGCGTTCGTCTATTACCTGGGGATTCCGTATATCCGCACCGTGGTCTTCACCGCGGGCTTCGTGGTCAGCGCGATCATCTTCTTCCAGATCGTCGGCTGAGGCGCCACCAGGTCGGCGGCCGCGCGGCAAACCGCGTTTCCGCCAAGACCCTGGGTAGGAGAATTGCCGTCCCGTGGACGTTGCCAGGATCAGATCGGCGACGTATATCGCCTTTATTCCGGGTCCAAGAAAAGCATCATGAGGAGGTACGCCATGGCCGTACAAATCGGCAGCGAGGCGCCTGACTTCACCGCTGATACCACCGAAGGGCAGATCAGCTTCCACGACTGGATCGGCGACAGCTGGTGCATCCTGTTCTCACACCCCAAGGATTTCACACCGGTCTGCACGACCGAGCTCGGCTACGTCGCCAAAATCAAGCCCGAGCTCGAGAAGCGCAACGTCAAGGTGATCGGCTTGAGCGTCGACAGCGTCGAGGACCACAAGGCCTGGGCCAAGGACATCGAGGAAACCCAGGGCGTCGCGCCCAACTACCCGATGATCGGCGACGAGGACCTCAAGGTCTCCAAGCTCTACAACATGCTGCCGGCGGAAACGTCGGGCGGCGCAAAGGGCCGGACGGCGGCGGACAACGCCACGGTGCGCAACGTCTACGTCGTCGGTCCCGACAAGCAGATCAAGCTGATGATCACCTACCCGATGTCGACCGGGCGGAACTTCGACGAGGTGCTGCGGGTGATCGACTCGCTGCAGCTGACCGCCAAGCATAAGGTCGCCACACCGGTGAACTGGAAGCACGGCGACGAAGTCATCATCGTCCCGGCCGTCTCCGACGAGGATGCCAAGAAGACCTATCCGGACGGCTGGCGCACGGAGAAGCCTTATCTCCGCTACGTGCCGGAGCCGACCGACTGAAGCGCGGCATCGCGCAGACGCAATGAGCGCGGCCCCTTCCGACTGCTCGGGAGGGGCCGTTTCTCTGTCTACCGGATCAGTTGCGCAGGCTGAGGATGTAGGCGGTCAGATCGTCGATCTCTTGCCGGGTCATGACGAAGTCCGGCATCCGGCCGTGCGGCCGCGCAAGAAATGTCTTGATTTGAGCCTCGGTGCGCTTGTGCTCATTGGGGATCGTCGCGAAGGGCGGTGCGCCGTCCGTGCCGCCGCCGCCGACACCCTTCGCGACGACGTGGCATTTCGCGCAGACCTCCTTGGCCCGCTTGAAGCCGGCAGCGATGTCTCCCGCCTGGGATGCCGTGGCGGCGAGCGCCGCGGCAAGAAGAGACGCAACAAATATCGGGGCGTGACGCACCGGCGACCTCCGTTCGTGGATGAGCTGATCAAGGCAATGTTATAGTCTGCGCCGGCCCTGGGGCCGAGACATTGACGTGGGTCAAGATCCCCGCCTGCGCGGGGTCGGCAGCGCCGGGTCGTCGGTCTCGACCTCGTTCGTGTCGAGTGCGTCGGCAAGGCTCGTCTTGGCGCTGCCCGGTGCCAGCGGCTTGGGCTGGCCCGCGGCGGGCGCCCAGCCCGTCAGATAGATGATCTCGAAGCTGGCCGGGATCCGGCCGTCGCCGTCGCCGTAGCGCTCCCGATAGAGTGCCGCCGCGCGCATCAACGTCGCGCGGCGGGTGAAACGGGTGAGGCGCTCGGCGACGGCATTGGTCTCGGCCATGGCGCGCAGGTCGGCCATGAGCGTAAGCGCGTTTTCGTACGTCACGGTGATGCGGTCGCGGTCGACCACGGGCAGCGCGAAGCCGGCGCGCTGAAGCAACGCCCCCGCGTCGCGCACATCGGCGAAGGGTGAAATGCGCGGGCTGGCGCCTCCCTCCGCCTCGAGCTCGGCGGCCATGAGGACGTCGCGCAGTTCCGCCAAGCTCGCGCCACCGGGGAACGCGGCGAGCAGCAGCCCGTCGGGCTTGAGCGCCCTGCGGATCTGGATGAGCGCACCCGGCAGGTCGTTCACCCAGTGCAGTGCCAGATTGCTGATCACCAGATCGAAGGCGCCCGACGCGAAGGGCAAAACCTCCTCGTCGGCCGCCAGGGTCAGCACGTCATCGTCTTCCCCCGCCGCCAGCGCGGCGCAGGCGGGCGAGAGATCTGCCGCGATCAGCCGCTCGACGCCGGCGCGGCCTGCCAGCAGGCCGGTCAGCGCGCCGCGATGGCAGCCGAGCTCGAGCACATTGGCGAAGTCGCGCCGCACCTCGTCGAGCCGCTCGACCAGACGGCCCGCCACCTCGCGATGCAGGAAATCGCCGTCGCCCTGCGAACGCGTCGCCGCGCGGTCGCGGTGCCGGCGGACCGCAGCACGGTCGAAGACGATTGGATTGCTGACAGAGTTTTCTGGCGCACTCATATCATCGATATGGCGTGCCCGGCCTCTAGAGGAAACTCGTGCCGCCGTCGACCATGATCGTCTGCCCGGTGACGAAGCGGCTGGCGTCCGAGGCGAGGTAGAGGACCGTGCCGGCGAGGTCGCCCGTCTCCAGGCTGCGCTTCAAGGACTGCGCCTCGCGGATCACCTCCACCGCGCGCTCCTTCTTGTCGCCGAAGAACTCGTCCGTGCCCTCGGTCATCACGCCGCTGGGTGCTACCGCGTTGACCCGGATCCAGTTGCGTCCGAGCTCGCGGGCGAGGCCCCGCGTGAGGCCGATCACCGCCCCCTTCGAGGTCGTGTAGTGAAGCGCGAAGGGCAGGCCGTAGACCGCGGCGAGCGAGGAGATGTTGATGATCGAGCCGCCCCCCGCCTCCTTCATCACCGGCACCACCGCCTTGCAGGCATTCCAGATGCCTTTGACGTTGACGGTCATGCAGGCGTCCCACTCCGCCTCGTCGAGCCTGTCGAACGGCCCGCCCTTCAAGCCACCGTAGAGCGCCGCGTTATTCACCAAGACATCGATGCCGCCGAAGGCGTCGGTCGCCGCCTTGGCCATCGCCGCCGTGCTCGCCGCGTCGCTCACATCGACCTCGCAGGCCTCGATCCGGCCGGGGCCCTTGCCGCCGGCGACCGTCGCCGCGCAGTCAGCGCGGTCGGCGGCGAGCACGTTGGCGCCGGCGGCGGCGAACTGCCAGGCATATTCCTGGCCGAGCCCGCGCGCGGCGCCGGTGACGATGACGGATTTTCCTTGCAGGTCTGGGTGATCGGACATGGCTACGGACCTCTTTTCGATGCCTGGATCGTTGGTCGCCAAGCATGGCGAATTGACTTGCTCCGCGCAACGCCGTCACTCTCGGCGATCATGGACGGCCCATCGACCGCATTTGCGCTCATCCGCCGCGCCGGCGGCCTGGCGCTCGACGCGCTATTGCCGCCGCGCTGTCTTTCCTGCGGCATCGCGGTCGAGCGCCAGGGCGCCATCTGCGCCGGCTGCTGGCGCGAGCTCGCCTTTCTGAGCGAGCCGTTCTGCACCTGCTGCGGCTTTCCCTTCGAGTTTGAGCTCGGCGGCGAGGCGGAATGCGGTGCCTGCACCCGCCAGAAGCCCGCCTTCGACCACGCCCGCGCGGTTCTCACCTACGATGAGATCAGCCGCGCGCTGGTGCTCGGCCTCAAGCATGGCGACAAGACGCATATGGCGCCCGCTTTCGGCGCGCTGATGGCGCGGGCGGGCGCGGCGCTGACCCGCGAGGCCGACGCGCTGATCCCCGTGCCGCTACATCGCTGGCGGCTCTGGCGGCGGCGCTACAACCAGTCGGCGCTGCTGGCCCAGGCGATCGCAAGGGAAAGCGGCGTGATCGTGCGGACCGACGCGCTTATCCGCCGCAAGGCCACGGCATCGCTCGGCCATATGAGCCCCTCGGCGCGCCGCCGCACGCTGAGGGGCGCTTTCGCGGTGCCGAAAGCCAAGTGCGACGCTGTCAGCGGCAAGCACCTCGTCCTGATCGACGACGTGCTGACCACCGGCGCCACAGCGGAGGCCTGCGCCCGCACGCTCAAACGCGCCGGAGCCGCGCGGGTCGATGTGCTCGTCTTCACCCGCGTCGTGCGCAGCGGGCATGTCTGGGAGGGGTTAAGGTGATATTGGCCACGGCACCGGCCCACTCCCCCTCCCGACCGCCCACGGGATCGTAGATTCATGGGCGGTCGGGAGGGGGAGTGGGCCGGCGCAGCGACGTCTAAAATAGTTAGACGCCCGCGCGCCGCTTGGGCTATGTCAAAGGCGGGGTTGCGGCGGGAAACCGGCGATCTGTCCGTCTTCCAGCCGTAGAGAAACATAACGCTGAAGAGCCCAAAGGGCCGGGAGCGGATTGCCATGAGCGCAGGCGGCGAGCAGAAGCTCAGCAATATCGGCATGCTGGAGACGCTTCCGGCGGATCAGCTCACCAAGCTCGAAGGCATCGCCAAGTGGCGCAACTACTCCAGCCACGAACAGATCATCGACCGCGATAGCGACAGCCGCGACGTCTATTTCGTGACCCGGGGGCGTGTGCGCGTCGTCAACTTCTCCTATTCGGGCCGCGAGGTCTCCTACGACGAGATCGTCGAGGGCGGCGTCTTCGGCGAGCTGGCGGCGATCGACGAGGCGCCGCGCTCGGCCAACGTGATCGCGCTCAAGGACACCACCGTCGCCTCGGTCAGCCCGGCGCAGTTCCAGCAGCTCCTCGCGGACAATCCGAAATTCGCGCTCTCGATCATGCGGCGGCTGGTGCAGATCGTGCGCGGCTCGACCGACCGAATCATGGATCTCTCTACCTTGGGCGCCTACAACCGCGTCTATGCGGAGATCCTGCGCCTCGCCCGCGAGGCCGAGGAGGACGAGGACGGCAAGGCCGTGATTAAACCGGCGCCGATCCACTCCAACGTCGCCAGCCGTTCGGGCACCACCCGCGAGACGGTGGCCCGCGCACTCTCCGACCTCTCGCGCAAGGACATCGTCAAGCGCGACGGCGACAATCTCGCCATCCTCGACATGTGGGAGCTGGAGGAGATCGTCGAGGGCCACGGCGACGCCTAACAGGGCCTAAAAGGGTATGCGGGCAAAAATCTTTGCCCATGCATTTCCTCTAATTTACTGAATTTTCTTGCTTTTCAGGACTCGCTTCGGCGGGCCCGGAATTTTTTCGCATCCCTGTGACACCCGTCACAGCGTCTCCGGGCGCCCGCACATATGGTCATCCTCATCGACGGCCTGGCCGTCGTGCGGAGCAAGAACGGAGGAGGACCTCGAGAAGCGATCATTCAAGCCGTATCCCCCATACGGCCGACCTCCCTCCCCTGGATCGCCAATCGGGTCCTCTTTTCCGGCTTCCTCCTTGAGGCTCGTCATTTGAGCCTTCTCTCCAGACCCCAAACTTGGGCCGGCCTCAATGGCCGGCCCCTTTTTTGTGTCCGTAAGCCATTGCCCTGCTTTCATTGCTCAGAAAATCGTAGCCCGCCGTTAACTTTTTTCGCCCCCCTGTGACAGCCGTCACAGCCAGCCGCACCGGGCCCGCCTAAAGTCCCCCTCATCGACGGCGTCGCCGTCGAGCGGAGTTAGAACGGAGGAGGACCTCGAGACGCGATCAACCAGCCGTATCCCCCATGCGGCCGACCTCCCTCCCTTGGATCGCGGATCGGGTCCTCTCTTCCGGCTTCCTCCCTCAAGGTTCGCTCGTTCGAGCCTTCTCTCCAGACCCCAAACTTGGGCCGGCACCGCCGGCCCTTTTTTTGCCTGCATCGTTTTTGGCGGAAACCAAGGCCGTTCCGGTCCCCCATGGAAAATTTACGCCCGCGACCCTATAAGATAAGAAGGGTCAAGCGTTCGGACGGAGCACTGAGGCATGCCCGACGTCACCATCTACACGACCGGACTATGCGGCTTCTGCTATCGCGCCAAGGCGCTGCTGGAGGCCAAGGGCGTCGCCTATGAGGAGATCGACGTAACCTTCAATCCGAAGAAGAAGGCCGAGATGCGCGCCAAGGCGGGCGGGGCGACCTCGGTGCCGCAGATCTGGATCGGCGAGCACCATGTCGGCGGCTCCGACGATCTTTATGCGTTGGAGAGCTCCGGCGAGCTCGATGCGCTTCTGGGAAACCCGACGTGAGCGAGCCCGCCAAATTCCCCGCTAACTTCAAAGCCGCCTGCGTCCAGATCACCGCCGGGCGCGAGATCGAGCCCAATGTCGCGCGCGGCCTGGAGCTGGCGCGCGAGGCCGCCGCCCAGGGCGCCGATTTCATAACGCTCCCCGAAAACGCGACGCTGATCGAGCCCGACACCAAGCTCGCCCTCGCCAAGGGCTTGCCCGAAAGCGAGCATCCGGCCCTGCCGGCGTTCCGCGCGCTGGCCAAGGAGACGGGCACGTGGATCCTGCTGGGCTCGCTTTCGATCCGCGATCCCGGCGCCGAGAAGCTCTCCAACCGCTCCTTCCTGATCGACGCCGCCGGCAACATCGCCGCCCATTACGACAAGATCTTCCTCTTCGATGTGAACCTGCGCGAGGACGAGTGGTACCGCGAGAGCGACCGCATCCGCCCCGGCCATGACGCCGTCGTCGCGCCGAGCCCGTGGGGGCTGATCGGGCTTTCGGTCTGCTACGATCTCCGTTTCCCGCAGCTCTACCGCGCGCTTGCCCATGCCGGCGCCGGCATCCTCACCATTCCCTCGGCCTTCACGGTGACGACAGGCCGCGCGCACTGGCACGTGCTGATGCGCGCGCGGGCGATCGAGACCGGCGCCTTCGTGATCGCCGCCGCGCAGTGCGGCGAGCATGCCGAAGGCCGCAAGACCTACGGCCACTCGCTGATCGTCGATCCGTGGGGGGAGATCATCGCGGAAGCCGGCGAGGAGGAAGGCGTGATCCTCGCCGAGATCGACATGGGCCAAGTCGCAAGCGCGCGAAAGCGCATCCCCTCGCTCGACCACGACCGCGACTTCGACGGGCCCGGCCCGGCGACCTTCGACGGGCTTGCTGCCGACGGGGGTTAATCCCGAAATTCAACCTCGATCTGCTGCGCCACCGCGCCTTCGGGATCGAGCGCCCAGACGACGCAACCGCTTCGATCCTCCGTTGGCGCGCCGCAAAGCTCGAACGGGGCGGTATCGTAGAGCGGGCGCATGGCGCGGTAGGAGAGCGACTCGATCCGCCGGTCGCTGTTGCGCCGCACGAGATCGAGCAACAGCGTCGCGATCAGCGGCCCGTGCACCAGCAATCCAGGATAGCCTTCGACCTCGGTCGTGTAGGGCCGGTCGTAATGGATGCGGTGCGGATTGAAGGTCAGCGCCGAATACTTGAACAGCAGCACCGGATCGGGCGTCACGGTGCGATGCCATTCGGCATCCATCGGCGCGGGGGTCGGCGGCGGCGGGGTTTCGCCCGGCTGCGCCGCCGCGCGGTAGGCGACGTCCATTTCGTCTGCAATCGCGAGGCCCTTCTCGCCTGAATAGTCGCTAAAATAATTGTAAGCGATGGTGACGAAGGCGATCGGCCCGCTGCGGCCGACCTTCTGCACCGCCGACTTGATCGTGGTTTGGCAACGCACCGCCTGGCCCACCCGCAAAGGCTGGTGGATCGTCATGCGCCCCCCCGCCCACATGCGCCGCGGCAGCGGGATCGGCGGCAGGATGCCACCGCTCTTGGAAAGCCCGTCGGTTGCGGTGTCCTTCGGTCCGACGGCCGAGGCGCAGACCATCCACTGCCAGGCCGGCGGCATCGGATCGCCGGCCGTCGCCGGCGCATCCTCGCGGCCCAGCGTGGTCGACATGTGGTCGAGCATGCGCGCGGTGACGACGTCCTCGGCCGTCTCGCTCCGACCGATCCATTGATCGAGATCGATTTCCGCTGCGTTCAACTGCGCCTCCCTGCTCCGCCCAAGACTGTTCGAGACTTTCCGAGACTGTCCGAGACCGCCAATGCGCCCGCGCCGACCCCGATTGACTAAGGTCAATGGCGACTGGACATCGTCTCCTTATAGGCTGGATGCTCCGCACGTCCCAGCCCGCGCAAGGGAGGCCAGCATCCCATGTTCAAGACGATCCTGGTGCCGATCGACGGATCCGACCACGCCGAAAAGGCGGTGTCGGTGGCCGCCGACCTGGCCGGCAAATACGGCGCCACGCTGCACATCATCACGGTGATGGACAGCACGGAGCTTGCCCCGACTTTGCACCGCTTCGCCGAGGCGGAGCATATCTCCGGCGCCGAGGCGCAGGTCGCGACCTATATCAGCGACCGCTTCGTCGAACGCGCGCGCGAAATCGCCCAGGAGGGCGGTGCGCCCTCGATCGAGACCTTCGTCTCCATGGGCAACGTCCAGGAGAAGATACTCGAATATGCCAAAAAGACCGGCGCCGATCTCATCGTGATGGGCAGCCGCGGGCTGTCCGACCTCAAGGGGCTTATGCTGGGCAGCATATCGCACAAGGTCGCGAACTCGGCGCCCTGCACGGTGATTACCGTTCGCTGATCTAAGCCCGCTGCCTTGGGCGCGTTATTCGGCCGGTTGTTCGCGGTGTAGGCTTTGGCCCGGCGGGCCGTGGGGCGCGAAAATCCGGTAGCCGCGCCGCTCGAACCAGACCTTCGTGCCGAGCGTAAAGAACACCCCGAGATAGATACTGAACAGCACGTCGCTCAGGTAATGCGCCGTCGCAACCACGCGCGCGAGGGCGACGAGCACCGTGAGCGCGATGAAGGGCGCCACCAGCCGCGGCCACAAGACCGCGACCGCCGCCGCGACGGCCGCCGCGGTGACCGTATGGCCGGACGGGAAGGACCAGAAGTCGGACCCCATCCTGAAAAAGTCGAAGCTGTAGACGTTTTCGTAGAAGAGCAGGCGCGGCCGCGCGCGTCCGAAGACGATCTTCAGCAGATTGACGAGCAGCCCGGCGCCGCCCACGGCGACGAGGAAGAACAACGCCCGCTGCGATGCCGTGCGGTAGACCGCCGCCACCGCGTCATTGTCGATCCGCCGGCTCGCGATCCATAGCGCCACGCCGATCACCCCGGCGGCGACCAGCCACATGGTGGAGGTGCCGAAGGCGGCGATCGCATGCGCGAGGCCAACGAGCCCGCCCGCATGCGCCTTCAGTCCGAGCGCAAGCGGCCGGTCTATCCATAGGATGGCGATCGCGCAGGCTACCACGACCGCGAGGGTTGCCTGTATGAGCCTTTGGGTGCCCAGCGCCTCGAAATGACCCGGCTCGCCCGCTTCCGGCTTTTTGATCGCGACATCGGCGACGTCGCGCAGCAGCGCCGCGACTTCACCCATTGCCCGGCGTGCGCCGGGTGATGCGCCGGCGCGCGGCAGCGGCCTGTCGAGGGGCAGCGCGATCACGATGCGATGGATCACCCAGGCGGTAACGAACATCACCACGCCGGAGAAGATCACGTCGCTGAGGAAGTGCCCGCCCTGCATGATCCGCCCGAGCCCCGCCAGCGCGCCCCCCAGCGCCACCGCGACCAGCGCCAGGCCACGGTAACGCGTGGCGAACAGCGCGAGGCCGAACAATGCAAAGACCATCGAAGGATGGCCGGCGACGAAGGAGCAGTTGCGCACGCATTGCTCGGCCAGGGCGAAGGGCGGGGTGAACTGCATCACGCCGCCGAACTCGGTGATCTGGCTCGGCCGCGCGCGGCCCCACTGATCCTTCAGCATCACGTTGACGATCAAACCGGCGCCGATCGCGATGGTGGCCAGCGTGGCCAGCGAAGGCCGCAACCAGCGCTTGGTGCGCGGCTTCGATCCAAAGAGGCCATGCAGAATGACCACCGCGAGAATGCCGCCCACCACCGGGGTCGCCCAACGGATGCCCTTGTAGAAAAAAATTGCGAAGTCGCTGTTCTTGAGAAAGAAGCCGTCGGCCTTGGTCCAGAAGAGGCTCTGGAACCAGAGATCGATCTCCGGGAAGACCCGGAAGAGAACAATAATCGCCGCCGTCGCCAGCACGAAGCCGGTGAAGGAAAGCGCTGTCCCGCGCCCCGTCGTCTCACCCGTGCCCGGCGTGGTCATTTCTGGCGTCCGTAGGCCCGCGCGGAGCGGGGCATGAGGCGATAAAGCGTCAGCGTGACCCAGTCGCCTCGGGAGTAGTTGAACCCGCGCGCGCTGCCGAGCGCCGCCAGCCGCGCCGCATCGCCGGCGAGCGCGGCGCGGAACCGCGCCTCCTTGTCGGCGCCAATCAGCGCGAGCAAAGATGGATCGCTGCGCATGGCCGTTGCGATCGCCTCCGGTCCGATCAATCTGGTCTGGCGGCCCAGCATAAAGACGAGGCTGGGCTCATGATAGCCGCTGGCGGCAACCACGGGCTTAACGTCCCCGGCCTTCGCGGCGACGATCCGTGCCGCGGAGCGCGACAGCCACAGCGCCTCGACGCCCGGCAACACCCATTGGCCGGCGGGCCCGAAGATGAACACGGCGCCGACGATGGCCGCGGCCAGCGCCGGCACGACGCGCGCGCGATGGCACTGCACGAGCACATAGATCGACAGCCCGATCGCGACAAACAAAGGGATCAGCGCGGCCCAGGAGAAGCGGCCGTCGAGGGCGATCGGGATCGCCACCAGCCCGCCGCCGATCGCCAGCGCAATCGCCGCGAAGGCGCCCAGCGCCAGGCGGCTGTCCCATTTCCGAAACCGCGGGATGCCGCCCTCGGCCAGCGCGAAAGCTGCGCGCGCGGCGAGCAGCGCCAGCGCCGGGTAGAGCGGCAGCACGTAATGCGGCAGCTTGGTCGGCACGAGCTCGAAGACGATCCACGACGGCAGCGCCCAGGCGACGCAGAATTTGACCGGCCATTCCCAACGGTTCTGCCAGGCCCAGACGATGCCATGCCAGACGAAGAGCGAGCCCGGCCACATCGTGCCGGTCAGCAGCAGCAGGAAATAGCCCGGCGGGAACCCGTGGCTTTCCTGGCCCGAGATGAGCTTCGGAAGAAGATCGCTCTTCACCGCGTCGCCGACGAAGCTGCCGCCGGTCGCGCTCATGATCGCGATCAGCCACGGCGCGAAGATCGCAACGGCCAGCGGGATGCCGACCAGCGGCTTCAGGCGCGCGAACAGATCGGTCACCCGCCCCGCCCGCCAGTCGGTGATCCAGAGCGCCGCAACGGTGAGGAGCACGACCATGGGACCGACCGGTCCCTTGACCAAGGCGGAGACGCCGAGCGCGCCCCAGAACACGAGCGGCGCAAAACGTCCGCTCTCCCGTTCTTCGCGCCTGTCTATATCTTGCGCCATGCGCGCAGCCGCATAGATCCGGGCCAGGGCCAGCATAGCCGCCATGATCGTCGCGAGCAGCACCGCGTCGGTCTTGGCGAGATGCGCCTCGATGACCAGAAGGGACGAGCTGGCCAGAACCGCCGCGCCCAGAAAGGCGACGCGGCGCTCGAAGAGAACGCAACCGAGCGCGAAAGTCAGGAGGACGGCCGCGATCGCACCCAGCACCGATGGGAGCCGATACGGCCAGATCACGCTCGCATTGGTCTCGCCGAAAAGACCCACCGAGGCGGCCTGGAGCCAGTAGATCGCGGCGGGTTTCTTGTGCCGTGGCGTGTCCTGAAAACGGATGTTGATGTAGTCGCCGGTCTGCAGCATCTGCCGCGTCGCCTGGGCGAAGCGCGCTTCGTCGCGGTCGACCGGCGGCAACGCCGACTGGCCCGGCGCAAACAAGGCAAGGCACAGAAGCGTAAGCAGAATGTATGGCCGGTATCCGGTCAGAAAGCTGGACACTTGGGGGCGCGAACCTCCGAGGCACGCGTGGTCCGCGCGCCGGTTATCCGATGATCGCCTTCACGCGCGAAGCGCGCTGACTGGAAAACCTGCGCGCAGTCGTGTTAAGGAGCGGCCCGATTTCCGCGCGTTAAGTATGACAGCTGCCGGGGACCGGTCAATTCGGGCGGGCGTCCGGACGCCTGCCCGTCTGTCCACCCTCGGCCGAGGCCAAGCCAAATGGATCTGTCCGTTGTCGTGCCCGTCCACAACGAGGCGGAGAATATCGCGCCCCTGGCCGCGGAGATCGTGGAGGCGCTCACGAACGGGCTTCAGGGCCGCGTCGACTTCGAGATCGTCTATGTCGATGACGGCTCGACCGATGGCACCGCGGAGGCCCTCGCCGTAGCGGCGAAAAAACACCCGCAACTGCGGGTGATCCGGCACGGCGTCTGCTGCGGGCAGAGCCGCGCGGTCATCACCGGGGTCAAGGCGGCCCTCGCGCCGATCGTGGCGACCCTCGACGGCGATGGCCAGAACAACCCGGAGGGCATCGTCCGCCTCTGGGATCGTATGACGACGTCGGGGACGCCGGATATGAACCTCGTCGTCTGCGGCCACCGCAAGAACCGCAAGGATACCGGCTGGCGGCGCTTCGCCTCCAAGGTCGCCAATCGGATCCGCTCGGGTTTGCTCAAGGACGCCACGCCCGATTCGGGCTGCGGGCTCAAGCTATTCGCGCGCGCGGCCTTCCTCGACCTGCCGCGCTTCGACCATATGCACCGCTTCCTGCCGCCGCTTTTCCTGCGCCAGGGCCGCGAGGTCGTCTCGGTCGCGGTCAAGCACCGGCCGCGCGAGCGCGGGGTCTCGAAATACGGCGTGTTCGACCGCCTGTGGGTCGGCATCTGGGACCTGCTCGGCGTGATGTGGCTGCAGCGCCGCTCGCGCTATCCCGGCGAAACAACCGAACTGCCAACATCAGAACCGAATGAAAAAAAGGACTGAAGCTCCATGAATGCGACGCTCACCACCGCGGAGATCATCTGGGTCGCGGTCGGATTCATCGGTCAGGCGCTGTTCTCGATGCGCTTCATCATCCAGTGGTTCGTCTCAGAGCGGGCCAAGAAAAGCATCGTGCCGGTCGCTTTCTGGTATTTCAGCGTGCTGGGCGGGGTCACCCTGCTCTCCTACGCGATCTACCGCAGCGATCCGGTGTTCATCGCGGGCCAGGCGGGCGGGCTGGTCATCTATGCCCGCAACCTCTACTTCATCCACAAGCACCGCGGCGGCGAGGCCGACCAGGTGCCGATCGACGACTAGGCAAGACGGGATCTTCCAAGATGTTCACCACCCGCCCGGAGCTGCGCGGCACGTTAGGCATGGTTGCCTCGACACACTGGCTGGCCTCAGCCGCCGGCATGGCCATGCTCGAGCGCGGCGGCAACGCCTTCGACGCGGCGGCCGCGGCGGGCTTCGTCCTCCAGGTCGTCGAGCCGCACCAGAATGGACCGGGCGGCGACATGCCGGTCGTCTTCTGGAGCGCCAAGGAAAAGGCGCCGAAGGTGTTGTGTGCCCAGGGCCCAGCCCCGGCGGCGGCGACGATCGCACGCTACAAGGAATTCGGCCTCGATCTCATCCCCGGCACCGGGCTTCTCGCCGCGGTGGTGCCGGGCACGGTGGGCGGCTGGCTCATGCTGCTCCGCGATCATGGCACGATGCCGCTCGCCGACGTTCTGGAGCCGGCGATCGGCTATGCGCGCGGCGGCTATCCGGTCGTCCCGGTGCTCTCCGCCTATATCGCCAACGTGGCCGAGCTGTTCCGCGAGGCCTGGCCGACCAGCGCCGCGGTCTATCTCGCCGGCGGTGGCCCGCCCGCCACCGGCAGCCGGTTCCGCAACGAAGCATTGGGGAACTTCTTCCGGCGCCTCGTGGCCGAGGCCGAAGCGGCCGGCGGTGACCGCGCGGCGCAATGCGAGGCGGCGCATGACGCGTTCTACAAGGGCTTCGTCGCCGAGACGATCGACCGCTTCTGCCGCGAGACCGAATGGCTCGATTCGAGCGGCGTGCTGCATGGCGGGCTGCTGACCGCCGACGACATGGCGGCGTGGCGCCCGCATTACGAAGATCCGCTGACGATCGATTATGAAGGCCTGACGATCTGCAAGACAGGGCCGTGGGGCCAAGGACCGGCGGCGCTGCAGACATTGGCGTTGCTCAAGGGCTTCGACCTCGCGAGCATGGACCCGGTGGGTCCCGACTTCGTGCACACGATGCTCGAATGCCTGAAGCTCGCCTATGCCGACCGCGAGGCCTGGTACGGCGATCCCGACTTCGTCGACGTGCCCATCGACGCGCTGCTCTCCGATGCCTATGCCGACGCGCGGCGCACGCTGATCGGGCGCGAGGCCTCGCTCGACTTGCGGCCGGGCGCGCCCGAGGGGCGTTCGCCCCGTTTGCCTGAGACGGTCGACTGGGC
>CAZBRE010000026.1:31885-33557 GCA_964494065.1 uncultured Alphaproteobacteria bacterium
TCGGCCATGCCCTCGGGCGGCTGGATGCAGAGCTCGCCGATCATCCCGGAGCTCGGCTTCCCCCTTGGCTCGCGCGCCCAGATGTTCTGGCTCGAGGAGGGCCTGCCGGCGAGCCTCGCGCCCGGCAAGCGCCCGCGCACCACGCTCACCCCCGGCCTCGCGCTCAGGGACGGCGAACCGGCGATGGCGTTCGGTTCGCCGGGCGGCGACGGCCAGGACCAGTGGGCGCTCACCTTCCTGCTGCGCCACCTGCATCACGGCATGAACATGCAGGCCTCGATCGACGCGCCGCAGTTCCTCTCCTTCCACTGGCCGAACTCGTTCTATCCGCGGACCGCGCGGCCGGGCTATGTGCAGATGGAAGCGCGCTTCCCCGACGCGACGATCGCCGAGCTCGAGCGCCGCGGCCACGAGATCGAGGTCACCGACGACTGGTCGCTCTCGCGCCTCGCCGCGGTCGCGCGGGATCCCGACGGCATGCTGAAAGCCGCCGCCAACCCCCGCTTCATGCAGGGCTACGCGGCCGGGCGCTAGACGCCATGCACGCCCGCGTCTGGCGGCTCGCCGGGCCGATCATCCTCTCGAACCTGTCGGTGCCCCTCCTGGGCGCGGTCGACACGGCGGTGATGGGCCACCTGCCCGACCCCGCCTATATCGGCGGCGTGGCGATCGGTGGGCTGGTCTTTTCGTACATCTATTGGGGCTTCGGCTTCCTGCGCATGGGCACGACCGGCTTCGTCGCCCAGGCCGAGGGCGCCAAGGACGCCGACGAGATCCGCGCCGTGCTCGCGCGCGGGCTCTTACTCGCAGGCGGCTTCGGCAGTTTGGTGATCGCGCTGCAGATCCCCATCGCCCTCGCCGCCTTCGCCATCATCGAGGCGAGCGCCAAGGTCGAGGGCCTGGCCGAAACGTACCTCTTCATCCGCATCTGGGGAGCGCCTGCGGCGCTCGCCAACTATGTCGCCATCGGCTGGCTGATCGGCATGCAGCGCACCGGCGCGACCTTCGTGCTGACGCTCTTTCTGAATGGCGCCAACATCGCGCTCTCGCTGCTCTTCGTCATCGGCTTCGGCTGGGGCATCGCGGGCGTCGCCGCCGCCACTTTGATCGCCGAATGGAGCGCCGCGCTCCTAGCGCTTGCCCTCATCGGCGCCCGCCTGAAGCATGTCGGCGGGGCCTGGCGCTGGGCGCTCATCCGCGCGCGCGAGCGCATCATCCGCATGGTGCGGGTCAACTTCGACATCTTCATCCGCACGCTCTGCCTGCTCACCGCCTTCGCCTGGTTCACCGCGCAGGGCGCCAAGTTCGGCGATACGGTGCTGGCGGCGAACGCCGTGCTGCTGATCTTCCAGACCTTCATCGGCCACGGGCTCGACGGTTTCGCCCATGCGGCCGAAGCGCTCGTCGGTAGCGCCATCGGCGCCCGCGACCGGGCGGCGGTGCGCGAGGCCGTACGGGTCTCGACCATCTGGGCCGGGATCGTCGCAGCACTCTTCGCGCTCGTCTATCTCGCCGGCGGCACGCTGATCGTGGCGATCCTCACCAATATCGAGACGGTGCGCGCGACCGCGCATGTCTATCTCGTCTACGTGATCGTCTCGCCGCTTTTATCGGTGTGGAGCTATCAGCTCGACGGCATCTTCATCGGTGCCACGCGGACGGCGGAGATGCG
>CAZBRE010000026.1:33657-38856 GCA_964494065.1 uncultured Alphaproteobacteria bacterium
ATATCCCAGATATCCTCGTCGCTGAAGCCGTGCTCGCGCAGGTCGTCGAAATCCTCTTCGTCGACCGACTGGGCTTCCTGCGAGACCAACAGCGCGAAGTCGAGCATCGCCTTCTGTCGCGGCGTGATGTCGGCCTTGCGGTAGTTGGCCGCGATCTGGTCTGCGATCAGCGGGTTCTTGGCGCGGATGCGCAGGATGGCGCCGTGGGCGACGACGCAGTACTGGCATTCGTTGGCCGACGAGGTGGCGACCACGATCATCTCGCGCTCGGCCTTGGTGAGCCCGCTCTCCTTGTCCATCAGCGCGTCGTGATAGGCGAAGAAGGCGCGGAACTCGTCGGGCCGGTGCGCCAGCGCGACGAAGACATTGGGCACGAAGCCCGACTTCTCCTGCACGCCCTCGATGCGCTCGCGGATGTCGTCCGGCAGCTCGGCGAGATCGGGAACGGGAAAGCGGCTGATGGCCTGGTTGGTCATGGGGATCGTCTCCTTTGGATGGCGCGAGTGTGCGCCGCCAGCGCCGCGCGCCGATTGACCTCAATCAAGCAGATTTGCGGATTGAATGCGAATGCGCGCGGTCAGAACCGCTGCGTGGCCGCGCGCTTGGCGGCCTGGTCGTAAGCGCCGGCCATCAGATCGAGGAGCTGACCTGCCTCCTCGAAGGGGCTCTCGCCCTCGGTCAGATGCGGCGACATCTCGATCAGCACCGCGCGGCGCATGTCCGCGTAAGCCTCGGTGACCCGGACTCCCGCCGCCGTTGCCCGATAGGTCGCGGTCTTGCGCGAGGCGGCGTCGCTCTTCTCGATCAAGTCCTCGCGCAGCAGCTTCCTCAGCGCGTATTGGATGTTCGAGACGTCGTCGCGATTGAGGAGGCGCGCGATCTCGGTGCGCGACTTGGCGCGCTCCTTCATGCGGATCGTGTTCAGCACCGCGACGTCGTTGCCGGTCAGCTCGGCGTCGCTCACCGCCGCGAGGCACGCCGCCTTCCAGCGGTAGAAGGCATGCATCACCCGCTCGAGGCTGAACTCGAAACCGGTCAGCCGCGCCTCGGTCCCATCGCGCGAGAGATGCCAGAGGTCGGGATCGGCGGCTTGCCGCGGCGTCGCTTTGGTCGTTTTTGCTTCAGTCATAGTACCGGCGGTCGGTTCCCTGCGGCGGAGCGGTGCCACGGTCATTTGTCAGTCTATCGTTTTACAGTAGGTTTTAAAGTTGATTTTACAATTTAAAATTCATAGCCTGCAAATTCGGGTCAGGCGGAGCGGCGGTTTGTCATGCCGGTCCGCACCACAACAAAGCGTCGGTCGTAGCGCCAGCTCGCGCCGATCAAGACCGGCGCGAACAAGGAGGGGTGATCGTGCGGAAATGGGCCTTTGCGCTTGCGGCATCGCTGGGATTGGCGTTCCCGGCCTCTTCGATGGCGGAGACCCTGCCGACGATGCGCGGCGTCGACCATGTCGGCATTACGGTCTACGACAGCAAGGCCGCGATCGCCTTCTTCGAGACGGTCCTGGGCTGCAAGGCCTATCTCAAATTCGGGCCCTTCCGGGACGACAAGGGGCCGTTCATGGCGAACCTGCTGCACGTCCATCCGCGCGCGGTGATCAACCAGATCACCATGATCCGCTGCGGCAACGGCTCCAACGTCGAGCTGCTCGAATACCGCGCGCCCGACCAGAAGACGGAGCGGCCGAAGAACAGCGATCTCGGCGGGCACCACATCGCCTTCTACGTCGACGACATCAACAAGGCCGTCGCCTATCTCAAGGCCAACAAGGTGACGACGTTCTTTGGACCGCTGCCGGTCAAGGAAGGCCCGGCCGCCGGGCAGACCATCATCTATTTCACCCCGCCCTGGGGGCTTCAGATGGAGCTGATCTCCTATCCCAAGGGCATGGCCTATGAGAAGACGGCCAAAGGCAAGCTATGGAGTCCGCGCGACCAATAGCTATGATAGCCGTTGGCTAGTCAGGTGCGCCTCGCGGCGGCTTGCGGGTAGGCAACTGGGCGCGCGGCGGACGACATATCGGGCCGGGCGCAATCCGGGGAGGATCGAAATGGCGGGACAGTTCATCGACATCAAGGCCAAGGACGGCGGCACGTTCCAGGGCTATCTGGCGCTGCCGCCCTCGGGCAAGGGCCCGGGCCTGATGATCATGCAGGAAATCTTCGGCGTGAACGAGGCGATGCGCGCCACCGCCGACTATTTCGCCGAGGAAGGTTATGTCGTGCTGGTGCCCGACATGTTCTGGCGCATCGAGCCCAGGGTCGATCTCGACTATTCCGAAGCGGGCCGCACCAAGGCCTTCGAGCATTACGGCAAGTTCGACCGCGCGACCGCGATCGACGACATGACCGCGACCGTCGATCACCTGAAATCGATGGACGAGGTCAAGGGCCAGGGTAAGGGCGGCGCGACGCAGGTCGCCGCGCTCGGCTACTGCCTCGGCGGCGCGCTGGCCTATCAGGCGGCGGCGCATTGCGGGGTCGATGCGGCGGCCTGCTATTACGGCGTCGCCATCGAGAAGCTGCTCGACGATGCCGACAAGATCACCTGCCCCGTCGTCTTCCACTTCGGCAGCGCGGACAGCCACGTCCCGCAGGAGGCCGTCGAGGAGATCCGAAAGAAGTTCGAGGGCCGCGACGAGATCCTCGTCAACGTCTACGAGGGTGCCGAGCACGGCTTCGCCAACAAGATCCGCACCGACGTCTACAACAAGCCCGCCGCGGGCATGGCGCATTCGCGCACCATCGCGCTGCTGCGCGGCGTCATGGGCCCGGTCTACGATCTGGAACATCTCTGGGAGATGCATTGCTATTACGAGTTCGCCACGCGCGACGTGGATGCGACGATGGCGACCATGGTCGCCCAGCCCTACGTCAACCACGTGCCGACCATGACCGGCGGCGTCGGCTATACCGACCTCCACCGCTTCTACAAGAACCACTTCGTCAACTCGAACCCCGACGACACGGCGCTCATCCCGGTCAGCCGGACGATCGGCGCCGACCGGGTCGTCGACGAGATGATCTTCTCCTTCACCCACGACCGCGAGATCGACTGGATGCTACCGGGCATCGAGCCCACCGGCAGGAAGGTGGAAGTACCGCTGGTCGGCATCATCAACTTCCGCGGCGACAAGCTCTATCACGAGCACATCTACTGGGATCAGGCTTCGGTGCTGGTGCAGATCGGCCTGCTCGATGCCAAGAATCTGCCGGTCGCCGGTGGGGCGACGGCCAAGAAGCTGGTCGACGAAACGCTGCCCTCAAACGAGTTGATGGAGAAATGGGCCGACAGCGCGCCCGACAGGGCCGCGGAATGATAGAGCGCGCCGAACAAGGTGGCGGAATAATCCGGGAAACGAACGGAATCAGTTAGGACACTTGCCCGCATGTGTCGCGGGCGCCTGCGACAGCCAGGCTTCCAGGGAGGCAAAAGACGATGACAGAATTCAATCGACGGAATTTCTTGCAGGCCGCCGGCGCGACCGCGCTCACAGGGCCCGCACTCACTTCGCTTCTGTTCTCGCGCCAGGCGGCGGCGCAGCTCGGCGACACGCTGACCATCGCCTATCACGTGCCGCTGCCGGCCTGGGATCCGACCACCGGGCTCTCCTCGGTGAACCCCCAGCTCATGTCGATCTACAAATGCGTCTTCGACCAGTATATCGACCAGAACCCCGACCTCTCCTTCAAGCCCGGCCTGCTGACCAAGTGGGGCTGGAACAAGGACAAGACCAAGATCCATATGACGGTGCGCGACGGCGCGAAATGGCAGGACGGCAAGCCCGTCACCGGCGCCGACATCGTCTGGAACCTCGAGCGCGTCGCCAAGAAGGAGACCGGCAACCCGGTCCAGTTCGTCTGGGCGTCGATCAAGAGCCTCAAAGCCAACGGCAACGAGATCACCGGCGAGCTCGCCAACTTCCAGCCCGATCTCTTCAAGTGGATGGCCTTCCTGACGGCCTACGTCCTGCCGCCGCATTACTACGCCAAGGTCGGCAAGGCGGGCTTCGAGAAGGCGCCGATGGGCTCGGGCCCCTACACGATGGCGGAGTTCCAGCGCGGCTCCTTCGTGCGCTTGAAGGCCAATCCCAACTACTGGGGCGGCAAGCCGGCTTTCGAGAACGTGGTCTTCAAGTTCGTGACCGATCCGGCCGCGCGCGTCGCCGAGATCGAGAGCGGGCGCTCCGACCTCACGCTCAACATGGCGTTCGAGGAGTTCGACCGTCTGAAAAAGAAGCCCGGCCTGGTCGGCGTCACCACGCCAGTTTCCGACATCGCCATGATCTTCTTCAACGATGTCGGCCCGATGCTCGACATCAACGTGCGCCAGGCGGCCGTCATGGCGGTCAACAAGAAGGCGATCGTCGACCGTCTGCTGCGCGGCTACGGCGTGCCGATCGACACGCTGCTGACACCCAACTACACCGGCTACGATCCCTCCGTGAAGACGCCCTACAATCCGAAGAAGGCGGCCGCACTGCTCGCCAAGTCGGGCTATTCGCGGAAGAAGCCGGTCAAGTTCAAGATCCAGACCACCAAGGGCTACATCCCCAAGGACTTCGAGGTCATCCAGGCCATCGTCGGCATGTGGCGCCGCGTCGGCATCCAGGCCGAGATCGAGATCTACGAGGTCGCCAAGCACTTCGAGCTGCGCGCCCAGGACAAGCTGGCCCCGGCGGCCTTCTACAACTGGGGCAATTCGATCGGCGATCCGACGACGTCGACCGGCCACGCCATGTTCGGTCCCTCGCCGCACTCGACCTGGGACACCAAGGACCTCGACGCCATGATCGGCCCGCTGTGGGGCGAGAAGGACGAGGCCAAGCGCATCGCCGGCTGGCAGAAGGTGAACAAGTACATCGCCGAAAAGGCTTACGTGCTGCCGCTCTACCAGCAGGTCCAGCCCGTGGTGCACAAGAAGGGCCTCAACTTCAAGGGCCACGTCGCCAACTTCATCCTGCCCCAGACCATGAGCAAGGCGTAGGGGAACGGCGCATAGGGGACCGCACTCCGGTTCGGTTCGGCTAAGCTGTCGGGCATGACGACGCGAACTTTGGTGCCCGACCTGTGCAGGCGGCTAAGAGCTGAAATCCCCTCCCCCCAGCGGGGGGAGGGCAAGGGTGGGGGGAGCGACCAACGAGGGCACCCCGCAAGGGGTGTCCCTACCGGGGACCTACGCGAAGGCCAGCTGCGC
>CAZBRE010000027.1:0-5918 GCA_964494065.1 uncultured Alphaproteobacteria bacterium
GTGGTGATGAAGTTGATCGCGCCGAGGATCGAGCTGGCGCCGGCCAGGTGCAGCGAGAAGATCGCCAGATCCACCGCCGGCCCCTGATGGCCGGGCGTACTCGACAAGGGCGGATAGACCGTCCATCCCGTCCCCGCGCCGCCCACGAAGATCGAGGTGACCAGCAGGATCAGCGACGGCACCAGCAGCCAGAAGCTGATGTTGTTCATGCGCGGGAACGCCATGTCGGGCGCCCCGATCATGATCGGCACGATCCAGTTGCCGAAGCCGCCGATCAGCGCCGGCATGACCATGAAGAACACCATCAGCAGCCCGTGCCCGGTGATCAGCACGTTGAAGAAGTGGCCTTCGGCGATGCCCTGGCTTTCGGGAAGCTGCAGCTCGAGACGGAACCAGATCGACATCGCGCCGCCGATCAGCCCGGCCACGACCGCATAGATCAGATAGAGCGTGCCGATGTCCTTGTGGTTCGTCGAAAAGAGGAACCGCCGCCAGCCGGTCGGATGGTGTTCGTGATGCTCTACCGCCGCTTCGCTCATTGCCGTTCCTTGCCGCTGCGCGGGTCCGTCGCGCGCTTCGCCACGCTACTTGCCCGCCGCCTTGATCTTTTCATAGTCGTCGTTCGCCAGGGCCTTGGCGACCCAGGCGTCGTATTTGTCTTTCGACATCACCTCGATGGCGATGGGCATATAGCCGTGCCCCGCGCCGCAGAGCTCCGAGCACTGGCCGTAATAGACCCCCTCGCGCTTGGCGCGGAACCAGGTCTCGTTGAGCCGGCCCGGCACGGCGTCGATCTTGACCCCGAAGGAGGGCACGGCGAAGGAGTGGATCACGTCGAGCGCTGTGACCTGCATCCGCACATAGGCGCCCACCGGCACCACCATGCGCTTGTCGACGTCGAGCAGGCGCAAGGGAACCTTGCCGCCGTTGCTGTCCTTGGCGTCCTCGCACTCCGCCTTGGTGCGGCAGAGCAGCTGGCTGTCGTATTTGAATCCGGTGCCGGCCGCATCGACCTTGAAGTATTGGTAGTTCCACTGGAACTGCGAAGCCGTCGCCTTGACGGTGATCACCGGCGCGCCCTTCTCGCGCGCCTCGGCTTCGGGCACCCGGTCGATGAAGTAGAGCAGCGGGAACGAGAACACCGAGATCAGCACCAGGATCATGATCGGAACGATCGTCCAGGCGACCTCGACGAAGGTGTTGTGCGTCGTCTTCGACGGCGTCGGGTTCCGCGAGGCGCGGTAGCGCACCATCACGTAGAGCATCAGCCCCGTCACGAAGATCGTGATCGCGATGATGATCACCAACAGCAGATTATGGAAGCTGTTGATGTTCTCCATGCTTGGCGTCGCAGGATCTTGCAATCCGATCTGCCAAGGCGTGCTCCGCCCCTCGGCGAACGCGCCCATGGCGAAGCCCGCCATCGACGCGGCAAACGTGGCGCATGCAAGCGCGCCATGTCGCAGGAAAGTCCCGTTCATATGCGTGTTCGTCGTGCTTTCGTCCCCGAGTGCCAGTGCCGGCGTTGAACGCCTGCGCACCGCTCACGGCCCCCGCGCTGCGTCGCAACCGGACGCCGCCTCCGGATGAAACTAGCCCATCGCGTGCGCCCGACACAACAAGACCGAGGGGTCTGTGGGTGGTGCTTTGTGCTTTGATATCTAAAGATTTTCCGCGCAAGTGAATATGCGCCTGTGATTTATGCGACCTTATGTCGCAAAAATCCGAGGGTTTCCGGGGGTCTGCATTCGCGGGTGTGCAGCGCCGTCGCAGGGCCACCTCGCGGGCGCGATCGGCGGCTGACAGATGCGCCCCATTGGGCCACAGAGTCGGTATTGTGTGTCGGCAATGTGTGTCGGTATTGTCCAATTATGCGCCGTTTCGCCGACGCGCCCAATTCGGACTGGTGATTTGGGCTGGAGATCGCCGTCCGCTCGCCCCACCTAAACGTTCAGCACGCCCAGTCAATTGCAGACCGGCTCACTTGCAGACTGGCCCATCAGCACACCGATCCGGAGATCCAATCGATGACCGACCTGGCACAGACCGACGAGCTGTTCTTCGAGCGCACGGGCATGGACCGGAACCAGGTCGAGCGAACCATCGGCGATGCGCTGAACGGGGCCGACGACGGCGAGCTGTTCCTTGAATACAACCAGTCCGAAGCCCTCGTCTTCGACGATGGGCATCTGAAGGGCGCCAATTTCGATCAGACCCAGGGCTTCGGCCTGCGCGCCGTCTCCGGCGAGGCGACGGGCTACGCGCATTCCTCGGAGCTGTCGGAAGCGGCGATCAAGCGCGCCGCCGCCACGGTCGAGGCGGTGCGCACGGGCTCCGGCGGCACCATCGCCGATCCGCCCGCCGGCACCAATCAGGCGCTCTATACGGACGTGAACCCGCTGGGCCTGGTCGACTTCGAGACCAAGGTGAAGCTGCTCGCCGATATCGACGCCTACGCCCGCGGGCTCGACGACCGGGTGCGCCAGGTCTCCGCCTCCCTCGTCGCCTCCTGGCAGGCGGTGCAGATCATGCGCGCCGGCGGCGAGCGGGCCGGCGACGTGCGCCCGCTGGTGCGCCTGAACGTCTCGGTCGTGGTGGCCGATGGCGACCGCATGGAGACGGGCTCGGAGGGCCGCGGCGGCCGGGCGCTCTACGACACCTGGATCGATCCGGAGAGCTGGAAGTCGCAGACCGACGAGGCCCTGCGCCAGGCCCTGGTCAACCTGGAGTCCATCCCCGCGCCGGCGGGCGAGATGGAAGTGGTCCTCGGCCCCGGCTGGCCCGGCATTCTGCTGCACGAGGCGATCGGCCATGGCCTGGAGGGCGACTTCAACCGCAAGAAGACCTCCGCCTTTGCCGGCCTCCGCGGACAGCGCGTGGCCAGCCCCGGCGTCACCGTGGTCGATGACGGCACCATCGCCGACCGGCGCGGCTCGCTGACGGTCGACGACGAGGGCACGCCGTCGTCGCACACCGTGCTGATCGAGGACGGCATTCTGAAGGGCTACATGCAGGACCGCCTGAATGCGCGCCTCATGGGCGATGCGCCGACCGGCAACGGCCGCCGCGAGAGCTATGCCCATTCGCCGATGCCGCGCATGACCAACACCTACATGCTGTCGGGCCAGCACGAGCGCGAGGAGATCATCAAGTCGATCAAGAAGGGCCTCTACGCGGTCAATTTCGGCGGCGGCCAGGTCGACATCACCTCGGGCAAGTTCGTGTTCTCCGCCTCGGAGGCCTACCTGGTCGAGAACGGCAAGATCGGCGCCCCGGTCAAGGGCGCGACCCTCATCGGCAACGGCCCCGACGTGCTCACCAAGGTCTCGATGATCGGCAACGACATGGCGCTCGATCCCGGCGTCGGCACCTGTGGCAAGGACGGCCAGGGCGTGCCCGTCGGCGTGGGTCAACCGACCCTTAAGATCGATCAGCTTACTGTTGGCGGCACCGAAGCCTGACGTCTCGGAACGACCACCAGAAAGGGGGCTCCCATGCTGCAGGGCGCAATCATTGGCCTCATCGTCGGCCTGGGCATGGCCATCGTGTTCTGGTGGATGGCCTCGAAGAAGAAACCCTCTTTCGATCTACCGGCCGCCCGCAGCGAGACCTTCAGCGTCGGGCTCGCCCCGGCCGCGGCGGTGGCCAAGGTCGCCGAAGCCGCCTCGGCGATGGGGCTGAGCGTCGCTCTCAGCGACAATGCGGCGAACCGGGTGCTTCTCGACGAGCCCACCTCGATCAAGAATTACGGCTCCTATCTGCGGGTCTCGGCCGCCAGCGAGGGTGATGGCGCGGCCGTCACGGTCGATCTCGTGAACAAGGCGCCGCAATGGGGCCCGGTGGTCACCAAGAAGCACCGCGCGCTGACCCAGAAGGTCAAGGGCGCGCTCGGTCTCGCACCCGCCTGAGGCGCGGCCCGCCTGATCGGACCCCTGCGCGGCCGCCCGATCATCCCCATATTCAACGACGACGCTTGTTCGACTAGGCCCCTTTCAACGAAGCATTGCGGCCTTCGGGCCCTCCGGCCACCGGCTGTTCCGGCTTGTTCGCGAGAGGATGACGATGCGGTCCGGTTACGTCTGGTTCCTGGTCTTCGCCGCCGCCCTGGGCGCGCTGATCGCCTATCTGATCAGCAACTATCCGGGTGCCCTCGACGGCCCGGAAGATAAGGCGAACCTGATCTACTACGTGCTGTGGGGCCTCTTGCTCGGCAGCGCGATCGTCGGCTTTCGCGGCCTGAGCCGCCGGGGCGTGCTCGCCAGTCTCAGTTTCGCCGCCAAGGCCGGCCTCGTCTGGGTGGTCATCGCTGTGGTCCTGGTGCTGGGCTACAGCTACCGGACCGAGCTCGGCGGCATAAAGAACCGGATCCTGGGCGAGATGGCGCCGGCCAGCCCGATCGCCACCCGGCCCGGGCGGATCGCGGTCCGCGCCGGGGCGAACGGCCATTTCTTCATCGATGCGGAGGTCAACGGCGAGCCGGTGCGCTTCCTCGTCGATACCGGCGCCAGCGACATCGTGCTCTCGCCCGCCGACGCCCGCCGCGTCGGGCTCGATCCGGGGCGCCTCTCCTATACCCGCGTCTACAGCACGGCCAACGGTATCGTGCGGGGGGCGCCGGTCACCCTCCGCTCGCTGCGCGTCGGCCCGCTTCGCCTCAGCGACATGCCCGCCTCGGTCAACGGCGCGCCGATGAACGGCTCCCTGCTCGGCCAGAGCTTCCTCAAGCGCCTCAAGGGCTATTCGGTCCGGAACGGCGTTCTGACGCTCGATTACTGAGAAAAACCCAGAAACCAAGGAATTCTTAGAATAACCGGCCAAACAACAATCATTTATCGAAAGTACGTCTAAAATAACGGGTTCCTTTTAATAAAATTTTATCTAAAACTAAGAAATCGATAATTTATTTGCCCGAGACTCGCACCTGATATTCGGGAAACAAGTGCGTTGAGGAGGCGCCTGACGGCTGCCCATCAATCCGAACCATGTACACCCGGCGCCGACAGGTCCGGCAAAGGGTACGCAGCTCACCGACCGCGAGATCATCAGGGCTCTGCGCGATCGGATCCTGCCGGCCGACGGTGATCCGGTCGACAAGGTCGAGGTGCGCAAAGACGCGTCCGATGTCGTGAAGTTCGCCGGTATCGCCGATGATATCGGCGCCGACGCATCAAGGACCCAGCGGGCCAAACGCGACCTGCGCGAGAAGCTCGCGGAAGTCGCCGAGTTGCGCGATCAGCTCGCGAACGACGCCCTTGAACGGCTTTCCGAGGACGAGAGCGAAACGTTGCGCGCGCGTCTCCGCGCCTTCGAGGAGCGGAGCGGCGAGCGCATTGTCGAGCCAGCCCGGAGCGATCCCCCAGCGGCGGCAGAGATTGCGGCGGCTGGCGATGGCCGGCCGGGCGATGCCGGGGTTGCGGAAGCGCCGCCAAAGCTATCCCACGCCGATGTCGACACACGACTGGCGGACGCCGAAAACCGACTGAAGGCCGAAAGCAAAGCGCTGGAAGCGGACGAGGACGCGATCATCGATCGCGCCGATCGGCTGAGCCATGCCGGCGGGGCGGACGATGACAGCAATGTCGTGCGCCTGGCGCTGGAAACCGCGCAGAAGATCGCCGCCGAGCGCAATCGCGCGATCACGGCGCAGACCGACCGGCTGGAAGCCAAGAACGTCGGCGCGCTCGCCAACGGCTAGGCATTCTTTAAGGTCACGGAACTGGCCCACTCCCCCGGCCCGCTGCCCATGAGAATACTGGCGTTGGGCGGCCGGACGGGGGAGTGGGCCGGACCCGACTTGACGGAAGTCAGATAACGGCTAACCCGACCGTTTCTTGAATCCTTAAAGGGCGCGCATTCGGTAATTCGCGCATCCCGCGCCCGGGCTTGGGTATCCATGCCCAGGTAGGGCTCGGGGCGGC
>CAZBRE010000027.1:6018-15699 GCA_964494065.1 uncultured Alphaproteobacteria bacterium
CGCGCATCCCGCGCCCGGGCTTGGGTATCCATGCCCAGGTAGGGCTCGGGGCGGCGCGCCAGGTATGGCCGGAGGCGGTGCGCCGCGTCGCGGCCACCGTCTCCCGCCGCGTTCACATCAGACGGTAAAGCTCCACCGGCGCCGTACGGCCGCGGACGCTCGCTTCGCCCACCCGTTCGGTCTTGAAGCTGGCATCGAGATCCTGGCGCGTCTCCCCGCTGATCAGGATCGTCACCGTCTCGTCGTCGCGCGCGTAGTCGCGGCCCTGGCTTTCGATCCGGCTGGCCACGTTCACCGCATCGCCGACGATCGTGTAGTTGAGCCGCCCCGGCGCGCCGATATTGCCGACGGTGACCGTGCCCGAATGGAGGCCAATGCGCATGCGGATCGGCGGCTTGCCCGCGGCAACCCGCACCACATTGTTCTCTTCGACCGCCCGGCGGATCGCCAAGGCGGCGTGGCACGCGCGGATGGCGCGGTTCTTCTGCTTGTCCGGCGCGCCCCAGAAGGCCATGACCGAATCGCCGATGAACTTGTCGACCGTGCCGTCCTCGGCCTCGATGCAGGCCGCGATCCGGCCGAAATGGTCGTTCAGAAATGCCGCGACCTCGTCGGCGTCGCGGCCCTCGCTCATGCCCGTGTAGCCCGCGATGTCGGTGAACATGATGGTGAGGTCGCGCTCGACCGAGGGCAGGGCGCCGGCCTGGCCGCCGCTCATCAGCCGCTCGACCAGGCGCTTGGGCACGTAAGCCTCGAACCAGCGCAGGCCGCCCAGCATGGCGTTGAAGGCGCGGGCCTGGGTGTCGAGCTCGCGGATGCGCGAGGGCGGCAGGGCCGGCACCTCGTCGAGCTTGAAGGCGGCGATCTGCTCGGCCGCGCCGGCGATACGGATGACCGGCCGCGCGACCCGCCGCCCGAGCCAGATCGCCGCCAGCACGGAGAGGATCATCGCGGCCAGGCCCGCCAGCGCCGCCATGATCAGGCGGCGCACCTGCGCGCCCACCGATTCCTGCGTCACATGCAGGCCGATGCGCCAGGGCTTGGGCCCGAACGTCGTCATGTCGCGGTAGAAGACCAGATGCTCCTCGTCGCCGATCTTGATCGCGAAATTGCCGTAGGGCGGGCGCAGGTTGATCGCCATGCGCTGTTGTTGGCGCGGATCGGCGATCGCCTGCAGGATCGCATTGGCGTAGTCCTTCACCGACGGCAGCGGTGCCATCGGCGAGCGGCCGGAAAAGTCGGAGGTGAGGCCCGGATGCGCCAGCACCTTGTCGCCGTCATAGAGGATGAAGGGGGTGCCGCCCGACGAATCGGCGATCCGGCGGAGATAGTCCGAAAGCTCGCCGATCGTCACCACGGTGACGAGAATGCCCTGAAAGGCGTCGTCCTTGTAGATCGGCAGGCGGAGGTTGAGGATGGTCGACTGGCTGCTGCGGCGCCAGATCGGCGGACCCCAATAGGCGTTTCGGCGCTTGCTCGCGGCGGCCATGGCGGCCATGGCGAGCGGCTGTCCGCTCAGGTCCTCGCGCTCGACCCGCACCGCCTCGCCGTACCGCCCGACGCCGAATAGCTTGCCCTGGGCATTGATGAAAGCCACGCCTGCGATCTGGGGAGCGGCCGCCAGCGAGGCGGCGAGATCGCGCGTGAAGGCCGGATCGTCGACGCTCAACGTACCCGCCGACATGCGGGCGCCGAGATAGCTGAGCTGCGCGCGGGCCGGCGCCAGGTGGTTCTCGACCCGCCGCACCACGTCGTCGACCGCGAGCGTCGCCTTCTCGCGGGTGAGCTCGACCGTGTTCCGCCCGGCGCTCGACAGCGCGATCGACAGCACCGCCAAGACAGCAACGAAGGTCAGCGTGCCGAAACACGCCGCCAGCGTCACCGTCAGCGAATAGGTTCGACCGTTCTTCGGCGGTTGGTCGGCAGTGGTCGGCGGCCGTGCTTGGTCGTCGGTCATGACGGTTCCTGGCCGCCGATACGGATGGACGGCGGCGTCAGGCGCTCAATAGGCCAGCTCCGTAAAGACCGGATCGACATTCCCACCCCAGTCGCCATGAAACTTCTCGATCAGCACATCCGCCGGGGTGCGGCCGGCGCGGACGATGGCATCGAGGATCTGAAGATAGCCGGTTTCATCAGCATCCATTGCTCCCTTGCGGCCGCGCGCCTTCAGCCCACTACGGGAGATCGCGACAACCTCGCGTGCAATATCTAGAACGCTGCCCTGGCCGAACTCCGTCGCCAGACCCGTGCGCGGCACTTCGTCGCGCAGCCGCAGATGGTCCTCGTGGCGCCAGCCCTTGACCAGGTCGTGGGCGGCGTCCAGCGCGCTGCCGTCATAGAGCAGCCCGGTCCAGATCGCCGGCAGGGCGCAGATGCGCGCCCAGGGCCCCGCATCGGCGCCGCGCATCTCCAGGAAGGTCTTGAGGCGCACCTCGGGAAAGGCGGTGGTCATGTGGTCGTCCCAGTCGCCGATCCGCGCCACCTCGCCCGGCAGTCCCGGCAGCTTGGCGTCCATGAAGTCGCGGAAGGACTGGCCGGCGACGTCGATATACTTGGAATTGCGGTAGACGAAGTACATCGGCACGTCGAGCAGGTAGTCGACATAGCGCTCGAAGCCCATGCCGTCCTCGAAGACGAAGGGCAGGATGCCGCAGCGGTCGGGATCGGTATCGGTCCAGATGTGGCTGCGGTAGGAGACGAAGCCGTTGGGCTTGCCCTCGGTGAAGGGCGAGTTGGCGAAGAGACCGGTGATGATCGGTTGCAGCGCCAGGCCGACGCGGAACTTCTTCACCATGTCGGCTTCGGAGGAGAAGTCGAGGTTCACCTGCACCGTCGCCGTGCGCAGCATCATGTCGAGCCCGAGCGAGCCCTTGGTCGGCATGTAGCGCTTCATGATCGCGTAGCGGCCCTTGGGCATCCACGGGATCGCATCGCGCGGCCATTTCGGCTGGAAGCCGATGCCGAGCATGCCGATGTCGTGCTGCTCGCCGACCTGCTTGACCTCGGCCAGATGCGTGTTCACCTCGTCGCAGGTCTGGTGCAGCGTCTCCAGCGGCGCGCCGGAGAGCTCGAGCTGGCCGCCGGGCTCGAGCGTGATCGAGGCCCCGTCGCGCTTGAGGGCGATGATGTTCTCGCCCTCGTAGATCGACGCCCAGCCGAACTCCTGCAAGGCGGTCAGCAGGTCGCCGATGCCGCCGGGCTCCTCATAGGTCAGCGGCTTCAGATCCGCGCGGCGGAAGGCGAACTTCTCGTGCTCGGTGCCGATGCGGAAGGCCTCGACCGGCTTGCAGCCGGCCTCCAGCGACGCGATCAGTTGGTTTTTGTCGGTGATCGGCTCACCGGCCGTTTGCGGCGGTGCGGACATGTTCGGATCGAACGCCTCTTGGTTCCCCCAAATGCGCGTTATTCCGGCGCGCGCCAGTCGCCGACAAGGGCCTGCCAGCATGCCAAGGCCGCGATTGCCGCGGTTTCCGCACGCAGGATTCGGGGACCAAGTCCGACACTCGTAACAATGGGTTGTTTTCCTAGCACGTCAAGCTCGGAAGGATCGAAGCCGCCCTCGGGCCCGACCAGCACCGCCCAGGGCGCGGCGCGGTCCTGCGCCGATAGCGCTTGGGCAATCGGCACTCCGCCGCCAGTTTCGTCGCAAAGCATCAGCCGCCGGTCGGCCGGCCAGTCGGCCAGCAGCGTGTCCAATGCGATCGGCTTCAGCACGGCCGGAACGGTGAGCCGACCGCATTGCTCGGCCGCTTCGACGGCGTTGGCGCGCAGGCGCTCGGTGTTGACCCGGCCTACCACGGTCCGCCGCGTCGTCACCGGCTGCAAGGCCGAGACCCCGAGCTCGGTCGCCGCGCGGGCGACGAGCTCCGGCGTGCCGCGCTTGGCCGGCGCGAAGGCGAGCCAGAGATCGGGGCCGCGCTCCTGCGCGCGGGTCCGCTCGACGAGGCTGAGCGCGCCGCCCTTCTTGCGGAGGTCCTCGATGCGCCCCCGCCATTCGCCGTCGCGGCCGTTGAAGACGAGCACCTCGTCCCCGGCGCCCAACCGCATCACCGCTTTCAGATAATGCGCCTGCTTGGCGTCGAGCGCCGCGGCCGCGCCACCTGCGATCAGGTCATCGGTGACGTAGAGCCGGATTTCAGACATACGCCGTCCCCCTCACCCTAACCCTCTCCCACCAGGGGAGAGGGGATTTGGGTGTGCGCTGATTTTCCCCTCTCCCCTGGTGGGAGAGGGAGGGGGCCATCGCCCATCTCTTCTTGGGCGATGGGAGGGTGAGGGGGAATCCGTCCATAGGCGTCGCACTCCTTCTGTGCCAAATATACGCCCATGACGGCACCGCCGACATCGTCGGAAAAACCGAACGCTCCCGACGCGCCGGACCTGACCGACATCCGGCCCGACGACTGGGTCGACCGGCTGCTGCCCGGGCCCATCCGTCCTTATGCGCGGCTCATGCGCCTCGACCGGCCGATCGGCACCTGGCTGCTGCTCTTCCCCTGTTGGTGGGGCCTGGCGCTGGCGAGCCTCGCCCCCGATCCGCGGCTGCTCATCCTGATGGCGCTGTTCGGCCTGGGCGCGCTGGTGATGCGCGGGGCGGGCTGCACCTGGAACGACATCACCGACCGCGAGTTCGACGCGCAGGTCGCGCGGACGCGCACGCGCCCCATTCCAAGCGGACAGGTCTCGCTGCCGCAGGCCTTCGCCTTCCTCGCCTTCGAGCTCCTGGTCGGCCTCGCCATCCTGCTCGCGGTCGCCTATATCGGCGGGCCGCCGTTCAACTGGTTCGCGGTCTGGCTCGGTGCGGCCTCGCTGGTGCTGGTCGTGATCTACCCGCTGATGAAGCGCGTCACCTACTGGCCGCAGATCTTCCTGGGTCTCGCCTTCAACTACGGCGCGCTGCTCGGCTGGGCGGCGCTCAATGCCAGCCTCGATCTCACGACGTGGCCGGGCGGCTGGCCGTCGGCGCTGCTCTATCTCGCCGGCATCTTCTGGACCCTCGGCTACGACACCATCTATGCGCACCAGGACAAGGAGGACGACGCCCTGGTCGGCATCAAATCGACGGCGCTCAAGCTCGGCGCCGATACGCGCATCTATCTCTTCGGCTTCTATGCGCTCGCCTGCGCGCTCCTCTTCTGGTCGGGCAAGCTGATGGGACTGGCCACCGTCTTCTGGGTCTTCCTCGCCCTGGGGGCCGGCCAGCTCGCCTGGCAGGCCGCGCGCGTCGATCTCGACGATCCCATCGACTGCCTGGCCAAGTTCAAGTCGAACCGCCTGTTCGGCTGGCTCATCCTGGCGGGCCTCCTGGGCGACGCCATGCTGGACGGTCTCCTATGAGCAAGCGACGCCTGGAGACCGACGATCCCGCCGCCTTCATCCGCGAGAACACGGTGGTCGAGCCGGCGCCGCTGGTACCCGAGATCAAGCTTCATCTGGTCCACGAGATCACGCCGATCTGGGAGGCGACCGAGAAGGAGATGAACGAGGTCGATCTCGCCCCGCCCTACTGGGCCTTCGCCTGGGCCGGCGGCCAGGCGCTCGCCCGCTACGTCCTCGACAACCCCGAGCTCGTTGCCGGCAAGCGCGTGCTCGACTTCGGGGCCGGCGGCGGCATCGTCGGGATCGCCGCTCATATATCTGGCGCAGCACGGGTGGAAGCGGCCGACATCGACCGCTTCGCCGCGGCGGCCGTGGCGCTCAACGCCGAGATCAACGGCGCGAACGTTGAAATCACCACCCGCGATTTGATCGACGCCGCGCCCGCCTGGGACGTAATCTTGGCGGGTGATATTTGCTACGAGGGCCCGGCCGCCGCCCGCATGGAGGCCTGGTTCCGGCGGCTGGCGGGCGCCGGCGTTCGGGTCTATATCGGCGATCCGGGCCGCACCTACCTGCCCAAGGCGGGCCTGGAGAAGATCACCGCCTACGCCGTCCGCACGACGCGCGACATCGAGGACACGGATTTGCGCAACGCTTGCGTCTGGCAGGTCCTGCCGGCCTCCACGAGATAGGTGCCGCGCGGTTGAAGCGAGCGCCCCGTTAACCAAAGCGTGCTAAGACAGGCGCGGCAGAGGAAAGGAGCCCTTTCATGGTCGAGCTTCTCGTTATCATCGGCATCATCGTCCTCGTCGGCCTGTTCGTGGCCATGCTCTACAACCGCCTGGTGGCGGGCAAGAACCAGGTCGAGAACGGCTGGAGCCAGATCGACGTGCAGCTGAAGCGCCGGCACGATCTGATCCCCAACCTGGTCGAGGTCACCAAGGACTACATGGGCTACGAGCAGGAAACCCTGCAGCAGGTGATCGCCGCGCGCAATGGCGCGGTGAACGCGGAAAAATCCGGCGACCGCGAAGGCCAGATCAAGGCCGAAGGCATGCTGGGGGCGGCGCTTGGGCGCTTCATGGCGCTCGCAGAGGCCTATCCCGACCTCAAGGCAAACCAGAACGTCGCCAACCTGATGGAAGAGCTCTCCGGCACCGAGAACAAGATCGCTTTCGCCCGGCAGTTCTATAACGACAGCGTCCTGGCCCAGAACACGCGGGTCCAGACCTTCCCCTCGAACCTCGTCGCCAACATGTTCCGCTTCACTCTGCATCCCTATTTCGAGGTGCCGGAGGAGGAGAAGGCGCCGGTCAAGGTCGATCTTCGCTAGCCGCGTCCGGTGGCCGACGACACCGCCCGTCAGGTATCAGCCGAGCCCGTCGCTTCGGGCCTGAAGCGCACCGACTTCTTCGCCGCGATGCGTGCGAACCGGCGGCGCACGACGTGGCTCTGCCTCGGCCTGATCCTGCTGGGCGGGCTGCTCGGCTATGTGATCGGCCTCGCCCTCGAGGTCTTCACCGCGCCGAACCCCGATCTCGCGCTGCAGGCCGGCCTGCGTCTGAACAGCCTGGCCGGGCTCGCCGCCGGCGGCTTCATGCTCGTCTTCGGCACGCTGTGGACACTGGTCGCGCTCTTCTTCGGCGACAAGATCGTGCTCGGCCTCGCCGGGGCGAAGGAAGTCACCAAGGACGAGGAGCAACGCCTCCACAACGTCGTCGAGGAGATGGCGATCGCAGCGGGCCTGCCCAAGCCGCGCGTCTACGTGATCGAGACGCCGGCGCTCAACGCCTTCGCTACCGGCCTGAAGCCGGAAATGGCCGCGATCGGCGTTACCCGCGGTCTCCTGCAAAAGCTCAACCGCGACGAGCTGCAGGGCGTGATCGGCCACGAGATGGGCCATATCGCCAATGACGACATCGTCTACATGACCGCCGTCGGCGTGATCGTCGGCCTGGTGGTGGTGATCAGCGATGTCGGCCTGCGCTCGATGCGCTTCATGTCCTTCGGCGGGCGCTCGCGCAGCAGCAGCAGCGACAGCAAGGGCGGGGGTGCGGCGGCGCTCGTCATGCTGGTCATCCTGGTGGTCTTCCTGATCCTGGCGCCGATCGCAGCCAAGCTGCTGCAGATGGCGATCAGCCGCGAGCGCGAATATTTGGCCGATGCGACCGGCGTCAAGTTCACCCGCAATCCGCTCGGCCTGATCGGCGCGCTGAAGAAGATCGAGGGCTCGGACGCCCGCTTCGACGGCGCGCCCAAGTCGATCCAGCACCTCTTCATCACCAATCCGTTCAAGAATTTCGGCGAGAAGGCCGGCGCCATGTTCTCCACCCACCCCGCCATCTCGCTGCGCATCGAGCGGCTGCAGAACCTGGGCTAGGGCGCGGGCTCATCCGGTGACCGCCTCGTCTGCCGGGCGCATCGCGGTTGCTCCGGTCAGGAATGAGATGAAGCTGCGGGCGCGCAGCGAAAGCCAGCGCCGATCCGGGTAGATGACGCTGACCGGCAGCAACGGCGGCGCGAAGTCGGGCAACAGCACCGTCACCTCGCCGGCCGCGATCTCCTCGCGCAGCAGCCACGACGGCAGCATGGCGATGCCGATGCTGGCCAGCACCGCGCTCGCCATCGCATCGGCGTTGTCGGTCACCAGCCGGCCGCTCACGTCGACGACGCGGCGGCCGAACTCCGACTCGAAGACCCATTCCCGCGCCCGCTTGAACCCCGCATAGACGATGCAGTCGTGCTGGGCGAGGTCTTCGGGAATGCGCGGCGGCCGCCGCCCATCGAGGTAGCGCCTGTGGGCGACGACCCGGCGCTGCTCGTAGGCGATCCGGCGGGCGACCAGCGAGCTCGACGGCAGCTCGCCGATGCGGATGCCGAGCTCATGGCCCTCGGCGACCAGATCGACGATCGACTCCGACAGCCGCAGGTCGATCGAGACCTCCGGCGCGGTCTTGAGATAGCGGTCGAGCATCGGCGTCAGCACCGCACGGCCGTAGGAGACGGGGGCGGCGATCTGAAGCACCCCGGATGGGGTCTCCGACGGCCGGCCGGCTTCGGCCTCCGCCATCTCCAGGGCGTCCAGAATGCTGCGCACATGCTCGTAGAGCCGCAATCCGTCCGTGGTCGGCCGCAGCCTGCGCGTCGTCCTCGCAAAGAGGAGGACGCCGAAATAGGCCTCCGCCGCCGCAACCCGCTTGCTCACCGTCGGCTGCGAGACGCCGAGCTCGCGCGCCACGGCGGTGAAGGTCCCGGTCTCCACGACGCGGGCGAAGGCGCGGAAAGCGTCGATGCGGTCCATCATTCATTCCAATTTCGAATGAATGATATACGTTTCATTCCACTTCACAAAGACCCCGTATCTCGTCAGCATCCTCCAAAACAACAAACGCGGCCGACACCCGGCCCGCAGAGGGAGGAGCAGATGGACAAGTCGATCGGCATCGTGGGGGCCGGCGTGGCTGGCCTGCAGCTGGGTCTCTGGCTGCGCCAGCACGATATCCCCGCGACCATCATCACCGACCGGACGCCCGAAGATCACCGGGACATGCGGCTGATGAACACGGTCGCCCATCACAACGTGACGCTGCAGCGCGAGCATGCCCTCGGCATCGAGGCCTGGCACGACGACGAGGTTCACTATGTCTGCCACCACCATTATTTCGGCGGTCCGCAGCCGCTGCGGTTCCGCGGCGATTTCAAGGCGCCCAGCCGTGCCGTCGACTACCGGATCTACCTGCCCGAGCTGATGCGCCTCTTCGAGGCGCGCGGCGGCACCATCGAATACCGCCAGATCGCCGCCGAGGATGTCGCCGGTCTCGCCGGCCGTTTCGACCTCGTCGTGGTCTCGACCGGCAAGGGCCCGCTCGGGCAGATGTTCGAGCATCGCCCGGAGATGTCGCCCTACGACCGGCCGCAACGCATGCTCTGCGTCGGGCTCTATTCGGGCGTAGCCCCGTCGGAGCCGCGCGGCGTCACCCTGTCGGTCTCGCCGGGCCAGGGCGAGCTGATCGAGATCCCAACCTTGACCTTCGGCGGCATGGCGACGGCGCTCCTTTTCGAGAACATTCCCGGCGGCGATCTGGAGGTCCTCGCCAGCCTCTCCTACGACGAGGACCGGCAGGGCTTCCTGCAAACGGTGCTTGAGAAGCTGGAGCAGCACCACCCCACGGTCTTCGACCGGGTCGATGCAAGCCGGTTCGACCTGTGCGGCCCGGCGGATTTGCTCCAGGGCGCGATCGTGCCGACGGTGCGCTCCTCGCTGCACGCGCTCGACGACGAGACCTGGGCGATCGCCCTCGGCGACGCCCATGTGCTCATGGACCCCGTCGTGGGACAGGGCGCCAACATGGCCTCGCA
>CAZBRE010000027.1:15799-31096 GCA_964494065.1 uncultured Alphaproteobacteria bacterium
TCGTCCTCGATGTTCTGCAGCACGAAGTCGTCGGGCGCGATGTCCCCGCCAAGCCGCGCATGGACATGCGCCTGCGCTTGCGTCTGGTCCATCGCCGTATGGGGACGGTTCTCGGCCGCAGCCTCGCGTGAGCCGATCGGCGCGGCCTCATGCAGGATGTGGCCGTTCCTGGCGACATAGGCATGCGCGGCTTCGAGCGCCGGCCCGGCCTCGGTCTTAAGCGCAATCCGCTCCAACAGAACGAAGTCGTAATTGCCCTCGGTCGCATGCATCGCGGCCAGCTGGTCGTCGGTCAGCCAATTGATGGCGAGGTGCACCCGCATCCCCGGCACGTGCTGCAACGTCGTCGGGATCGAGCCGTAGCGCGTGATATGCGCGGCGTAGACGACATCGAAGTCGGCGAGCCAGGCGCGCTCGGTCGCCACGCCTTCGGGATCGTCCCCGAACTTGCGCGCGAGCTGCTCGTGGCTGCGGTTCGAGCCCGAGGCGAGCACCGCCGTCCGGCCCGTGCGGTGCGCCTCGCCGGCGGGCAGGGGCGTGACCGTGCCGTCTTTCAGGAAGAACGAGTGATCGAGGATCGCGAAGGGATAGGCTTTGGCGTGAACGATACGGTGGGGCAATGGAAAGCGCTCAGCCTTTCTTCAGCCTTTCGTGGGGCTCACGCCTGCTCGATGCGGTAGCGCACATGGGCGTCGTCGATCTGCGACATCGAGCGCGCCTGCCATTCCTTCATCGCCTCGTCGTAGTCGGCGTAGGGCCCGTGGCGCTCCTCGGCGCTGCCATCGGCGAGCGCGCGGAATTCGGTCGTCTTATAGCGCCCGCCGACGACCCAGTACTCGGTCTCGCCGCCATGCTCGATGCGGTAGCGCACCATCGCGTTGTCGACCTTCGCCATCGACAGGCCGGCCCATTCCTTGCGCGCCGCCTCAAGGCTGTCGAAGGGGCCGTGGCGCTCCTCGTCCTGGCCGTCGATGACGGTGGTGAAGTCGGTATCGGTGTATTCGCCGCCGACCACCCAGTACCTCTGTGGCATGGCGAGCCCCTAGCGCCGGCAGCCGAGCGGGTTGGGCCGCTCGCTCATCGAGCGCGCCACGGCGGCGACGAAGGCGGAACCGCTCGAGCGGTCGCAGAAGAGCCGGCCGTCGCGGCCGCCGTCGGGCGGCGTCACCGCCAACAGCCAGCAGAAGCTCACCGTAAGACCCAGCACGCCCCAGACCATGAGCGCCCCGCGCCGGTCGGGTGCCGCGGCGGGCTTCGGCGCCACGCCGAATTCGCTCGGATCGAGCGCGCCGGCGGATGCCTTTTCCACCGCCTCGCGGGCGAGCTGCCGCACATAGACGGGCGCTTTCTGGCTGAACATATAATGCGCGAAGATATCCTCGATGCGGTCGGCCAGCGGCTCGCGCTCGAAGCGGCGGCGATAGGCCAGCAGGAAGAGATCGAACTCGCGGATGTCGAGCGCTGCGGCGGCATCCATCACCAGCCGGCCATCATCGGTGGTGTCGCCGTCCATGCGCTGGACCACGCGTTCGGAATGCTCCCGCAAGCGCTTGATGTGCAGACCCATGCGCGTCGCTCCGCGGCCCGGGCTCGGCAGATGTGCCATGGCGCGTCCCCCGTTGCTTCCGGTCAGACGCCGGTGAGGCCCGGTATCACAAAGAATATGGTCGCGATCGTACCCGCGTAAAGCGCCAGCGTGCATTTGCGCAGCGTTTCGGCCGGGATCACCGACTCCACCGGGGCCGCAAGACCGTATTCGGTGCGGTCGAGCTTGCCGCGCTCGGCCTGCAGGCGGACGAGCCGCGCGAAGTGCCGGACGTAGGCCGGGCAGGTCTCGGTCTTGAGGAAGCGCATGAAGGGGCGCTCGACCATACGCTCGGCCGGCCGTTCGCCGTGCCAGTGCTCATGGGCGAGCATGAAGACCGCGAACGGACCGACGTTCAGCAAAGACGCCGTATCGGAAACCGCCTCCACATCGGAGGCTTCGCGCACATGGGGAGCAGTCAAAGCAAGCAACATCGCCGGCAAATCCGTCACATCACGTTATGGTCGGCAGGGATGCTAGCGGAATATGGTTAAAAAATGACGGATCGCCGCGCGCAATACGCGAGTGCGCAGCGTGCGGGAATTCAGCCGGCTTCGACCAGCGCCTTCAGGCGTTTCAAGTCGCGCTCGAGCTTGCCCACGAGCCCCTTGGCGAGCATGCCGCCCATCAGCTTCGCGAACCAACCGTGGATCGTGGTGGTCTGCTCGATGGTGAGCGAATTGGCCGCGAGCCCGCGCTCCACGATGTAGACGAGATCGAGCTCGAACTGCGGCCGCGCCAATGCCGTGCAGCGCAGCCGCCGGGGCGCCTCGAGCTCGGTTACCTCGAATTCGAACTCGTAATCGCGGCCGTTCAGAGTGTGGGTCTCAACCCAGCCTGCGCCGACCACCATGCCGTGCTCGGTGAGCGGCGTGATCTCCGCCAGCCCCTCGATCCACGCCAGGCGCTTCTCGGCCTCGGTCAGCCAAGGAAAGATCGCCTCGGGCGCGGCATCGATCTCGATATCGACCGTTGTGATGTGGGCCATGGGCGGTCCCGGCGCTGTCAAAGGGTCGCTCGATCGCACAATGCCACGATCGCCCGGAGCCCCGAAATCCCCCGGCAGCGGGATACATCCCGCGAAAAAACCCAGAAGCGGGATACATCCCGCGAAAAAACCCAGAAGCGGGATACATCCCGCGAAAAAACCCAGAAGCGGGATGTATCCCGCGAAAAAACTTTGAGCGGCCGGGGGCAGGTGGTTTTCTACGCCCCGGAAAGCACTGGGAAATCGACCGGGACCCCCGCATGGCCTTCGCCTCGCTCCGCGACTTCATCGCGCATCTCGAAGCCGAGGGCGCGCTCAAGCGCGTGGCCGCTCCGGTCTCGCCCAACCTCGAGATGACCGAGATCCAGACGCGCTTATTGGCGGAGCAAGGCCCGGCCGTCTTGTTCGAGAACGTCGTCGAGGACGGCCGCCGCTTCGACATGCCTGTCCTCGTCAACCTCTTCGGCACGGTCGAGCGCGTGGCCATGGGCATGGGCCGGAAACCGCACGAGCTGCGCGAGGTCGGCGAGATGCTCGCTTTCCTGCGCCAGCCCGAGCCGCCCGGCGGCTGGCGCGAGGCGGTGGAGATGCTGCCGCTCCTGAAGCGTGCCCTCGCCTCGCGGCCCAAGACGGTGAGCCGCGCGCCCGCGCAGGACGTTATTCTGCAAGGCGACGACATCGATCTCACCGCCCTGCCGGTCCAGACCTGCTGGCCGGGCGAGCCCGCCCCGCTCATCACCTGGCCGCTTGTCGTCACCAGGGGCCCCGGCACCGCCCGCACTGACGATTTCAACCTCGGCATCTACCGCATGCAGGTGACGGGCAGGAACACGACCTTGATGCGCTGGCTGAAGCATCGCGGCGGCGCCCAGCACTACGCGCGCTGGAAGGGAGAGGGAAAGAGCGAGCCGCTTCCCGTGGCCGCCGTCATCGGCGCCGATCCCGCGACCATCCTCGCCGCGGTCACGCCTGTCCCCGACACGCTGTCGGAATACCAGTTCGCGGGCCTGCTGCGCGGCCGGAAGCTCGACCTCGTCGAGTGCAAGACCGTGCCCTTGAAGGTTCCCGCCGAGGCCGAGATCGTCATCGAGGGCCATGTGAGCCTCGACGAGACGGGCGAGGAGGGCCCCTACGGCGACCACACCGGCTACTACAACTCGGTCGAGCGCTTCCCGGTCTTCACCGTCTCGGCGATCACCTACCGCCGCGATCCGATCTACCTCTCGACCTTCACCGGCCGTCCGCCCGACGAGCCCTCCGTGCTCGGCCAGGCGCTCAACGAGGTCTTCGTGCCGCTGCTCCAGCAGCAGTTCCCCGAGATCGTCGATTTCTGGCTGCCGCCCGAGGGCTGCTCCTACCGCATCGCCGTGGTCTCGATCCGCAAGGCCTATCCCGGCCACGCCAAGCGCGTGATGATGGCGGTCTGGTCCTATCTCCGCCAGTTCATGTACACGAAATGGGTGATCGTCGTGGATGACGACATCGACGCGCGTTCGTGGCCCGACGTCATGTGGGCGATCTCCACCCGCATGGACCCGGCGCGCGACACCACGATCATCGAGAACACCCCCATCGACTATCTCGACTTCGCCAGCCCCGAAAGCGGCCTCGGCTCCAAGATCGGCCTCGACGCCACCAACAAATGGCCCCCCGAGACGACCCGCGAATGGGGCCGCAAGCTCGCCATGTCCGAGGAGGTGGTGAAGAAGGTCGACGCAATGTGGGCCGAGCTGGGGCTAGGCGGGGAGGGGAAAGGGTGGGGGGCCTCATGAACTTCACCCGCGCGGGCGATTACACGGGCGCCGAAGCCTGGGACGCGCTCGACATTGCCGAGATCGAGGGTGCGACCGTGCGCCTCCATTGGACCGACCAGCCCTACAAATGGCACGTCAACGACGGCGAGGAGGTCTTCGTCGTGCTCGACGGCGCGGTAGACATGCACTGGCGCGATAGTGGCGGCCAGGAGCACGTGCGGCGCATGGCGGCCGGCGATCTCTGCCATGCCGGCATCGGCGACGCCCATGTCGCCCACCCGGTCGGCGCGGCCCGCATCCTCGTCGTCGAGCGCAAGGGCAGCGTCTAGGCCCGGCTTGGCGGCGCCCATTTCCGCCGATTTTCTTTGACAGCCCCGCTCACCGTTCCTAAGTTTCGCTTACCATGACGACCTTGTTCGCACGTCCGGAGCTGCTCCTCGGCCTTACAGGCCCGGCGCTTTAGTTAGCGTCGGGATTTCGCTGTTCGCCTGTTTTTCGTTTCGCCGAGACCTCCGAGAACCGAACGATGTCGATGCTTTCCAACACCCATAGCCCGTCTGCGTGCGCGCATTTGCGCGTGTCCGGTCTTGCCAGCCTGCGACTTATCCCCGGGCGCCGGTCCACCTGCGGACCCCGGCGGCCCTTTGCTTCATCGATCACGCGCGCCAACCGCGGCGCCGTTCACCCAGTATGGTTAACGATTAATTAAGCCGCCCGGGGTCTCTTATCCGGCGGCGGAGGATCAAGATGTCACCCATGCCCACAGAGAAGTATCGGGCCTTCACCCCGATCGATTTGCCCGACCGGACCTGGCCGGGCGCGCAGATTACACGCGCGCCGATCTGGTGCTCGGTCGATCTGCGCGACGGCAACCAGGCGCTCGTCAACCCGATGGGCGCCGTGCGCAAGCGGCGCATGTTCGAGACGCTGGTGAAGCTCGGCTTCAAGGAGATCGAGATCGGCTTCCCCTCGGCCTCGCAGACCGACTTCGACTTCGCTCGCGAGCTGATCGAGAAGAACCTGATCCCCGAGGACGTGACGGTCCAGGTGCTGACCCAGTCGCGCGAGCATCTGATCGAGCGCACCTTCGAGGCCTTGAAAGGCGTCCACCGCGCGATCGTCCATCTCTACAACCCGACCTCGACGCTGCAGCGCCGCGTCGTCTATGAGATGGACCGCGACGGCATCCGGGATATCGCCACCACGGGCGCGCAGCAGATCAAGGATCTGGCCGCGAAAGCCCCCGAGACCGACTGGTTCTTCCAGTACTCGCCCGAAAGCTTCACCCAGACCGAGCTCGACTTCGCCTGCGAGGTCTGCAATGCGGTCACGGAAGTCTGGGAGCCGACGCCCGACCACAAGGTCATCTACAACCTGCCGGCCACGGTCGAGGTCGCGACCCCCAACATCTACGCCGACCAGATCGAGTGGATGCACCGCAACCTGGCGCAGCGCGACGCGGTCATCCTCAGCCTGCACCCGCATAACGACCGCGGCACCGGCGTCGCCGCGGCCGAGCTCGGCGTCATGGCCGGCGCCGACCGCATCGAGGGCACGCTGTTCGGCAATGGCGAGCGCACCGGCAATGTCGATGTCGTGACCTTGGCGCTCAACATGTTCACCCAAGGTGTCGATCCCGGGCTCGACCTCTCCAACGTCGAGGAGATCGTCGAGGTGGTCGAATACTGCAATCAGCTGCCCGTCCATCCGCGCCATCCCTATGGCGGCGAGTTGGTCTACACGGCGTTTTCCGGCTCGCATCAGGACGCGATCAAGAAGGGCTTCGCCGCCCGCGACCGCCAGAACTCCGAGCTTTGGGAAGTCCCCTATCTGCCCATCGATCCCGCCGATGTCGGCCGCTCTTATGAGGCGGTCATCCGGGTCAACTCGCAATCGGGCAAGGCGGGGGCGGCGTGGGTGCTGCAACAGGATTACGGCCTCGAGCTGCCGCGCCATCTCCAGATGGAGTTGAGCGAGATCGTCCAGCGCGCCGCCGACGAGACCGAGTCCGAGCAGTCGCCCGAGGCTATCTACGCCATGTTCAAGGAAGAGTATCTCGACGCCACCGATCCCTTCGAGATGCTCGACCACCGCACCGTGCCCGAAGTGAAGGGCGCGCATACAAGGCGCATGACCGCCTCGATCCGCGACCAGGGCGTGGAAAAGGAGATCGTCGGCCACGGCAACGGGCCGATCGACAGCTTCGTCGACGCCTTCCGCCAGACCTATGGCATCGAGGTCAGCGTCAACGACTATCACGAGCACGCCGTCGGCGCGGGCTCGGACGCCACCGCCATCGCCTATGTCGAGGTCACCGCGAACGGCACCAAGCTGCACGGCGTCGGCATGGACCACAACATCGTCACCGCCTCGCTCAAGGGCACGGTGAGCGGCATCAACCGCGCCATCGCCAAGGGCTACGTCACGCCGACCCGTGCCGCCTAGGGTTGTTAAAGCGGGCGCGGCTTAACCTTAGCTGCGCCCGCGGCCCTTGACGCCCGGTATCCTTAGGGACCATCGTTACAGCTAGGCATTTGTCGCGGCTTGCCTTTTGGCGTCTGTGTGGGGACGTGATCATGGCGGCCAAAGGCTCGTCATTGAATGAAACGGGCCGCTCGGGCGACGAGCGGCCGAAGTCTGCGTCGACCGCGGCAGCAGCAAAGCCTGTTGCCGGGCGCGAGATGCGCTATGCCCTCGTCACCGAGGCGATGACCGAGGGTGTCTACGATTGGAACATCACCACCGGTGCGCTCTGGGTTTCGGCGCGGCTCAACGAGATCATGGGTTTCGAGCCAGATGCGTTGACCGCCGACGACTGGAACGCGCGCATCCACGCCGACGACTTCCCGGCCTACCGCGACGCGCTCAAGCGCTACTTCAAGGGCGAGACGCCGGCGCTCGTCAGCGAATACCGCGTCCGGCGCGATGCCGGCGACTTCATCTGGGTGTCCGACCGCGCGCGCTGCGTGCGCGACGACGAGGGTCGGGCGGTTCGGCTCGTCGGCGCGATCAACGACATCACCGCGCATCACCTTGCCGAGGAGTCGCTCCGGCGCAGCGAGCAACGCTATGCGCTGGCCATGCGTGCGGTCAACGAGGGCGTCTACGACTGGAACCTCGAAAGTGGAGACATCTACTATTCCGACAGCGTGCATAACGCGGTCGGGCTGACGGCCGACCAGCTGCGTACAGCCGATGACTGGCTCGAGCGGATTCATCCCAATGATCAGGGACGCTGGCGGGCGGCGCTGGTCGATCATTTCAAGCAGCGCACCGACCGTTTCATGTGCGAGTTCCGCTACCGCGGCGCCGACGGCAACTGGCGCTGGGCGCGCCAGCACGGGATCGCGCAGTTCGACGATGAGGGCCGGGCGACGCGGGTCATCGGCGCCACCGGCGACATCACCGAGCTCAAGCGCCAGCAATCCGTCGCCGAGGAGGCGGAAGCGCAGCTCGCCCAGGCGATCGATGCGATCTCCGAAGGCTTCTCGCTCTACGACGCCGACGACCGCCTCGTCCTGTGCAACGAGCAATACCGGCAGATCTATGCCGGGCTCGAGGACGTGCTGAAGCCGGGCGTCAGGCACGAGGAGATCCTCCACGCCTTCGCCACGCGCGGCCTCATCGCGGAGACCGATATCGATCCGGAAAAATGGGTGCGCCAGCGCCTCCACCGCCACCTCAACCCGGGCGCGCCCTACGAGCAGGAATTGGCCGACGGGCGCTGGGTCAAGGTCGCCTGGCGCAAGATGGCCAATGGCGGCATCGCCGGGGTCTTCACCGACATCACCGAGATGAAGAGCATCGAGTTCGCCCTGCGTGACAGCGAGACCCGTTATGCCCAGGCCATGGAAAGCGCCAACGAGGCCCTATGGGATTGGGAGGTCGAGGCCGGCACGATCTACATGGCGCCGCAATTCGCCAAGCGCTTCGGTTTGGAGATCGACGAGAAAGGGCGGATGACGACGGATCACTGGGCCTCGCGCATCCACCCCGAAGATCTCCGTATCTTCCAGGACGCCATGCGGGCCCATCTCCGCGGCGAGACCGACTTCTACACCGCCGAGTTCCGTGCCCTCGATGCCGAGGACAACTACATCTGGATCTTCCATCGCGGGGTCGGACAGCGCGGTGACGACGGGCGGGTCACTCGCATGCTCGGCTCGACCTCCGATATCAGCGAGCGCAAGGCGGCCGAACACGCGCTCGAGGTTGCGCGTGACGAATCGGAGCGCGCCCAGCAGCGGCTGCACGATGCCATGGAGTCGATCTCAGAGGGTCTGGTCCTGTTCGATGCCGACGACCGGATCGTGATCTGCAACAGCAACTACCGTCAGTATTTCACTGACGCGGTCGGCGAGGAGGTCGGGCGGCTCGTTGTGCCTGGCAATTCGTTCTGGGACATCGTGCGGGCCGCGCATCGCGCTGGCATGTTCCCGGATCTCATCGGCGCCGATATTGATGCCTATATCGACACACGGCTGGAGCGCCGGCGCTCCGGGGCCGCCCGCCATTCCGCCGAGCAGCATCTCTGCGACGGACGCTGGCTGCAGGTCAACGAGCACAAGACCGCGAGCGGCGGCATCGCCTCGGTCTACACCGACATCACCGAAATGAAGCGCCGCGAGGCGGAGCTGGCGGAAAAGACCGCGACGCTGGAGGGGCTTTCCGCGAAGTTGGCGCGCTACCTGTCTCCCCAGGTCTACAGCTCAATTTTCACGGGCGCGCAGTCGGTCGAGGTCACGGCGCAACGCAAGAAGCTCACCATCTTCTTTTCCGACATCGCCGATTTCACGGCGACCGCCGACATGCTCGAATCGGAGGAGCTGACGACGCTGCTCAACCAGTATCTGACCGCGATGTCGGCGATCGCGCTGGAGCACGGCGCCACCATCGACAAGTTCATCGGCGATGCGGTGCTCGCCTTCTTCGGCGATCCGGAGACCAAGGGCGTCAAGGAGGATGCGCTCGCCTGTGTGCGCATGGCGATCGCCATGCAGCGCCGTATCCGCGAGCTGCGCGAGGGATGGCGCGGGCGCGGCTTCGACCAGGGCTTCGAGATGCGCGTCGGCATCACCACCGGCTTCTGCACCGTCGGCAATTTCGGCAGCGAGGACCGGCTCGACTACACGGTCATCGGCAATCCGGTGAACCTCGCGGCCCGCCTCCAGTCGCGCGTCGAGCTGGGCGGTATTCTGATCGGGGCGGAGACCGAGGCGCTGGTGCGCGACGAGGTCAAGACCGAAGAACAGGACGCGATCGAGCTCAAGGGCATCCCGCGCCCCGTGCGCACCTACAAAGTCCTTGGCATCTATGACGATCTCGAACACGAGGGCCACGTCATCCGGCGCGATCAGGCCGGATTGCGGCTCGAGATCGACCGCGCCAACCTGTCCGAAGAGGACAGGGCCGCGGCGATAGAGGCGCTCGAGGACGCCGCAGCACAGCTCAGGAAATAGTGGCCGCACCCGCCCCGCTTCGCTAGACAGGCAGTCATGGCAACCCAAGACCCCCGCATCGCTTTCGTCACCGGCGGCACCGGCTTCGTCGGCATCAACATCGTGGATGCGCTGTTGGCCGAAGGCTGGTCCGTGACCGCGCTCCACCGCGCCAGCGCAGATGTGAGCGAGCTGACCAAGCGCGGCGTCGCTCTGGCCGAGGGCGACATCACCGATGCGGCGTCGCTCGCCCGCGCGGTCCCCGAGCAAGTCGACGCCGTCTTCCATGCGGCCGCCAGCCTCAGCATGTGGTCGCGCCGGAACGCCGAGCAGGAGGCGATCAATGTCGGCGGAACCAAGAACGTCGTCGCGGCTGCTCTCGCGGCCGGCGCCAGGAAATTCATCCACACCTCGTCGGTCTCGGTCTACGGCCTGCAGACGGGACGCATCGACGAAACCGCGGAAAAGCAGGGCCGCACCTCGTGGCTCGGCTACCAGCGCACCAAGTATCTGGCCGAGGAGCAGGTCCTTGCCGGCGTTGAGCGCGGTCTGCCGGCCGTCATCATGAACCCCTGCAGCATCATCGGTGCCCACGACAGGACGGGCTGGGCGCAGCTGATCCGCATGATCGCAGCCGATGCGCTGCCCGGCGTGCCGCCCGGCTCGTGCTCTTTTGCCCATGTGGGCGAGGTGGCCAAGGCGCATGTCGCCGCCGTGGACAAGGGCCGGGTGGGCGAGAACTATCTCCTGGGCGGCGCCGACGAAAGCTACCTCGCTTTCGCGCGGATCGCGGGCGACTTGCTCGGCCGCAAGGTTCCCAACACGCCGATGGCGCCATGGAAGCTCCGCCTCTTCGGCCGCATCCTGGCCGGCGTGGCCGCGATCACCGGCAAGGAGCCCCGCGTCACGCCCGAGGGAGCGGCGCTCGCCTCGCGCAATCTCTTCGCCGATTCCTCCAAGGCCGCGCGGGATCTCGGATACAAGACCGTATCGCTGGAGGATATGGTGCGCGAGAGCATCGACTGGCTGCGCCGCGAAGGCTTGATCGACGCATAAACACGCGCGGCAATTTTATTGCATAAGCGCATGCGCGCTGGCGCGTTTGCGCGTGCAAGCCCCGGCCCGATCCGTATAGTTGTGCGCCTCGTTCCCGCACAGCAAATCCGATCCTGCACCCCATGCCCGAAACCGCCGTCCGCGACCCGCTCGCGCTCGCAGAAGACCTGATCATTCGCGCCAAGGCCGCGGGGGCCGACGCCGCCGACGCGCTCTTTTTCGAAAGCGTTTCGCTCAGTCACAGCCAACGCCTCGGCGAGATCGAGAAGCTCGAGCGCTCCGAGGCGCAGGATCTGGGCCTCCGCGTCTTCATCGGCCAGCGCCAGGCCATCGTCTCGACCACCGATTACGGCGATGCCGCGCTGAGCGAGCTGGTAGACCGCGCCGTCGCGATGGCGCGCGCGGTCCCCGAAGACCCCCATATCGGCCTCGCGCCTGCTGAGCTGCTGGCAACCGAGACCCTCGATCTCGATCTCGTCGATGCCGAGGAACCGGCCCCGGAGGTGCTGATCGAACGCGCCCGCGCCGCCGAGGAAGCCGCCCGTGCCGTGCCGGGCATCACCAATTCCGAGGGCGCCGATGCGAGTTGGGCCTCGGCGCATATCGCGCTTGCCACCTCGAACGGCTTCGGCGGCACGTATCGCTCCTCGCGGCACAGCGTCGCCGTGGCGGTCCTGGCCGGCGAGGGGCTCGCCATGGAGCGCGACTATGATTGGGCGAGCGCCGTGCATGGCGGCGATTTGCCCTCGGCCGCCGAAATCGGCCGCAGCGCCGGCGAGCGCACGGTGAAACGCCTGAAGCCGCGCAAGGTCAAGACCACGAAAGTCCCGGTCGTCTACGATCCGCGGGTCGCCGGTGGCATGCTCGGCCACCTCTCCTCGGCGATTTCGGGCCCCGCGATCGCGCGCGGCACCAGCTTCCTCAAGGAGAAGATGGGCGAGACGATCTTCGATCCCGCCATCACCGTCGTCGACGACCCGCACCGCAAGCGCGGTCTGCGCTCCAAGCCCTTCGACGGCGAGGGCGTGATGGCCAAGCGCCGCGCCCTCATCGACAAGGGCAAGCTCACGACCTGGCTGCTCGATCTGCGTTCGGCCCACCAGCTCGGTTTGCAAACGACGGGCCACGCCTCGCGCGACACCACCTCGCCGCCCTCGCCCTCGGCGACCAACCTTTATATGGAGCCGGGCTCGATCAGCCGCGACGATCTGATCGGCGACATCAAGGACGGCTTCTACGTCACCGAGCTGATCGGTTTCGGCGTCAATGGCGTGACCGGCGATTACAGCCGCGGTGCGGCCGGCTACTGGATCGAGAACGGCGCGCTCGCCTATCCGGTGAGTGAGGTCACGGTCGCCGGCAACCTGCGCGACATGTTCAAGAACATCACGCCCGCGAACGACCTCGTCTTCCGCTACGGCGTCGACGCGCCGACGATCCGCATCGACGGTTTGACCGTCGCGGGGGCGTAAGCGCGGTCCCAAATAGTCCCCTCCCCCACAAGGGGGGAGGGGGATTATGAAACCCCGCAGAAAGAATGAACTACCGCGGCACGATGATCGTGAGCCGTCGCCCGGCGATGCGGAAATCGACCGGCGTCGTTCCCGCCGGATCCCCGTCGGCCTGCACCGGCTCGCCCTCCGGGGCCTCGAAGGCGCCCGCCCGTGTCTCGACGATGCGCACCCCGCGCGAGCGCGGCAGCGTGCCGAGCAGCATCTGGATCGCATAGAAGAAGTTGGCGATGCGGCCCCGCCGCAGAAACAGCACGGCCTGGAACACCGGCTCCTCGAGATCGGCCTTGGGCGCCACGACGTAGCGCCCCGCATAGCGCCGGCCGTTGGCGATGATGGCCCCCCAGGCCTCGACCGTCTCGTTTTCGAGGCGGATGTTGAAGCGCGCGGGCTTGTGCCGGACGAGCTGGCGGACCGCGCCGATCACATAGGCGTATTTGCCGAGGATATTCTTGAGGCCCGTGCTCATCTGCGCCACCACGCGGGCATCGAAGCCGACGCCGGCCATCATCACGAAGTGGTTCTCGCCCAGCCGCCCGAAATGGATCGAGCGCTCGGGTCCGTGGACAATCGTCTGCGCGATCGCCTCGGGCTTCTTCGGCAGGCCGAGTTCGGCGGCGAGCACGTTCGCGGTGCCGATCGGGATCACCGCGACGCGCTCGGTGGTGAAGGCGAGCGCGGCCGCGGCCTCGTTGATGGTGCCGTCGCCGCCGGCGACCACGATCGCATCGTAGCCCTGGCCGGCGCCCTCGGCAGCGAAGGTCCGTGCCTCGCCCTGGGCCAGCGTCTCGCGCACGGTGACGGCGCAGCCGAGCCGCGCCAGCTGGCGCAACGTCTTGGCGAAGCGCTTGCGCCGCCGCCAGCCGGCGGTCGGGTTATAGATCACAAGGACCCGGCGGCGCCCGGCCTGCTCCGACGGCCGCAGCATCAGGCGGGCGCCGCGGATGGCGGGTGCCGTCATCGGGGGATGGGCAGGCATCTGTAATGGGCCGCCGGCTGACCGCCCCGAGCGCCCTGACTGCTGGGCCGGCTTGCTGCCGGGTTCGCTCACGCGCGCACCCGGGTATGGCCGACGCTCCGCAACGCATCCGTCACAGGAAGATCACAAAAGTTTAATGCGGCCGATAACGCCAAGGAAACCGGATTTGTAGTCATTCTGCCCCGATCTCGTTGGCTACGCGGCGGACGTACCTTGAACGATGGTCTCCGGTGGAGCGGCATGCGAGCTGCTCAATGAATATGGCGATCCGTAAGGACGTCGCAAGGCGTTTCCGGACCATCTGGATCTCCGACATCCACCTCGGCACGCGCGGCTGCCAGGCCGAGCTGCTGCTCGATTTCCTGAAGCATACCGAGTCCGACACGCTCTATCTGGTCGGCGACATCATCGACGGCTGGCGCCTGAAGAAATCTTGGTACTGGGCGCAAAGCCACAACGACGTGATCCAGAAGGTGTTGCGCAAGGCGCGCAAGGGCACGAAGGTCATCTACGTGCCCGGCAACCACGACGAGGCCTTGCGCGACTACGTGCCGATCCGCCTCGGCGGCGTGCAGGTCGAGGACGAGCCGGTGCACGAAACCGCCGATGGCCGCCGCTTCCTGGTCATCCACGGCGACCAGTTCGATGCCGTCGTGCGCTACGCCAAGTGGCTCGCCTTCCTGGGCGACTATGCCTACAACGCCGCGCTCGCGATCAACGTCTGGTTCAACGCGGTGCGCCGTCGCCTCGGCCTGCCCTACTGGTCGCTCTCGGCTTTCCTGAAGCAGAAGGTCAAGAACGCGGTCGAATATGTCGGCCGCTTCGAGAGCGCCGTCGCCGAGGAGGCGCGCCGGCGCAAGGTCGACGGCGTCATCTGCGGGCACATCCACAAGGCCGAGATCCGCGATTTCGACGGCGTGCTCTACTGCAATGACGGCGATTGGGTCGAGAGCTGCACGGCGCTGGTCGAGCACGCGGATGGCCGCCTGGAGATCATCGACTGGCTGGCGCATCGCGGCGGGCAGGTGAGCGCAAACGCGCTGCCCGCGGCCAATCCTGCTGCCAAGCCCGCGGCCAACCGGGCCGAATGAGAATCCTCATCGTCACCGATGCCTGGTTCCCGCAGATCAACGGCGTCGTCCGCACCCTCGACACCGTGCGCGGCGAGCTCGACGCCCTCGGCCACCGGGTCGAGGTGATCTCGCCCAAGGATTTCCGCACCATCCCGTGTCCCACCTATCCAGAGATCCGCCTGGCGCTCTTCCCCCGCCACCAAATCGCCCGGGTGATCGCGCGCTTCGAGCCGCAGGCGATCCACATCGCCACCGAGGGTCCGCTCGGCTGGGCGGCGCGGCGGCTCTGTCTCAAGCGCAAACTGCCCTTCACAACCTCCTTTCACACCAAGTTTCCGGAATACATCCATGCGCGCTTCCGCATTCCGGTGTCCTGGGGCTATGCTGTGCTGCGCCGTTTCCACAAACCGTCGCGCGGGGTGATGGTGGCGACCCCGACCCTCGCCCGCGCGCTTGAGGAGAACGGCTTCAAGACCGTCAAGCCGTGGTCGCGCGGTGTGAACACCGGGCTATTCCATCCGCGCGAGCGCGGCTTCCTGGAGGGCCCGCGGCCGATCTCGCTCTTCGTCGGCCGCGTGGCCGTGGAGAAGAACGTCGAGGCTTTCCTCAAGCTCGACCTGAAGGGCACCAAGTATGTGGTCGGCGACGGCCCGCAGATGGCAGAACTGAAGGCGCGCTATCCGCAGGTCCGCTTCACCGGATACAAGACCGGCGAGGCGCTGGCGCGGCACGTCGCCGATGCCGACGTCTTCGTCTTCCCGAGCCGCACCGACACCTATGGCCTCGTTCTGCTCGAGGCGCTGGCGAGCGGCGTGCCCGTCGCCGCCTATCCGGTTCACGGCCCCATCGACGTCGTGAACGGCCACCGCATCGGCGTGCTCGACGAGGATCTCGGCTGCGCCGTGCGCAAGGC
>CAZBRE010000027.1:31196-33576 GCA_964494065.1 uncultured Alphaproteobacteria bacterium
ACGGCCACCGCATCGGCGTGCTCGACGAGGATCTCGGCTGCGCCGTGCGCAAGGCCTTGAAGATCTCGCGCACCGCCTGCCGCGACTTCGCGCTCGGCTTTACCTGGCGGGCCTGTGCCGAGCAGTTCCTCGGGAACCTGCATCCCTTCGAGCTCGGCGACTAACGCCAACTTTCACCGGTGCAAATCGTAAGTCGCAACACTCTCCCTCCCCCTCTAAAGAGGGGGAGGGGATCGGTTGCGAGCACTTGACCGGTCAGTGCGCTAAGACGGTTGCGCCGCAAGCGTTTCCCGCCATTTCCCGCCATGCTATGGTCGCTGCCTCATAGCGGCCGAACCAATTCCTTGCCGAATCAAACACATAACAAAGCAGACGCACCGCCTTGGGCAATGCAGACGCACCGGCATGGGCCGTGGCTGATCGGATCGCAGGTCCGCTCGCGCGGGGCTAAGCGTGCATGAAACTCGTCAACCGCCTCTTCAAGAACAAAGCGACCCATGCGGTCTCGTGCTGGCTGATCGCACGCTATATCCGGCTGGTTGAGCTGACCTCGCGCTGGACGCTGCGCGGTACCGAGCCGATGACGGAGATGGCGGCGCGCGGCGAGCCCTTCATCGCGGCGTTCTGGCACGGCCGCATGGTGCTGATGCCCGGCACCTGGCGGCGCATCGGCGCGGGCCGGACCATGCGCATGCTGATCTCGATGCACCGCGACGGGGTGACGATCTCTCGCGTGATCGGTCATTTGGGCGTCGAGACGATCGCCGGATCCACCAGCCGCGGCGGCACGGAAGCGCTTCACGCGCTCATCAGGACGCTCCGCGCGGGCGGTCCGGTCGGCATCACGCCCGACGGGCCGCGGGGGCCGCGCATGCGTGCCAGCCCCGGCCTGGCCACAGTGGCGAGCCGGATGAAGGTGCCGGTCTTCGTCGTGAGCTTCTCGTCCACCCGCCGGCGGCTCTTCAAGAGCTGGGACCGGTTTCTCCTGCCGCTGCCGTTCAGCCGCGTCACCGTCGTCATGAAAGGGCCGATCGATGTTCGTCAGAACGCGGCGACGGCGGGGCTGGAGGATATGCGCCGCCGCATCGAGGACGCCTTGAACGAGGCGACACGCGAGGCCGATGAAGCCTGCGGGCAGACGCCGGTCGAGCCGGCGCCGAAAAAAACACCGGAAGTGGCGGCAGATAAGGCGGCGGAAAAGGCAAAAGACGAGCCAGCCGAGCCGGCCGGGAGCCGGGGATGATCGCAACGCTTTACGCTGCCGTCGCGTGGGCACTGGGGCCGGCCGTCCGCATCCTCCTGTTGCTGCGCCGCGCGCGTGGCAAGGAAGACGCAGCACGGCTGCCCGAGCGCCTGGGCCGGGCCGGCCTGCCGCGCCCGGAGGGGCCGCTCATCTGGCTGCACGGCGCCAGCGTCGGCGAAGCGCTCTCTGCTCTCCCGTTGATCGACCGGTTGCTTGCCGGCGAGGAGACCCGCTCGGTCCTGGTCACCACCGGCACCGTCACCTCCGCCAGGCTCATGGCCGAGCGCCTGCCGGACCGCGCCTTTCACCAGTTCGCGCCGGTCGATCTGCCCGGCGCCGTGGAGCGTTTCCTCGACCATTGGCGGCCGGATCTGGCGCTCTGGCTCGAGTCGGAGCTGTGGCCCAACATGATCGCCGCCGCGGCCAAACGGGACATTCCGATGGTGCTGGTCAACGCCCGGCTATCGGCGCGTTCCTACAAGCGCTGGCGGTTGCTGCCCGGCTTTGCCCGGTCGCTGCTCGGCGCCTTCAAGCTTTGTCTCGCCCAAAGTCCCGCGGATGCGGACCGGTTCGCCGAGCTCGGCGCAACGCGGGCGGAAAGCGTCGGCAACCTCAAATATGCGAGCCCGCCCCTGCCGGCCGACGATGCCGCGCTCAAGGCAATCAGCGCGATGATCGGCGCGCGTCCGGTCTGGCTTGCGGCGAGCACCCATCCGGGTGAGGAGACGATCGTGGCCGAGGCGCATCGGAAACTGCGCGGCCGCCACCCGACGCTTCTCACCATCATCGCCCCGCGCCATCCCGAGCGCGGCGCGGCGCTCGCACAGGAGCTCTCATCGGGTGGGCTCGATGTCGCTCGGCGCGCCGCGGATGAGCCGATCACGGCGGAGACCGAGATCTATCTCGCCGACACATTGGGCGAGCTCGGGCTCTTCTACCGCTTGGCGCCGATCGCCTTCGTCGGCGGCTCGCTGGTGTCCCATGGCGGGCAGAACCTTCTGGAGCCGGCCCAGCTCGACTGCGCCATTCTGCACGGCCCCGCCGTCTTCAATTTCGAGGCGATCGCAAGCGCGATGAAGGACGCGGGCGCGAGCGAGCGCGTCTTCGATGCCGGCAGCCTGGCCGCCGCGGTCGACA
>CAZBRE010000027.1:33676-38297 GCA_964494065.1 uncultured Alphaproteobacteria bacterium
GGTCGCGGCCGGCGAGGCGGGCGTGCTCGACCGGATCATGACGGCGCTCGAACCGTATCTGAAAACGCCGTCCACCGAAGTCGCTCCGGAACCGGCCGGCACGGAAGAGCGCCATGCGCGCGCCTGACTATTGGCGCCGCCGCACGGTCACGCCCTTCCTGCTGCTGCCCGCCTCGTGGCTCTATTCAATGGCTGGCCTGCTGCGCCACCGCCTCGCCAAGCCCTGGCGTGCGCCGATCCCGGTCGTCTGCGCCGGCAATCTGGTGGCGGGCGGCGCCGGCAAAACCCCGCTTGCCCTGGCGCTCGGCGACCGCTTGAAGGCGAGCGGCGTCGCAGTCCATTTCCTCACCCGCGGCTATGGCGGGCGCGAGGCCGGCCCGCTCCGCGTCGAGCCCAAACGCCACAGCTTCCGCGACGTCGGCGACGAAGCGCTGCTGCTGGCCCGGCTCGCCCCGACCTGGGTGGCGCGCGACCGCCGCGCCGGCGCCATGGCTGCCAAGGAGGCCGGCGCCGACATCATCGTCATGGATGACGGCTTCCAGAACCCCTCGCTGGTGAAGGACTTGTCGTTCGTCGTAATCGATGGCGGCTACGGCTTCGGCAACGGGCTGGTGCTGCCGTCGGGGCCCCTGCGCGAGCCGATCGCGCGCGGCCTCGCCCGCGCCGACGCCGTGGTCATGATTGACGAGGACCGGACAGGCGCGCGCAGCCACCTCACCCATGATCTGCCGTTTCTGGCAGCGCGGCTCGAGCCCGGCCCCGAGGGCGAACTCCTGGCCGGCAAGTCCCTCGTCGCCTTCGCCGGCATCGGCCGGCCCGACAAGTTCTTCGCGACGCTGAAATCCCTGGGGGCAGAGCTGGTCGAGGCCGTGCCTTATCCCGACCACCACGTCTACAAGCCCGACGACATCATGTGGATGGCCGAGATCGCCGCGACCCTCGGCACCAGGCCCGTCACCACCCTGAAGGATTTCGTGCGGCTGCCTGACGACGCCAAGCCGATGATCGACACGCTGTCGGTCACGCTCGAATTCGCCGACCTCGCCGCGCTCGACGCGCTGCTGGCGAGGGTATTGGAGGGGAGCTAGCCGCCCGTCGGCTGCTTCGCCATCGTCCGGCGCGGCTTCGCCTTCTTCTTCAGCTTCGGCCGCGGCATCGGGCCGACCACACGTTGCGGGTCGATCCGGGTCTGGAACCAGCTCATCGACCAATGGAGATGCGGGCCCGTCGCCCGCCCCGTCCGTCCAACGAGCCCGATCACCTGGCCCTTGCGTACCGTGTCGCCCTTCTTCACCAGAATGCGGCTCAAATGGATGAAGCTCGACTGCACGCCGTGGCCGTGATCGACCATCACGGTCTTGCCCGCGAAGTAGAGCCCCTCATGGGTCAGCGAGACGGTCCCGCCGATCGGCGCGCGCACCTTCCAGCCCTGCGGCACCGCGACGTCGACGCCCGAGTGATAGCTGCGCGGTTTGCCGTTGTAGAAGCGCTGGCTGCCGAAGACGCCGGAGATCCGTCCGCGCGCGGGCCAGGCCAGCTTTTCCGTCCAATACGCCGCCGCGCTGTTGGCCTTGCGCACGCCGCGCACCAGGAAGTATTCGCGCTCCAGGCGTTTCATCAGCTTCGGCGGCGGGGTGACCAGCGCCTTCGGGATGCCCTTGATGTATTGCGTCCGCCAGGCGTGCGGCTTGACCGGCAGGTAAGTCGTCTCCTGCCGCCGGTCGGCGTAGGTGAGCGCGATCTTGATCGGCTTTTTGGCGTCGCGGTCGACGCCGAAGACGAAGCGCCCGTCCGCCGTCACCAGAAGCGCCCGGCCGTCGAGCACGACCGTGGTCCCGGGATCGGTACGTCCAAAGACCAGCGCGCCCTGCTCGACCGGCCGGTCGAGCGTGAAGCCCTGCGCCGCCGCGATCTGAGGCGCGATTGAGAGAAACAAAGAAGCGGCCGAAACAATGACTTTTCGCATGGGTCTGTGAGTGTGCGGAGGAGAGGGGTGCGGCCAAGTGTGGCCGATGCGGGTGAGCGAACCCTTAATCGGCACAGTATCAGAGCAGTTTCCCCTGTCGCTCGTCGCGTTTGCCGGGCTTCGCTTTAGCCGCGGATGTCTCGGGCTTGGCCTTGGCTTTAGGCTTGGATTGGGGTTTCTTTTTGGCGGCCTTGGCGGGGGCGCCGACCTCATCTACCGTGGCCCGCGCCTCGCCGTCATGGAAGCGGATCGCGATCGCATCGCCGGCGCCGAGCGCCCCGGCGCTCATGACGGGATTGTCGTCGGCGTCGCGCACCAGGGCAAAGCCCCGCTCCAGAACCCGCTCGTAAGAGACCGAGTTGAGGCGGAGCCCGAGCGCCTCGAGCCGCTCCGCGCGGCGCTCGATGAGCCGGGCGGCGGCCGGATCGAGTCTTTCGCCGAGCGCCGTCACGCGCTTGCCCGCCTCCGCGATCTCGCCCGCTAGCACCGCCGGGCGCAGGCCCGCCGACAGCCGCTGCAGCTCGGCGGTACGCCTGGCGAGCAGGTTCTGCGCGCCGTTGCGCATCCGCTCGGTCCAGTCGTCGAGGCGCTGGGACGCCGTCTCCAGCAGACGCACCGGCTCGGGCAGGCCGCGCGCGAGGCCTTCGAGGCGCATGCGGCGATCCTCGAGCCCACGCCCGACGGCCGAGACCATGCGCCGCGCATCGTCGAGAAGCTCGGCGAGCAGCTCGGCGCGTACGGGGACCGCCATCTCGGCGGCCGCCGTTGGCGTCGGCGCGCGGCGGTCGGAGGCGAAGTCGATCAGCGTCGTGTCGGTCTCGTGGCCGACGGCGGAGATGAGCGGGATCTCGCTTGCCGCCGCGGCGCGGACGACGATCTCCTCGTTGAAAGCCCAGAGATCTTCGAGGCTGCCGCCGCCGCGGCCGACGATCAGCAGATCAGGGCGCGGTACGGCCCCGCCCGGCGCGATCGCATTGAAGCCCTCGATCGCGCGCGCGATCTGCTCGGCCGCGGCATCGCCCTGCACCGCGACCGGCCACAGCAGCACATGGCGCGGAAAGCGGTCGGCGAGGCGATGCAGAATATCGCGGATCACCGCCCCGGTCGGCGAGGTGACGACGCCGATGACGTCGGGCAGGAAGGGGATCGGCCTCTTGCGGTCCTCGTCGAACAGGCCTTCGGCGGCGAGCTTCTTCCGCCGGTCTTCGAGCAGCTTGAGCAGCGCCCCTTCGCCCGCGACCTCGAGCGCCTCGACCACGAGCTGGTATTTCGAGCGCGCGCCGTATGTGGTGATGCGCCCGGTCGCGATGACCTCGAGCCCATCCTCGGGCGCGATCGACAAGCGCCCCGCCGTCCCGCGCCAGCACACCGCGTCGAGCACCGCGCTCTCGTCCTTGAGCGACATGTAGAGATGGCCCGAGGTGTGACGCTTGAAGCCGGAGATCTCGCCGCGAATGCGGACATGGCCGTACTCGCTCTCCAGCGTGCGCTTCAGCGCCGCGGAGATCTCGGTGACCGAGTATTCGGGCAGGTTCGAGCCGCTCTGCGCCGGCCCGGCCATGTCCGGGGGGATGTTGGAGGGTGTGGCCATTTTCGGCCGGGAGTGTACACGAATTCAGGCCGCCACTCTAACCCGCGGGCCGAAATTGCCTAACGCCACTGGGCGTTCCCTTGACAGCCCGCCCGGCCATCGCCCACCTTCGCTCCGCTGGATTTGGGGGAGGGCTCGCATGAGGATCCTGATCGTCGGCGGCGGCGGCCGCGAGCACGCGCTCGCCTGGGCCATCGCCGCCTCGCCGCTGTGCGATGCGCTCTACTGCGCGCCGGGCAATGCCGGGATCGCCCAGGAAGCGACCTGCGTGCCCATCGGCGCGGACGACGTCGAGGCGCTGGTCAAGTTCGCGCGAGACGAGGCGATCGATCTCGTCGTGGTCGGCCCCGAGGCGCCGCTGGTCGCCGGTCTCGTCGACCGGCTGGAGGCGGAGGGAATCATGGCCTTCGGGCCCTCGGCGGCGGCAGCCCAACTCGAGGGCTCCAAGGGCTTCATGAAGGATTTCTGTGCCCGCCACGGCATTCCAACGGCAACATACGCGCGGTTTGACAACTCTGAAGCCGCGCGGGCCTACATTCGCGAGCAGGGCGCGCCGATCGTGGTCAAGGCCGACGGCCTTGCTGCCGGCAAGGGCGTCACGGTCGCCGAGACCGTCGAGGAGGCCGAAGCAGCGGTGGCGGCGGCGATGGAGGACAAGGCCTTCGGCGCGGCGGGCTCGCAAGTCGTGATCGAGGAATGCATGACGGGCGAGGAGATCAGCGTCTTCGCGATCTGCGACGGCGCGCATTTCGTGCCCTTCGCCTCGGCCCAGGACCATAAAGCCGTGGGCGAGGGCGATACCGGCCCCAACACGGGCGGCATGGGCGCCTACTCTCCGGCCCCCGTGGCCACGCCCGAACTCGAACAACGCGTGATCGACGATGTCATCCGCCCCACGGTCGAGGGCATGGCAGCTGACGGCACGCCGTTCAAGGGCGTGCTTTTCGCCGGGCTCATGGTGACCGAGACCGGGCCGCGGCTCCTCGAATTCAACGTCCGCTTCGGCGACCCCGAATGCCAGGTGCTGATGATGCGCCTGAAATCAGACCTCGTGACGGCGCTCG
>CAZBRE010000028.1:0-5479 GCA_964494065.1 uncultured Alphaproteobacteria bacterium
GACTCGAAGTCGGAACGCACCGGCGCGCCGTTCGCGTCGGTCAGCCGGTCGCGCTGGCGGTCGGTATAGGCGACGACGTCGGGGTCGTTGAAATCCTGCCGGACCGGGTCGGCCATCAGATTGTCCAGGCGCCGGATGACGGCGCTGCGCTCGTCGTCTTCGAGGGTGGGGTCGTCGAATTCGTCGAATACGGGCATCGGGTCACTCGCGTGATGGGATTTGGGTCGGTAAGAATATGGGAATAATCCCATCATAATGGCACACGTATGTCAAGAACAAAAAGTGTACATACAATGTCCGGTGATTGTACGAACCGGCGGACGCGGGCTCAGCCCAGGGAACCCGCCGCTTGGGCGGCTAACCCGGCCGGCGGCCGATGGTGTAGACCTGTTCGGTCGCGCGGGCCTCGGCGGGATCGATCACGCTGCGGTCGCGGACGCGCCAGGCGAGCGACCAGAAGCCGAGCAGCGAGCAGGCTGTCATCACGGCGAGCCCGGTCGACATGCTCTTCTGGGTCCAGCCGAAGGCATAGGCCATGCCGATGGTGATGACGGCGGCCAGGGTGAGCTGGATGAAACCGAGCAGCGCCGAGGCCGCCCCGGCGCGCGTCGGATAGGGCCCGATGGCGCCGGCGAGCGCGTTCGGCAGCACGAAGCCGAGGCTCACCATATAGAAGCCCTGCGGGATCAGCAGCGCGAGCAGGCTCGTATGCCCCGTCCAGGCGAGCGCGGCCTGGGTGAACCCGGCCGCGATGCCGATCAGCGCGCCGATCATCACCATGCGCTCGATGCCGAGCCTGATGGTGAGCCGCCCGGCGGTAAGCGTGCCGGCGGTGTAGGAGAGCACGATCACGGCGAAGAGATAGCCGTAGCTGTCGGCCGCGATCCCGTGCTGGGTGATGATCACATGGGGCGAGCCGGAGAGGAAGACGACGAGCCCGCCGATCGCGCAGGCGGCGGTGATGGCAAAGCCCATGAAGACACGCTCGCCCAGCATCTCGCGGTAGTTGCCGGCCATGCGCTTGAGGTTGAGCGCGTGCGGGTCGGGCGCCTTGTTGGTCTCGTGGAACAGGCCGACCAGGGCGAAGAGGGTCAGCCCCGCCACCACCAGCATGAGCACGAAGATCGCCTGCCAATTGAAGGTGGTCAAAAGGAAGCCGCCGATGATCGGCGCCAGCGCCGGGATAAAGCCCATGGCGGCGCCCAGATAGGCGAGCGCGCGGGCGGCATGCTCGCGTGCGAAGACGTCGCGGACCACGGCGCGCGAGATCGTCGGCCCAGCACAGCAGCCGACGGCCTGAAAGAAGCGCGCCACGATCAGCGTCTCGATCGTCGTCGCCATCAGGCAGGCCACCGTGCCGATCAGGTAGATCGAAACGCCGGCCATGAGCACGGGTTTGCGGCCGAAGCGGTCGGAGAGCGGCCCGTAGAACAACTGCGCCGAGGCGATGCCCAGGAAGAACGCCGACAGCGTCCACTGCACCATCGCCGCATCCGTGTTGAAGGCGCGCGCGACCGCCGGCAGGGCCGGCAGATAGGTGTCGGTCGCGATCGGCTGGTACGCGATCAGCGTTACCAGCAGCGCCCAGAAGGCTGCGCGTTTCAAGGAAGCGATCCCCGGCAGGTGGCGGCGGTGACGTATCGGTCGTCCGTGCATATAGAGACCGACACCGCTGCCCGCAAACGCGCGCCTCGCGGACGCCTCATGCGCGGAGGGTATGTGTGTAGGGCCGCCTCACCGCTTTCGTCATTCCCGCGCAAGCGGGACTCCAGAGAAGCCGGGCGACACCGTCACCCGCCTCCCTGGCCCCCGCTTTCGCGGGGGTGACGTCTTGAGATGTTCGCAAGATTGGCCCGGCGGGGGGTCCCTTGTTCGCTACTTCCCCGCGGGCGCCGTCTCGCGCTCGTGCGCGAGCAGGCCCTGCTTGGTCGCAAGCCCCCAGCGGTAGCCGCCGAGCCCGCCATCTTCGCGGATCGCGCGGTGGCAGGGGATGAGCAGCGAGACCGGATTGGTGGCACAGGCCCGGCCGACCGCGCGCTGCGCCTTGCCGGCGCCGAGCATCGCGGCGATCTCCGAATATGTCCGGGTCTCGCCGTAGGGGATCTCGGTCAGCGCCTGCCAGACGCGCCGCTGGAACGCCGTCGCGCGCACGTCCAACGGCAGCTCGGGATGCGGCGTGCCGTCGTTCAGATAGTCGAGCACCGCGTCGAGCCAGCGGCCGAGCCCGGCATCGTCGCGCTCGATCGACGCGGCGGCAGGGAACTCCTGGCCGAGCTCATCGGCCAGCCGGCCGTCGTCCGAGCCGAAGGCGAGGAAGCAGATGCCCGCGCTCGTTGCGGCCACCAGGATGCGGCCGTAGACACAGTCGGCGAGCGCGTAGCGGATCTCCGCACCCTTGCCGCCCTTGGCGTAAGTCGCCGGCGTCATGCCGAGATGGGAGCCGGCGCGCTCGTAGAGCCGCGAGGACGAGCCGTAGCCCGCTTCATAGAGCGCGCCCGTCACATCGTCGCCCGCCTTCACCGCGTCGCGGAACCGCACCATGCGGCGCGCGTCGGCGTACTCACGCGGGCTCACCCCCATGATGCGCTTGAAGCGTCGCTGGAGATGCGAGGCGCTCAAGCCGACTTCGGCCGCAAGCTCCTCCAGCGTCGGCGTGCGCTCGGTCTCCGCGTCGATCAGATCGCAGGTCGTGCGCACCGCCTGCAGCGTCGCATCGCTCGAGGGAGCCTGCTCGGGTTTGCAGCGCTTGCAGGCGCGGAAGCCGTCTGCCTCGGCGGCCTGGGGCACTTCGTAGAAGGCAACCTGGGCGCGCCGCGGCCGCTTCGACGGACAGGACGGCCGGCAGTAGATCCCGGTCGAGCGCACGGCGTAAACGAAGGCGCCGTCGAGCGCCGCCTCGCGGCCGAGCACCGCCTGCCAGCGGGCCTCGTCGCTGGTGACTGCATTGATTGCGGTGGCGGCATTGGTCATCTGGATCATTTCGGTCATCGGTCCTGCTCGCGTTTGGTGGCTTGATATGCTCGCCACGCTAGAGCAGGGGTTTTGCCCATTCTATCCGATGCTTGCGGGTGAAATGGAGGCCCTAAAAAGGCCCGGAATCCCTGGGATTATTGTAGGGGCGGGTTTGAAACCCGCCCCTACGAATATCGGAGACCTTGTCCCCTAACCGTATCTATGCAGCCCGCTGCCATGGGCGCGCAGCCAGCGCTTGGCCCGCTCGGCATCGCCGACCAGCTTGTCGACCACGGCCCAAAAGCGGGCGCCGTGGTTCATGTGCTTCAGATGCGCAACCTCGTGGGCCACCACATAGTCGAGCACCCAGTCGGGCGCCATCACCAAGCGCCAGGAGAAATTGAGATTGCCGTCGGCGCTGGCACTGCCCCAACGCGAGCGCGTGTCGCGGATCGCGACGCGGCCGGGCTTGACCTTGATCTGCTTGCACATGACCTCGACGCGGGCGGTGATCTCCTCGCGCGCGTGGCGCTTGAGCCAGGTCTCGATGCGCCGTGCGACGAGACCGCGCTCGCCGCCGACGCGGATCACGCCGTCGTCGAGCCGTACCGCGCGCGGCGGACCCGGTGTCCAGACGACGCGGCGCTTTTGTCCCAGGACCGGAATATGCGCGCCCGCGTCGAAGGCAACACGCGGCGGCAGGCTGTCGAGCCGGCGCTCGATCCAACGTTGCTTCTCGTCGGCGAAGGCAAGTCCCTCCGACAACGCAACGCGCCGCGGCAAGGTCAGGACGACCGAACCGGTGCTGTCGTCGATGCGCAACGTGATGCGACGCGCCCGCGCACTTCGTCGAACCGCAAGCGGCACGGCACGGTCGGCGATCAACAACATTTCAGGTGGCTTTGCCATGGGACGAAAGGTCATAGCGCGGGTCTGTGCTCGCGGCAAGACATGAAGCGTTATGAAACGCGTCTTGCGTGACGGCGCGGAAGCTGCTTTCGATCATTTTGATCCCGTTGCGCTCCTCCGCACGCTACGCATTCGACGTCATGACCGCTTCGCACATCCTCGCCATCGACCAGGGCACGACGAGTTCGCGCGCCATCGTGTTCGATGCGGGCGGCGCCATCGCGGGCGTTCATCAGATCGAGTTCGCGCAACACTTCCCGGCCGACGGCTGGGTCGAGCACGACGCGAACGAGATCTGGGAAACGACGCTCGCGGCCTCTAAGGGCGCGCTCGCCGCGGCAAAGATCGAGGCACGCGACCTCGCCGCCATCGGCATCACCAATCAGCGCGAGACGACCGTGCTGTGGGACCGTGCGACGGGCGCGCCGGTCGCGAACGCGATCGTCTGGCAGGACCGCCGAACCGCCGAGGCCTGCCGCGCGCTGGTGCGCGACGGGCGCGAGCCGATGATCCAGGCCAAGACCGGGCTCGTCAGCGACGCCTATTTCTCGGCAACCAAGCTCGCCTGGCTGCTCGACAACGTGGCCGGCGCACGCGCCGCCGCCGAGGCCGGCACGCTCGCCTTCGGAACCATCGACAGCTTTCTCCTGTGGCGGCTCACCGGCGGGGCGGTGCACGCGACCGACGCCACCAACGCCTCGCGCACCATGCTCTACGACATCCATGTCGGCGACTGGGACGACGAGCTGCTGGCACTTTTCAACGTGCCGCGCGCGGTGCTGCCGCAGGTCCAAGACTGCGCCGGCGATTTCGGCACGACGACGGCCGACCTTCTGGGCGCGCCGGTGCCGATCACCGGCATCGCGGGCGATCAGCACGCAGCGCTCATCGGCCAGGCCTGCTTCACGCCCGGCATGATGAAAAGCACCTACGGCACCGGCGCCTTCATGCTGGCGAACACCGGGACCGAGCCCGTCGCCTCGGCAAACCGCTTGCTGACCACGATCGCCTATCGTCTCGACGGCACCAGCACCTATGCGCTCGAGGGTAGCGTCTTCATCGCCGGCGCCGCCGTGCAGTGGCTGCGCGACGGCCTCGGCATCATCGACGCGGCCTCCGATATCGAAACCCTCGCCGCGAGCGTCCCCGACGCGGGCGGCGTCACCGTTGTGCCGGCCTTCACCGGGCTCGGCGCGCCCTATTGGGACGCCGATGCGCGGGGCGCCATCCTCGGCATCACCCGCGACACCGGCCGGGCGGAGATCGCCCGCGCGACCCTCGACGCCATCTGCCTGCAGAGCCGCGACTTGATCGAGGCGATGCGCCTGGACGGCAGCGACCCGTCGGCGCTCCACGTCGATGGCGGCATGGCGGTGAATGATGCGCTGATGCAGCGCCTGGCCGATCTGCTCGGCCTGCCCGTGACCCGGCCGCGCGTCACCGAAACGACGGCACTCGGCGCCGCGAGCTTGGCCGGGCTCGGCTGCGGTCTTTATGGATCGCTCGACGAGATCGCCGCACGCTGGGCAGAGGACCGCAGCTTCGCGCCCACGCTCGCCGAGGCCGCGCGCAACGACGCCTATGAGCGCTGGCAAGCCGCCGTGGCGCGGGTCCGCAG
>CAZBRE010000028.1:5579-9699 GCA_964494065.1 uncultured Alphaproteobacteria bacterium
CCGCGCGCAACGACGCCTATGAGCGCTGGCAAGCCGCCGTGGCGCGGGTCCGCAGTTCGTGATGGTCCGCTGGTAGGCGCGTTCCGCGGCCGCGCCGCTCAGGCCGAGGCGCGAATGAACTTCGCCACTTTCGGCATGATGACCTCGCGCCATTTGCGGCCGTTGAAGATGCCGTAATGGCCGGTCTCCGGCTGCTCCCAATGCTGCTTGCGCGTCTTGGGAATGTTGACGCAGAGATCGTGCGCGGCCCGGGTCTGGCCGACGCCCGAGATATCGTCGAGCTCGCCCTCGACCGTCATCAACGCGGTCTTCTTGATCGCCGTCAGATCGACCAGCCGGCCGCGATGCGTCATCGTGCCTTCGGGCAGGGCGTGGTCCTGAAACACGGTCTTGATCGTCTGCAGGTAATACTCCGCCGGCAGATCCATCACCGACATGTACTCGTCGTAGAAGCGCCGGTGCGCATCCGCGCCGTCGCCGTCGCCCTCGATCAGATGCTCGAAGTGCTTCATATGCGCGCCGACATGGCGGTCGAGGTTCATCGACATGAAGCCGGTGAGCTGCAGGAAGCCCGGATAGACCAGCCGCCCCGCGCCCTCATAGCCGAAGGGAACGCGGCTGATCACCGAGTTCTCGAACCAGGACAGCGGCCGCGAGGTGGCAAGCTCGTTCACCTGGGTCGGGTTGGCGCGCGTGTCGATCGGCCCGCCCATCAGCGTCATCGACGGCGGCAGGCAGGGATGATCGTCGGCCGACATGAACGCGATCGCCGCCAGCACCGGCACCGAAGGCTGACAGACCGCCATGACATGCGTGTCGGGGCCCAGATGCTCCAGGCAAACGATCACCTGATCGATGTAGTCGTCGAGATCGAAGGGGCCGAAGCCGATCGGCACCTCGCTCGCATCGATCCAGTCGGTGATGTAGACGTCGTGGCCCGGCAGCAGCGCCTTCACGGTTCCGCGCAGCAGCGTCGCGTAATGCCCCGAGAGCGGCGCCACGACGAGCAGGCGCGGCTTCTCATGCGCGCCCTCGTGACGGAAGTGGAGGAGCGTGCAGAACGGCTCTTTCAGCACCGCAACTTCCTTGACCGGCAATTCGCGCCCGTTGATCGTGACCGTGTCGATGCCGAAATCGGGCTTGCGGTAGCGCCGCGTGCCGCGCTCGACCATCTCGCAGACCGCCGCCGCTGCGCGGCCCGACTGGGTATAGGAGAACGGCAGACAGGGATGGCTGAACAGCGCCTCGCCCGCCTTGGCCATCTGGCGCACCGGCTCCCATGCCGCGAGTTGAAGGTCATACAGCGTATAAAGCATGCGCCCTCGTTGCCTCGTCGTGGGGATCAGCCGGCACCGCCAGCCGCTGATATTGCACTGCAACATGATATAGGATCAAAGGGTAATTTTCTACTTCAATTGTCCGTATACGAATAATTGGCTTGGCAAATTGTGTCTCATACGCAACGGCGTGACCCTCGGATTTGCCCGGATTGCGTCATTTTGTATTGACGTTTACGTAAACGTAAAGTAGATATTCTTTGGAGCCACTTTTTCGTGACCCCCCGCGGGATCGGTGCCTTTTGGGGGCCTAGCCGGGATGACAGGAGCAATGTCATGAGCGATGCCACAGTCGATATCGAGCGCCGCGGCGGGACCGCCGTCCTTCGCATGCAGCGGGGCGCGGTGAACGCGCTGGACCTCGCCGCCGTCGAGGCGATGAGCGCGGCGCTTGCCGAGCTCGCCGCCGACGACGCCCTAACAGCCCTGGTCGTGACCGGCGCCGGCCCGGCCTTCTGCGCCGGGCTCGATCTGAAGGCGGTGCCGCAATACGGGCGATCGGAGCAGCGCGCGCTGGTCGACGGGCTGAACCGGCTCTTCGGCGGTCTCTACGGCTTCCCCCGTCCGACCGTGGCGGCAATCAACGGCCACGCCATCGCCGGCGGCATGGTGCTGGCGCTCGCCTGTGACCACCGGGTCTGCACCAACGAGCCGGCCTCGCTCGGCCTGACCGAGGTGAAGGTGGGCGTGCCCTTCCCCGTCGCCGCAATCGAGGTCGCGCGGGCCGAACTCCCACCCGCTGCCGTGCGGGCGCTCATTCTGTTCGGCCGTCTCGTCGGCCCCGAACAGGCGCTCGCCTGGGGCGCGGTCGACGAGCTCGTTGCCCCCGACGCCGTGCTGGAGCGCGCCTGCGCGGAGGCGGCGACACTGGCCGCCTTACCGCGCGACACGTTCGCGAGCGTGAAACGAACGGTGCGGCAGTCGGCGCTGACACGCATCCGTGCCGCGATCGAGGACGGCGAAGACCCGACGCTGGAGGATTGGCTGAGCGCCGAAACCGTCGAGGCCGCGAAGAAGATGCTGGCCGGCGCCGCTGCTTGAATTCCCGGGCCTGAGACCGCCCGCGCCGACGACCAAGACCACCTGGGCCGCGCTTTACTTCAGCAGCTTGCGGATCCGCTCGGCCACCTTTTTCGGCGGCGTGCCGTGCGAGAAATGCGTGAGGTATTTGCCATCCGGCCCCATGAAATAGGTGAAGGTCGAATGGTCCATCACGTAGTCCTCGCTCCCGGGCTTGCCCGCGCGGGCGTAATAGACCCGGTAGGCCTTGGCGGCCTTGGCGATCTGCGCGTCGGACCCGGTGAAGCCGATCAGCCGTTTGTGGAAGTTGGCGACGTACTCCTTCATCACTTTCGCCGTGTCCCGGTCGGGATCGATGGTGATGAAGATCGGCTGGATCTTCTCCGCATCCTTGCCCAGCGCGTCCAGGGTTTCGGCCATCGCCTGCAAGCCGGTCGGGCAGAAATCCGGACAATGGGTGTAGCCGAAGAAGACCATCATGTACTTGCCGCGGAACTCGGCATCCGTACGCGTCTTGCCGTCCTGGTCGACCAGCTCGAACGACCCGCCGATCAGCGCCTTCCCGGTGACCCGGCTCGGTCCGCTCGGCGGCGTGTCCAGCCCCAGGATGAGATAGGCCGCAAGCCCGGCCGCAGCGCCCGCGAGCAATGCGATCAGATATCGCAGAATGCGAAACTGGCCCCGGCTCACGCCCATGCCATCGTCCCTCCCGTAAATCCCGCTTGCGCAGTCTAACGCTCCCGCTCGACCGGCTCCACCGGGCGCGACCGGATGCCGCGCCTTCGGGATGCCTGGCGGGCGCTCCGGCGTAGAACAATCAGGCGGTCTGTCGCACCACCGGTCACTCGTATCCGGCTGCCGCTCGACCGCAAACCGCAGAAACACTAGACTGGCGTCAGACTCAGGTCAGCCCAGGAGATCCGGTACTTATGCGCGTTCTCATCATAGCCGTGGCGTTGCTGGCCGGCGTTTCGACGGCGTTCGCACAGGCCGAGCGGCGCGAGCAGGACGGCAGCGAAGGCGGCGGCGGCAACATATTGGTCGGCCCCGATATCGTCGTCGCCGCGGGCGACGGCGAGCTTGCCACCGTCCGCGCCGAGCTCAGCCGGGGGACCAGCCCCAACACGCGCAACGTCCACGGCATCACCAGCCTGATGGCCGCGACGCGAAATGGCCATCTCGCCATCGTGCGGCTGCTTATCCGCAACAATGCGCGCCTCGATGCCGCTGATCCCCAGCGCAACACGGCGCTTCACTATGCCGCCCGGTACAATCGGTTCCAGGTCGCCGCGGCGATCCTCAAAGCCGGCGCGAGACCCGATCCGATCGACAAATTCGGATCGACGCCATTGATGCTGGCTGCCAAGAACGGCCATATGGAAACCGTGGAGGTCCTGCTTCGCAACGGCGCCAACGCAGAGGCCACCGACTACACCGGCAAGACCGCGGCGGACCATGCCCGCGACCTCCGGCGAATGGCGATCGTGCGGCGGCTTGAGCGCGCCAAGCGACGCTAGACGCCCGACCGCGATTTAGGGCAGCATCGCCCGCGCGGCGCCGGACGGGTCACGCGGTCCAAGCCGGCGCCTAAGCCCAATCGAGCAGAACACCTGGCAGTACGCCCATGACCCCCGACGCCTGGACCGAGGGCCTCTCGCCCGCGGCGGTCCTGTTGATCGCCTTTCTGGCGGAAACATTGGTGACCCTACCGCCGCTGCGCGCGGGCCAGTCGATCCATCCGCTGGCGATCGTCGGCCGCATCG
>CAZBRE010000028.1:9799-37679 GCA_964494065.1 uncultured Alphaproteobacteria bacterium
CCGCCGCTGCGCGCGGGCCAGTCGATCCATCCGCTGGCGATCGTCGGCCGCATCGGCGCGGAGCTTGCCCGGCGGCTCGACCGCGCCAGCCGCGGCGAGGGCACGCGGCTGGTGCGCGGCGCCCTGCTGGTGCTGGTCTTCGCCGGTCTGGCGGGACTTGCCGGCTGGGCGCTGCAAGTCTGGACCCACCACCATCCGCTCGGCTGGCTCGCCGACGCCGCGGTGCTCGCGCTCGTGATCGAGCTGCGTGGCACGATCGCGCGCGCCGGCGTGGTCGGCCGCGCGCTCGGCCGGCCGCGCGTTGCCGCCGAGCTGCTCGCCGATCATTTCTCGCGCGAGACCGACAAGAACGACGTCCATGCCGTAACCCGCGCGACCATCGAGGCGAGCGCCGCGCGCTTCGCCAGCCGCGTCGTCGGACCCGCTTTCTGGTACCTGGTGCTCGGTCTGCCCGGCCTGCTGATCCATGCCGTCGCCGATGCGGTCTCCGCGGATATCGGGCGCGACGGGCGGTCCTCGGCGTTCGGGCTTGCCGTCCACCGCTTTGCCGAGGCGTTCAACGCCATTCCGGCAAGGCTCGCCACGCCGTTTCTCGCCCTGGCGGCGCTGGTGACGCCGAAGGCCAGCGCCGAGCGCGCGATCCGCTGCGTCTGGCGCGATCTGCGCAACTATCCCGGCTTCAACGATGGCTGGCCGGTCGCGGCGGTGGCGGGCGCGCTCGGCCTGTCGCTGGGACCGCCCGACAGCTGGGTGAACCCCGCGGGCCGCGCCCGCGCGGACGCCGGCGATCTTCGCCGTGCGCGTTATCTGATCGCCGCCGCGGGGTTGTTCCTCGCCGCCCCGATCGCCGCACTCGCCGCCTATTTCGTCTGAGCCAGTCCTTCCGGCGGCAGATTGACGCCCATCACCCGCCAGGCCTCGCCGTGCTTGTTGCGCAGGTGATCGATGCGGGTGAGCGACAGGTTGTCGGTGTTGAACGCGACCGCCTTTTCGTAGCTGAGGCCCATCGCCGCCTGCAGCGCCGCGCGGATCGTGCCGCCATGGGCGACGGCGATGATGTCCTTGCCGGCGTGGGTTTCCGTCAGCCGCGCGATCACCGGCGCCACGCGGATGCACAGATCCTCGAAGCTTTCGCCGTTGGGCGCGCGACGGCGCGCCGGCATCAGCCACAGCGAATGCGGATCGCCGTGCCGTGCGAAGACTTCCGTGCGGATCTCGCCCTGCCAGTCGCCGAAATGCTGCTCGGCGAGATCGGGCTCGACCGCCGGCTCGCTGAAATCGGCGCCGGCGGCGGCAATGGCGCGCGCCGTCTGATCCGTGCGCTGGAGATGGCTGGTCACCCAAACGGCCTGGCGCGGCATCGCCGCGGCAAGCCCCTCGAAGGCGCGGATATTGGAGGTGTCGGCCGGCAGATCGCGCTGGCCGTAGACCCGGCCGCCATCGGTCGTCACCGGCGCGTGCCGGATCCACCACCAACGCGTCGTCTGCATGGGTCCGCCGCCGGGGCTAGCGGATGATGACCGCGGCGACCAGGACCGCGATCTCGGTGGCGCTGACGACCACGGCGAGGCCCTCGAGCGTGTAGCCGCCGAGCTCGTGCCGCACCCGCCAGGCCGCGGCGGCGCCGACCAGCCCACCGAAGGCCAGCGCGACGAATCCCGTGAGCGGCCCGAGGAACAGCAGCACGAAGGCGACGCCGAGCGCGACCGCGGTCCACATGGCATCGCGGCTTGCCTTGGCCGTCAGCGGGCCCTCGACCGCGCCGGCGGCCAGCGGCAGATTGAAGGTGGTGAGCGGCAGCGCCGTGCGTGCCGCGACCGAGGCCGCGATCAGCGCGGCAGCGCTATCGATCGTCGTCGCCGCCGCTGCTATCAGTCCGATCTTCAGCGTCACCATGAACAGGATCGCCAGCAGCCCGTGCACGCCCAGATGGGTGTGGTCCATCGAGGCGACCCGGTCCTTGGGCTTCGATTTCCGGTAGAGCGCGTCGGCGAAGGCGGCGACGCCCATCTCGTTCCGCGTCCCGGTCAGCACGACGATCACCATGATCGCGGCGATGGCCGAGACGAGGCGCCACAGCTTCAGATCCATCGCCGCCGCGAAGACCGCCGCCGCGATGACGCCGATGATGAGCCCGGCGATCGGGAAAGCGCGCCCGACGCCCGACCGATCATCGCCTTCCGCAGCCTCCGGCACGCGGATCGGCAATATGGTCAGCGTCGCCAGCGCAGTCTGGATGTCCCGCCACCAGGCGAGACTGGTATGCGCCAGATAGGCTTGGGGATTTTCGCCGTTTTTTTCGGACATGGCCTGCCTGGGTGCCCCGGTCTGAACCGAATTGCCTTGAAATGCGCCCTCAAGGCGGTGAGTTCAACCACCCACCGCCGGATGCCGCCGGTTATAAGCCATTCTCGTTAACAGAGAAACTCATAGCCTGGGTGAGAGTTGGGCCCGGGTCGGAGCTGGGGATAGGCGGCGGCGCGAGCCCGAACCACAGGCCGAGAGCGCCGCATGAAGACGCCAATCCCTTCGCGGTCCCCTTGCTGGCCTTGCATCATGCCGCCATGATGCGCCGGCCCGCCGCAACAACCCCATCCGACCTCCCCGAGCGAGAGTAATGCCAGACCGCCGAATTCGTTTCCTGCCCGCCATCGCCACCGCCGTTCTCTGTCTCTCCACAAGCGCCAACGGCGCGCACGCGGCCGATCTCGAGGTGGTCATCACCAATATCCAGGTCGCCACGGGGTTCGTGCGCCTGGGGCTCTACAACGATCCGGCGAAGTTTCCCAAGCGCAGCGGCACCATCGGCGGCGGCGACGTCGCGGTGAAAGGCCACACCGCGACCTACGTCTTCCGCAATCTCAAGCCCGGCAGCTACGCGATCGCGATCTATCACGACGCCAACGCCAACAAGCGCTTCGACAAGACGCTCGGCATCCCGATGGAGGGCTTCGGCTTTTCGAACAACGCCCGGCCGCGGCTCTCCGCGCCGTCCTTCAAGCGCGCGGCGGTGACCCTGAAAGCCCCCCGCACCCGGATCACCATCCGCCTATTGCATTGGTAAGGGGACATATTTCCGCTAACGCGGATACGGCTCCAGCCACAAAAGGCTCCTATTCCTACTCGCCGGATTGTAGGAGCAGGCCGCGGATGCGCGCCACCCGGTGCGCCCACAGGAATGAGCCGATACCGACGGCCATGTAGATGACGTTGAGGCCCACCGACCAGCCGAAATGATGCCACGAGAAGCGGTGCTCGAGCATCACCCCGCGCATGCCCTCGAAGACATGCGCCGAGGGCAGCGAGAGCGCGATCGGCTGGACCCAGTCCGGCAGCACCGCGACCGGGTAATAGACCGCCGAAAGCGGTGCCACGCCGAAGATCGCCAGCCAGGCGAGCGATTCCGCACCGAGCCCCCAGCGCAGCAGCACGGCGCAGATCACCAGACCGAAGGCCCAGCCCATCACCAGCAGGTTGGTGAAGAAGGCGAGCAGCGGCAATCCAATCTCGTAGACCGAATATTCGTAGAGCGCGATGGCGACGAAGGTCGCGGGGATGATGCCGATCAGCGTGCGGATCGCGCTCATCGCCAGGAGCGCCGTGGCGAATTCGGCCGGCCGCAGCGGCGAGACGCCGAGATTGCCGAGGTTGCGGGACCACATCTCCTCCAGGAACGAGATCGACACGCCGAGCTCGCCCCGGAACAGCACGTCCCACAGCATGACCCCGGCGATCAGCACCCCCGCCGCCTGGACGAGCCATGACGAATGCGAGGTGAAGAAGACCGAGATCAGGCCCCACAGGATCACCTGCACGGTGGGCCAGTAGGCGAGCTCGACCACGCGCGGCCACGATCCCTTGAGGATGTAGAGGTAGCGCAGGATCATCGCCGAGACGCGCCTCGTGCTGCCGGCGAGACCGCTTTGGCGGGGCGTTATGGCGAGGGCCTGCGCCATCCGCCTACTCCGCCGCCGCCGAACCCGAAGCGCCAGGCGTAACGGGTTCGTTGGCGCCCGCCGGCGCAGCGCGCGCGATGTCGAGGAAAACCTCCTCGAGGGTGCGCCGCCCGTAGCGCGCGATCAGCTCGTCGGGCGAGCCGCGGTCGACGATGGCGCCGGCGCGCATCATCATCACGCTCTGGCAGAGCCGCTCGACCTCGGCCATGTTGTGCGAGGCCAGCAGGATCGTCGCCTTCGTGCGCGCGCGATAGTCCTCCAGAAAACCGCGCACCCAATCGGCAGTGTCGGGATCGAGGGACGCCGTCGGCTCGTCGAGCAGGAGGACCTCGGGCTCGTTGAGCAAGGCCTTGGCGAGCGCCACGCGCGTCTTCTGCCCCGCCGACAGTTTGCCCGTCGTCCGGTCGAGCAGAGCGGTGAGGGCGAGGCTCTCGGCCAGCGCGGCGATCCGCTCGCCCAGCCGCCGGACGCCGTAAAGCCGGCCGAACACGGTCAGATTCTCCTTCACCGTCAAGCGGTTGGGCAGCTCGACATAGGGCGAGGAGAAGTTCATGCGCGGCAAGGCATCATAGCGCCGCCGCACCATGTCGACGCCCAGGACCTCGACGGTGCCGCTGGTCGGAACCAGGAGCCCGAGCAGCATCGAGAGTGTCGTGGTCTTGCCGGCGCCGTTGCCGCCGAGCAGCGCCGCGGTCATCCCGCGCGGCACGGCAATGTCGATATGGTCGACCGCCAGCACGCTTTCGTAGCGCTTGCTGAGCGCGACCGCTTTGATGACCGTCTCGTCCACGCGTCCAATATGGTGTATCCCAGCGTCACTGACCACCATGTGGCCGCTGCATAAACGCGGCCTAACCGCGGCACGGCCGGGCGACCCGGCGGGATCGAACGATCGCCACCAATGCCTTGCCGTGGCGTAATCCGGGGCTGGAGATGGCCGACCCGACCGCGACACCCCACACGCCTACAGAGGGCGTCTGGACCGATTTGGCTCCGCGCGACCGCTTCGAGCCGGCCGGCCGCCTGCGGCTGCGCACGCTCGTCTATATCCGCTGGTTCGCGGTCATCGGCCAACTCGTCAGCCTCGCCGTCGTGCGTTACGGGCTCAGCTTCGACTTTCCCATCGGCTGGACGCTGGTGCCGATCGGGGCGTCGGCCGGGCTCAACCTCATCCTCACGGTCCGCATGCCGCTCGGCACCCGCCTGGGTGACCGCGCGGCGGTGCTCTACCTCGCCTACGACGTGGTCCAGCTCACGGTCCTCCTCTACCTGACCGGCGGGCTGCAGAACCCCTTCGCCGTCCTCATCCTGGCGCCCGTCATCGTCTCGGCGACGGTGCTCTCGCGGGCCAGCACCATCGCACTCGGATGTCTGTCGGGCGTGGCGATCACCGTGCTCGCGCTCTGGCACCTGCCCTTCCCGTGGGCCGGCGCGCGGTTCGTGCTGCCGCAGATCTATCTTCTCGGCATCTGGGAGGCGCTGCTGCTCGGTATCGTCTTCATCGGCGCGTATGTGGGCAGCGTCTCCGGCGAGGCCCGGCAGATGTCGGATGCGCTCGCGGCGACCCAGATGGCGCTCGCCCGCGAGCAGCGTCTCTCGGCCCTGGGCGGGCTTGCCGCTGCCGCGGCGCACGAGCTCGGCAGCCCGCTCAGCACCATCGCCGTCGTCGCAAAGGAGATGAAGCACGACGTCGAACGAGGCACGCAGCTCGCCGAGGACGTCGATCTCCTGATCGAGCAGTCGGCGCGCTGCCGCGACATTCTTGCGGGCCTCTCGCAGCGGCCGGAAACCGATCCGGGCGATCCCTTTGCGCGAATCCCGATCTCCGCCCTCGCCGAAGCGGCCGCCGAGCCGCATATGGGCGGGCCGATCGAGATCCGCATTCTGCGCCCGGAGACGGCCGGCAAAGACGATAAGGACGCCAAGACCGGCGAGGACCGGGGGGACCGGGGCGACGAGCCGATCGTCATGCGCAGCCCCGAGGCGCTCCACGGGCTCGGCAGCCTGATCGAGAACGCCACCCAATTCGCCAGGGTCGCCGTCGAGGTCGAGATCGACTGGGACGCCGCCGACGCCACCATCCGCGTGCGCGACGACGGCCCCGGCTTCCCCGCCAATCTGCGCGACCGGCTGGGCGAGCCCTATATTTCCAGCCGCGACGACGAGGGCCATATGGGCCTCGGCATCTTCATCGCGACCACCCTGCTGCGCCGCACCGGCGCCGAGCTTCGTTTCGCCAGCGCGCCCAAAGGCGGCGCAGAGGTTGAAGTTCGGTGGAATCGCGCCACAATGGCGGGCTAAGCACGGGGGAAGCCGTTTGAACGACCAATCTGCCAGCGAGGATCACCTGCGCGAGGGCACCGAAGACCGCTCGCTGCTGATCGTCGACGACGACGCGCCGCTGCGCCGCCGCCTGGAGCGGGCGATGGAGCAGCGCGGCTACGAGGTGACGGCGGTCGACAGCGTCGCCTCGGGCGTGGCCGCGGCCACAGTCTCGCCGCCAGCCTTTGCGGTTGTCGACCTCCGCCTCGGCGACGGCAGCGGGCTCGACGTGGTCGCGGCCCTGCAGAAGGCGCGCGAGGATGCCCGCATCATCGTGCTCACCGGCTACGGCAATATCGCGACCGCAGTGGCGGCGGTGAAGGCGGGCGCGGTCGACTACCTGCCCAAGCCCGCCGATGCCGACCAGATCGCGGCCGCCCTCGAAGCCCATGGCAACGCCTTGCCGCCGCCGCCGGAGAACCCGATGTCGGCGGACCGGGTGCGCTGGGAGCACATCCAAAGGGTTTACGAGCAGTGCGGCCGCAACGTCTCGGAGACCGCCCGCCGGCTCAACATGCACCGGCGCACGCTCCAGCGCATCCTCAACAAATACGCCCCGCGCGAACGCGACGACTAGGCGACCCGGCCGAAGCCGGGGCGGCTCAGTCAAACCTTAAAGAATTGCGCTGCTACTTCGTCGCCTGCGCCGTCTGGCGGCGCTGATGCAGCCACCAGGCCTGCTCGTTGATCGAATAGATCGGCCGGTAATGCGCGATCCGGTCGTCGGTGACGACCTGGTCGATCTGGTTGTCGAGCACGTAGGTGCGGCCCTGGTGATAGACCACGAGCACCGCATGCGCGACATGCAGGTTCTCGTCCTGCAGCACCACGATGCGCATCTTCTCCACCGGCCAGCCGAGCGAGCGCAGGGAGAGATACTTGGTGATCGCGTAATCCTCGCAGTCGCCGTCCTTGACGAAGAACTGCTTCGGCGTCGCCCAGTAGTCCGGCACGCCGTAGTTGACCGGGTCGGTGATGTAGGGCGCACGGTTCATGTAGCGGTTGACCGCATCGAGCTGCGCCATGGCCTTCTGGCTCTTGAGGCCGCCGACGAACTTCTTCCAGTCCTGCAGGTGGCAGGTGTTGAAGAGCGAGGACGTGCACGGGCCGTCCTCCAGCTTGCGCTCCTTGAAGTAGCGGTCGAGCGTGCCGCGCCACTTGGTGAAGGGCGTGATCGAATCGAAGCGCTTCTCGTCCCAGCCGAACAAGGTCCCGTTCGCCGCGCGCGCCTGATTGAAGCTGTTGGCCAGCGCCAGCAGAACCAGCATCGCCAGGGCGATGGCGAGAAGCCAGATCAGAACCCGCCCCCAGACGGGTTCGTGTGAAAACTCGTGGTCGAAAGTATCCCGGTGTTGCGCCATTTCTCCTGGACCGCACTCATTGTTGTTTTTGTTCCGGCCTTGTTTTGGCCGGCGTAGCGCGGTTTGGCGGTGGTATCGGCGACCCCATCAACCAGGACGCGACCAGCACCATCCGCGATCGCCCCAAGCTAGGGCCGAGTCGCTTAAGGGGCGCTTAACGGAACTGGTTAACGGGGTGCGGAATCGCCGGAATCGGGCGGTTGGCGGCCTAAGGTTAATCGATTGTTAACGCCTGCAATCGTAGGGTTTTAGCCAATGGCCGGGCCGTTTTTCGCCCGGCGCTCCCGACCGCAGCAGGACGCACATGGCAGTTCCCTCCTCGGCCACGGCCAAGCCCAGCACGTTCATCGACAAGACCGGCCCGCAGTTCGATCTGAAGGGCGATCCGCGCATGATGCTCAAGATCGGCGCGACCTTCGCCGGGATCGTCGCCGCCGTGGCGGTCACGGTTTATCTGGTCCTCAGCTTCGTGAACGAAGCGCGCGACCGCGACATCCAGGCCTGGCAGGTCCGCCTCGGCATCATCGCCGACAGCCGGGCCTCGGCCATCGAGGCGTGGCTGCATCGCCAGAACGACACGCTGGAGGGGCTCGCCGACAACCAGGCGCTCAAGCTCTACTTCACCCGGCTCAATCTCGACCGGCGCTCGGGCGGCGGCACCCAGCCGGCCGAGGCGCAGTATCTCGGCACTTTGCTGACCGTGACCGCGGCGCGCACCGGCTTCCAGGCCCGCGCGCTCGGCCCCGATACGCGCGCCAACGTGCCGCGCACCGGCGTCGCCGGCCTCGCGCTGATGGACATGAACGGCCACATTCTCGTTTCGACGGGTCACTTCCCGCCGATCGAAACCGATCTGCGCACCTTCATCGGCCGGCTGCCGCGCGGCAAGGCGGGCTTCTACGGGCCCTTCCGCGCGCCCTCGGGCAAGATCTCGATCGCTTTCGTGCGACCGATCATCGGCATCCAGCACGACCGGCAGATCGGCATCGTGCTCGGCATCAAGCCGGTATCGGCCGAGCTCTACCCGCTGCTGAAACAGCCAGGCCTGCCCGGCGGCACCCAGGAGACGGTGCTGATCCGCCGCAACGGCTCGGTGATCACCTACATCTCGCCGCTCGCCGATGGCGCCAAGCCGCTGGAGCGCTCGCTGGCCCAGAACACGCCCAAGCTCGCCGCCGCCTTCGCGCTCGCCAATCCGGGCGACTTCGCGATCCGGCGCGACTACCGCGGCAACGACGTGCTGGTGACCAGCCGCACGCTGAAGACCGCGCCCTGGGTGCTGCTGCACAAGATCGACCGCGACGAGGCTTTGGGCCCGAGCGATTCGCGGGCGCGGCGCATGCTCATCTTCCTCCTGCTCGGCGTCGTCATCGTCGGTGCGGCCGTGCTCGGCCTGTGGCGCCACGGCGCCTCGCGCCGCGCCACCGCCGCCGCCGCGAAGTTCCGCGACATGGCCGACCGCTTCGAGCACCAGCGCAATTTCTTGAGCCTGCTGACCGACGCCCAGCCCAACGCCATCCTGATCGCCGATGCCGCCACGCGCGTGCAGTTCGCCAATGCCGAGGCGGCGCGCCGCTCGGGCATGCAGAGCAGCGACATGATCGGCAAGTCGCTCGAATCCGTGGTCGGCCCGATCCGCGCCAAGGTGCTGCAGCGCCTCAACCGCGAGGCCGCCGAGGAAGGCCGCCAGATCGCCGACGTCCACCGCGTCGAGGTTGACGACAAGGAGATGGTCTATCAGACCAAGCACATTCCGCTGGCGCTCGAGCGCGATCTGCCGCGCGGCGTGCTGGTAGTCGAAGAGGACGTGACCGCAGCCGTCACCGAGCGCGAGGGCCGCATGAAGAGCCTGCGCGATCTCGTCGGCGCGCTGGTCGCCGTGGTTGACCGACGCGATCCCAACGCGGCGCATCATTCCGAACGCACCGCCTTCATCGCCCGCGCCGTCGCCGAGGAGATGGGGCTCGACCAGGACCACTGCCAGGCCGCCGAATATGCCGGCCAGCTCATGAACCTCGGCAAGATCCTGGTGCCCCATGAGATCCTCACCAAGCAGGGCGCACTGACCGCCGACGAGATGCGTCAGGTTCACGACGGCATCCAGGCCACGGCCGACCTGCTCGACGGCGTCGATTTCGACGGCCCGGTCGTCAAGACGCTGCGCCAGGTGCAAGCGCATTGGGACGGCAGCGGCCACCCGCCGGGCCTCAAGGGCGCGGACATCCTCGTCACCGCACGCATCGTCGCGGTCGCCAATGCCTTCGTCGCGCTCACCAGCGAGCGCGCCTACCGCCACGGCGTCGACCTCGACGCGGCGATCGAGACCCTGCTCGCCGAGGTCGGCAAGGCGCATGACCGCAAGGTCGTGGCCGCGCTGATCAGCTTCCTCGACAACCACGGCGGACGCGAGCGCTGGGCGGCCTTCAAGCCCGGCACATCCCACAAGACGCCAAAGCCGGGCAAGCGGGCCGCCTCCCAACCACCGAAACCCCAGCAAAGCCCCCCGCAAAGCGCCCAGCAAAACCCAGAACAAAGCTAGGCGGAATCGCCCTGCTCTGGGCCTCCAAGCTGGCACAGCGGCAGAGCGATCCCTACATTAGCCGGATGTCCCGAGCGACCGCGTCCGCCAAAACCAAGCGGACGGACCTCCCCACCGAAGCGGCCGATCCGCCGCTATACCGGGTGCCCGACGGCACCCGGGTCTATGCCGTGGGCGACATCCACGGCCGCGCCGATCTCTTGACCACGCTCCGCAGGAAGATCGCAAAAGACGGCAAGCGGGCCGTCAAAAGAGCCGGGATCAAGCGCAAGGTCGTGGTCTATCTGGGCGACTACGTCGATCGCGGCCCGGATTCCTTCGGCGTCATCGAGATGCTGCTCAACGAGCCGCTCGACGGCTTCGAGGAGATTTGCCTCAAGGGTAACCACGAAGACTACATGACCAAGTTCCTGGTCGGCGACGGCGACGGTCTCGGCTGGCTCTTCAACGGGGCGGAGACCACGATCGCGAGCTACGGCATCGAGCCCGGCAACTGGATGGATTTCGATCCGGAGACGCTGCGCAGCCTGCGTGCCGAGCTCTCTGATGCGATCCCCAGGCAGCATCTCGGCTTCTTCAAGGACCTGGCGCTCAGCCACCAGGAGGGCGGCTATCTGTTCGTGCATGCCGGCATCCGCCCCGACGTCCCGCTGGACGCCCAGGACGACGAGGACCTCATGTGGATCCGCGACGATTTCCTGAACTCCGACGCCGACCATGCGGCGCGGGTGGTGCACGGCCACACGATCAGCTGGACGCCCGAGATCCTGCCCAACCGCATCGGCATCGACACCGGCGCCTTCGTCTCCGGCGTGCTGACCGCGCTCGTCGTCGAGGGCGCGGAGACGCGCATTCTCACGTCCGAGCGCTGACTTAAACCTATTCTTCCTCGATCACCGTGGCGGAGATCAGCATGTCGACGGTCTCGCTGTCGTCGCCCATCGGCAGGGCGAGCGTCCGGTAGTAGAGGCTCGGCTTGTCCGACCAGACGAAGGCATCGACCACGAAATAGGGCCGCCGGTCGCGCACGCAGGCGGCCATGCGCTCGATCGCGACCGCGCTGTCGGGGAAGTCGTTGAAATAGCGCCCGGTCGGATCGACGCCGGCGCGCCCGGTCGCCGCCGTGCCGGCGAGGCGGAACTTGAAGCGCGGCGGGTCGCCCTCGACGTCGAACAACACGACATGGGGCAGGATGTCGGTGATGTCGAGCGGCTCGAAGTCGCGCCGCGCCGGCATCGGCCGCCCGTCGGCGATCTCCCACCAATAGTCGCGCAGGCCGACGAGCACCGGATGCGTCAGCGCATCAAGGTCGTATTGCGGCCCGCCGGTCATAACAGAGCGCCGTCGCGCGCCGGATTCCACTCGAACACGTGCCCTGCCACCATGAGTTTTCCCACAGCAATGAGCATCCCGTCACGGTGTTAGCGCATTTGCAGCCTGCCTTCCACCGCGTTGAGACGGAAATTCGTCCAATGCGCTGCGTCGGCGCTAATCCTTGTAGCCGAGCGCGCCCATCGCGCGGATCTGGCGCTCCAAATCGGCCGGGTTTTTGAGTGGCAGGATGCGCTTGATATAGCCGATCGAGACCCGCGGATTGAGACGGAGCGCTTCCGCCTTCGCCGCCTTTGCCTCGTCCAGCCGGCCCAATTCGAACAGCACAATCGACAGGAAGCGAAACGTGGCGAACACCCGAGGGTTGCGCGCGATCGAGGCCTTGACCTCTCGAAGCGCGTCCTCGTTTCGATCGAGGTAGTAGTAGCACTCCGCGGCCCAGAACGCGTAGGTCCACGGCTCGTATGTGGTGCGTTGGCGCGCGTCGCCGATGTATTTCAGGCCTTTGGCAGGATCTCCCGCCATCATGTACGTGAAACCGATACGCGACAGGATTTCCCCGTTGTTGGGATCGAGCTTGATCGCTTGCGTGTAGGCGGCAAGCGCCGCTTCGTGGTGCCGGCGCCAGCGATGCAAGGTGCCGAGGGCCGCATAGGCGTCGGCCAGTGTCGGATCGATGCGGATGGCCTTCCTGGCAATCTCGACACCGCGGTCGAGGATCGCGGGATCGCGGGCACCTCCGAAGTTCCACTTCCAGAAATGCTGGACTGCCAGCTCCGCGTAAGCCCGCGCGTAATCGGGATCGAGCTCGATTGCCCGTTCGAGCAGCGCGATCGCCGCGGCATTTGCCTTGGGTGTGATCCTCTCGGTCTCCGCCCGCGCCTGCAGCAGCAGATTGTAGACTTCGGTGTTGGGCGAGCGGGTTCGTCTCGCGCCGGTCGACTTGAGCTTGAGCGCGGCCAGCACCTTTCTCGCGATCTCAGCCGGGAGGTCGGGGATCTGCGTCAGTGTGCGGTCGTAGCGGTCGGCCCAAAGGCTGCGGCTCCGTCGCGTATCGACCAGACGCACGCGCGCGCGCAATCCGCCGCCGGTCCGGCGGATGTCGCCGGTCAGCACGTAGATCACGTTGAGCCGGCGCCCGACAACCGCCGGATCCGCGCCGGGGTCGATCCGCCTCGATACCTCCCAGGGAGCCACCAGCAGCCCCGGAGACTTGGCGATATCGGTGAAGACGTCGCCGGCGATGCCGGGCCCGAGATGGTTCTCCTTCGGATTCCGCGAAAGGTTCGCGAAGGCGAGCACGGCGATCGAGGGCTTGCCCGTGACCGGTCCGGTCCCCCGGGTCGGCCACAACAGCACCGCCGCGACGACGACGATCGCCGCCGCTGCGGCCGCCAGCGCCGCGATGCGCCAACCTCGCGGGACGGGCGCGGGCCTTGGCCTTTGCCGCGCGTCCCGTCCCGACCTTGGCCGCGCCTGGGGCCAACCGATAAGCCGTCACCGGCTCGTCGAGATTCTTGACCGTTTGCGGTCCCAGCGCCTCGAAGTCGAGCGCGAGTGTGCGCCTGACCTGCTCGTAGACGCTGCCCGACACGCATACGCCCCCTGGCGGCGCGAGCCCCTCGAGGCGGGCGGCCACGTTGACGCCGTCGCCGAACAAATCGCCGTCGCGCGTCATCACGTCGCCGACATTGATGCCGATGCGGAACATGAGGCGACGGTCCTGGGCAAGCTCGGTATTACTGCCGGCGACCGCGTCCTGGCAGGCAACCGCGCAGCGCACCGCCTCGACCGGGCTGGTGAACTCGGCCATCACGCTGTCGCCGGCGGTGTTGAAGATGCGGCCCTCGTGGCGCGCGATCAGCCTGTCGATCACCTCACGGTAAGCCGAGAGCGTCGCCAACGTTCCCTCCTCATCGGCACGCATCAGGCGGGAGTAGCCCTCGACGTCGGCCGCGAGGATCGTGGTCAGCTTGCGTTGGACGCGCTCATTTGCCACCGGCGATCTTCCCAATATGGCTTGGGAGCGCGCCCACGTTAGCGCGAAACCGGGGCGATCACCAATCGGTCACGCCGGGCCGGCACAATCGAGGGGCGTGGCGGCAGCTACCGCGTCGGCACCGGCACGTCGCCCGAATAGTCGTAGAAGCCGCGGCCCGCCTTGCGGCCGAGCCAGCCTGCCTCGACATATTTCACCAGCAGCGGACAGGGCCGGTATTTGGAGTCCGCCAGCCCGTCATAGAGCACCTGCATCACCGCAAGACAGGTATCGAGGCCGATGAAATCGGCCAGCTCGAGCGGACCCATCGGGTGGTTTGCGCCGAGCTTCATCGCCACGTCGATCGCCTCGACCGAGCCCACGCCCTCGTAAAGCGTATAGACCGCCTCGTTGATCATCGGCAGCAGGATGCGGTTGACGATGAAGGCCGGGAAATCTTCGGAAACCGCGACGGTCTTGCCCATCGCGCCGGCAAGCTCGCGCACCGTGGAGAACGTATCCTCGTCGGTGGCAAGCCCGCGGATCAGCTCCACCAGCGCCATCATCGGCACCGGGTTCATGAAGTGCATGCCCATGAACTTGTTGGCCCGGTCGGTCGCCGCGGCCAGCCGCGTGATCGAGATCGACGAGGTGTTGGAGGCGACGATCGCATCCGGGTTCAGGTGCGGACACAGCTCCTTGTAGATCTCGCGCTTGACCGCCTCGTTCTCGGTCGCGGCCTCGACGACGATGTCGCAGTCCTTGAACGCGTCATAGCCGGTGCCGGTGTGGATGCGCTTCAGCGCGGGGGCCCGCTCGTCATCCTTGATCAGTCCGCGCCGGGCCTGGCGCATCATGTTGCCCTCGATGGTCTCCACCGCGTGGGCAAGCGCCTCTTCGGAGATGTCGGAGAGTTGCACGTCGTAGCCCGCGAGCGCCGCCACATGGGCGATGCCGTGGCCCATCTGGCCCGCGCCGATGACGCCGATCTTCTTGATATTCATTAGGCGACGAACTCCTCCTGAGCGCCTGCGCTCACGCGCCGGCCTTGCCGAGCTCTTCGGCGAGCTCGGGCAACGCCTTAAACAGATCGGCGACCAGTCCGTAGTCGGCGACCTGGAAAATCGGCGCCTCCTCGTCCTTGTTGATCGCCACGATGACTTTGCTGTCCTTCATGCCGGCGAGGTGCTGGATGGCGCCGGAAATGCCGACCGCGATGTAAAGCTCGGGCGCCACGACCTTGCCGGTCTGGCCGACCTGATAGTCGTTCGGCACGAAGCCCGCATCGACCGCGGCGCGCGAGGCGCCGATCGCGGCGTTGAGCTTGTCGGCGACCGCCTCGAGCAGGGTGAAGTTCTCGCCCGACTGCATGCCGCGGCCGCCCGAGATGATGATCTTGGCCGTCGTCAGCTCCGGCCGGTCGGACTTGGTGAGCTCCTGGCCGACGAAGCTCGAGAGCCCCGCATCGGCGCCCGCATCGACGCTCTCGATACTGGCCGAGCCGCCCTCGGCGGCGGCCGCATCGAAGCCCGTGCCGCGCACGGTGATGACCTTGATCGCATCGTTCGATTTGACCGTGGCGATGGCGTTGCCGGCATAGAAGGGCCGCTCGAAGGTGTCGGGTCCGTCGATCTTGGAGATTTCGGAGATCTGCTGCACGTCGAGCAGGGCCGCGATGCGCGGCGCCACGTTCTTGCCGAAGGTGGTGGCCGGCGCCAGCACGTGGCTGTAGCCCTCGGCGAGCTTGGCAACCAGAGGCGCCAGGTTCTCGGCGAGGCCATGGGCCAGATGCGCACCGTCGGCCTTCAGGACCTTGGAGACGCCCGCGATCTTGGTCGCGGCCTCGGCAGCGGCGTCGCAGCCTTCGCCTGCGACCAGCACGGCAACATCGCCGCCGATCTCGCTCGCGGCGGCCACGGTGTTCAGCGTCGCCGGCTTGATCGCGGCGTTGTCGTGTTCGGCGATGACCAGCACAGACATCAGATCACCTTCGCTTCGTTCTTGAGTTTGGCCACCAGCGCGGCGACATCCTCGACCATCACGCCCGCTTCGCGCTTCGGCGGCTCGGAGACCTTGAGCGTCTCGAGCCGCGGCGCCGTATCGACGCCGAGATCGCCCGGGCTCTTCGCGTCGATGGGTTTCTTCTTGGCTTTCATGATATTGGGCAGCGACGCGTAGCGCGGCTCGTTCAGGCGGAGATCGGTGGTGACGACGGCGGGCATCTTCAGCGTCACGGTCTCGAGCCCGCCATCGACCTCGCGCGTCACGTTGACCTCGCCATTCGCCTTATCGATCTTGGAGGCGAAGGTGCCTTGCGACCAGCCGAGCAACGCCGCCAGCATCTGGCCCGTCTGGTTGGCGTCGTCGTCGATCGCCTGCTTGCCGAGGATGACGAGCTCGGGTTTTTCTTCGTCGACGATCGCCTTCAGCAGCTTGGCGACGGCCAACGGCTCCAGCGGGTCGTCGGTCAGCACATGGATGCCGCGGTCGGCCCCCATGGCGAGCGCCGTGCGGATCGTCTCCTGGCACTGCTGCGGGCCCATCGAGACGGCGACGATTTCCTCCGCCGTGCCGGCCTCCTTCATGCGGATCGCCTCTTCCACCGCGATCTCGTCGAACGGGTTCATCGACATCTTGACGTTCTGCGTCTCGACGCCGCTGCCATCGGATTTGACGCGGATCTTGACGTTGTAGTCGATCACGCGCTTGACCCCGACCAGGACCTTCATCGCATACCTCCGGACCCCCGATCAGGGCCGCTGCTCGCTCAATCGAAAGGAAAGGCCGGCGCTTCCCCCGCGAAGCCCGGCGACCTCGTTCTCACCTGGACAGCCTGCGAAATGACACATTCCGCAGTTTTTTGCAGCGCAACATTAGGATTATGACGGGAGCGTGTCAACGGAGCTAGGTCGCCGCGCGGACGAGGCGCCAAACCGCCGAAAAAGGGACAATTCCCGAGGGCAACCTGAGAGCAAAACGCCGCTCGCTCAGTCCGGATCGGGGCCGATGCGGACCATCCGCTTGCCGATATTGTCGCCGTGCAGCAGCCCGATCAGGCCCTCGGGCGCACGCTCCAGCCCCTCGAGCACATCCTCGACCACCTTGAGCTTGCCCTCCGCCGTCCAGGCCATGAGGTCGCGGCTCGCCTCGGCGTCCTTGTCGGCGAAATCGGAGACGATGAAGCCCTGCAATTTGAGGCGCTTGAAGACGATCACGCCGGGGATGCCGCGCGGGCTCTCGATCTCGGTCGTGTCGTATTGCGAGATCGCCCCGCAGCAAACGACGCGGCCGAACTGCGCCATGGTGAAGAGCGCCGCCTCCAGGATCGAACCGCCGACATTGTCGAAATAGACATCGATGCCGTCGGGCGCGAGCGCGGCCAGGCGCTTCCGCACATGTTCGGATTTGTAGTCGACGGCCGCATCGAAGCCGAGCTCGTCCGTCAGGAACGCGCATTTCTCAGGGCCGCCGGCGATGCCGATGGCGCGGCAGCCCTTGAGCTTGGCAATCTGGCCGACATATTGGCCGACCGATCCCGCCGCGGCGGAGACGACGACGGTGTCGCCGTCCTTGGGCTCGCCGATCCACATGAGCCCGTGATAGGCCGTCCGCCCGGCGATCCCCAGCACCGAGAGGAAATGGCTGAGCGGCCGGTAGCCGCCCGGCAGCTTTATGAGCGCGCGGCCCGGCAGCGCCACGTATTGCTGCCAGCCGAATGCACCGGCGACGATATCGCCCGGCGCGAAGCCCTCATCCTCGGAGGCCACCACCTCGCCGACGCCGTAGCCGTCCATCACCTGGCCCGCGACCACGGCCTTGCGGTAGGTGTCGCCCTGCATCCAGGCACGGTTGGCCGCATCGAGCGACAGCAGGATGTGGCGCACCAGCACGCCGCCCGTGACCGGCGCCGGCATCGGCGCCTCGACGGTCTCGAAATGCGCTTGCGTCAGCGCGCCCGTCGGGATCTCGCGCACCAGAATCTGAGTATTTGTCGTGCCGCTCATCGGTTTGCGCTCATCGATTGGCACTCATCGGTTCGCTCCGGGGACCCACAACACGTCGGCCGCGCCCTTGTCGTTCAGGAAGCGCCCCATCACGAAGAGGTGGTCGGACAGCCGGTTCATGTAGGCGATCGTCTGCGGATTGATGGTCTCGTCCTCCGCCAGCTCGGTGATCAGGCGTTCGGCGCGGCGGGCCGTGGTGCGCGCCAGATGCAGCCATGCGGCCGCCGCCCCGCCACCGGGAAGGATGAACGACTCCAGCGGCTTCAGCTCGGCATTCATCGTGTCGATCTCGGCCTCGAGCCGGGCGACCTGGTCCGCCGTGACGCGGAGCGGCAGGTAGGCCGGGTTCTCCTGTTCCGGCGTGCAGAGATCGGCGCCGACATCGAAGAGGTCGTTCTGGATCCGCCCCAGCATCGCCTCGGCCGCGCCGCCATCGTGGAGCTTCGCCGTCTCCAGCCGGGCCAGGCCCAGCACCGCATTGGTCTCGTCGACCGTGCCGTAGGCGGCAACCCGCGCCGCATGCTTGGGCACCCGCGAGCCGTCGCCGAGCCCCGTTTCGCCCTTGTCGCCTGTCTTCGTGTAGATCTTGTTGAGCTTGACCATGTTCGGCCCGGTCCCCGTTCGCCGCCGTCCTTACGTGCGGAAGGCGAGCCAGATGATCCCCAGCAGCAGGATCGCCAGCGCCTGCAGGGCCACCCGGGCGCGCATCAGCTTGTTGCTGTACTTGGCGTTGAAGGCGCCGCCGCGCGCCATGGCGAAGACGCCGACGAGCAGCACCGCCACCACCGCGGCCAGCAGGATCACCATCAGAACGGGAGCGACTGTCGACATCACGCCACCCTACGCCGCCTGCGCACCGGCTGCCAACGTACTCACCTCAGGCTTACAGTTACAGTCTCAGGCATTCGCCGCCGCCACGATCGCGCGGTAGGCGCCGACCGGATAGTACTCGACCGTCAGCAAGCCTGCTTCCACGAGCGGCAGCTTGCCCAGCCGCGCCTGGGCATCCTCCAGACTGTCGGCTTCCACGCAGAGCACCGCGCCCTGACCGTCCTTGCGGCTGTAGATCTCGCGGACGAAATCGTCCGCCACCATCTCCAACGCCATCTTGGCTTCCGGCTCCAGCAACTTGGCGATCTCGTCCGGATCGCCGGTCCGCGTCGCCACCACGAAGATCTTCATGACATGGGCCTCCCCTTTTTCGGTCTCATTTATGGTCCCGGTCGCGTTCATGGTCCCGGTCGCGTTTGTGTGATGGGCGCCATCCTGCCCAAAGCGGCCCGCTGGCGCCAGCCCGCATGATCACCGACGCGATCGACGGTGCGCACGACCACCTGCGCCTCGCGGCAAGGCTTGTTTTTCTTGCGCGGCGCGCACAAATGGATGTTCCCTTTGACGGCCAGTCCCGCGCGCAAGACCGAAGAGGCCGCATTGGCCATACGTGACGAAAACGGGCGTGACAAAAAAGGGCGTGACAAGAAGGGGCGCGGCAGAAAAGACGCCCCCCGGTTTCGCTGGCGGCGGCCGATCCATGGCGGCGCCGGGTACGAGCGCATGCCCGACGGCTGCATCTGGTCGGCACTCGGTTGGTTTGCCGGCGCGGCGGCGACCTTCGCCTGGATCGTCGTGCGCGGCTGGCCGAGCTGCGGCGATTTCGGCGACTGTCTGAGCGCGACGTTGTGGCTCGGCATCAAGGCCGCTTTTTTCGCCATAATATGGCCGGTTTATTGGGTGCTGCAGATTTTCTAGTGGCCCGATCCTGACAAATGAGATCCATTGCCATGGGTGTCATTTGTCAGGTGAACCGACCCACCAGATATATTTTCCAGCTGAATGGCCCGCAAATTTTGCGCACCGGCGATTGTCGAGAGCGAGCGCGATTGCTTATAGTTTCGCCAAAGCTAGTTTCGCCAAAGCCGCCGAACACGCCTGACGCCCGCTGCCGGGCAACGACCCAATCGAAGACGGAAAGGGAGATCAAGATGCGGATGTGGTCACGCAACACCACGCTCGCCTTCGCCGCGCTGTGCCTCGCTGCCCCGGCCGCCATGAGCATTGCCCCGCGTGACGCGGGCGCCCAGTCCTTCCCCTACACGCTGACGGTGCACAACCGCTGCAACCGGCTGATCTACGTCGCGCGCCGGGTCCGCGATCCGGACGGCTTCTGGATCACCCGCGCCTGGATGGTGATCCGCGCCGGCGCCAGCGCGACCCGCAATATGCGCACCCACAACCGCGTCTTCTACCTGTACGCTTTCAGCGCCGACCGACGCCTCACCTGGAGCGGCCGCAACAAGAGCGGCAGCGTCCGCCGGCCGGTGATCCAGCGCCGCTTCACGCATACCAGCGGCCCACTCTATGGGCCGCAGATGCGGTTCGTCAGCTTTGCAAAGAAGACGATCCGCCAGGGCACGAGCCGCTTCACGCAGACCTTTTATTGCGCCAATGCCGGCGGTGGCAGCCGCGGCGGCGGCAGCGCCGTGGGTGAAGGCGAAGGCGAGGGCGGCGGCCAAGGTGGCGGAACCGGGGGTGGCGGAACCGGGGGTGGCGGTACCGGTGGCGGCGCCGAGGGCGGCGGCCGTGATCCCGGCGTGGGCGATCCTGGCGGCGGGCAAGGTGGCGGCGGCCAGGGCGGCAGCTCTCAGGGTGGCGGCTCCGGCGGCCCGCAACTCGGCGCCATTCCGCCGGCATTGAACGCCCTCAATGGCCGGAAGGTCTGGATCAGGACCAAATCGACGCCGGCGCGCGACTACTGCGCCATGCTGCGCCGTCTGGGCATGACCGTGCGCTGCCAATACGAGCAGCATACGTCGAGCCTGAACACGGTGATCCTGCGCTGTCCCGACCACGATGCCGGGGTCGCCGACGACCTGAAGCGCTATCTCGGGTTGACCGACCTTCGCACCAACAACTGGCAGCGCGAGAACGCCTGCGGCCGATACAACGAGATCACGATCTACGTGAACCGCTGACGACGCGCCCGTCGGCCCGGCCGGTCAGCTGCCGCGCCGGGCGAGGGCGAGGCCGATCCCCGTGCCGATCAGAAGCGAGCCCGTCAGCCCGTTGCGAATCCGCGTGCGCCGCTCTCCCATCAGCAACGGCCGGATGCGCGCGGCAAGCAGCGCATAGGTGCTGTCGAAGACAATCCCAATCACCACGAAAGCCACGCTCATTGCCACCAGCTGCGGGGCGATCGCGAGCTCGCGGTCGACGAATTGCGGGAAGAACGCGGCGTAGAAGAGGATCGTCTTCGGGTTGGTGATCGCGACCACGAAGGCCTGACCGAAGACGCTGCGCCCGCGCGGAATGGCGATGGTCCCGGGCGAGGTGCTCGCCCGCACCACTTCGCGCCACTGCCGAAGACCGAGATGGATCAGATAAGCCACGCCCACCCAGCGCACATATTCGAAGATATCCGCCAGAAGCGCGAGCAACGTGGTAAGCCCCAGCGCCCCCGCCGCCACCAGAAGCGCATTGCCGGTGCTGGCCCCCGCCACCGTCGCGAGCCCGGTGCGTCGGCCATGGGCAACCGCATTGGCGATCACCAGGGTGACGACCGGCCCCGGCAGCAGGACGAGCGCCGTGGTGGCAAGACAGAAGGCGATGAAGAGATCGGTGTTGAGCGCAAACATCGGCGACCAGCCTCCGGTGACAGGTGCAACGGACCAGCATAAATCCCGATGCCGTCCAGCCGGTCAAGCGATCCGAGCCGACTTGTCGTCCCGCGAATTGTGCTAGACTGATCAACAACCCTGCCGATCCCGGAGACCCACGCCATGCACAACTTCGCGCTCCCGCCCCATGTGCTCGACAATATCGAGAAGCGCCGCGGCGGCCGGCATCACATCTTCGACACGCTCGACCCGGCCAAGACCGCGCTCGTCGTGATCGACATGCAGAACTATTTCGTCTCCCCGGACATGGCGGGCGAGGTCCCGGTGGCGCGTGAGATCGTGCCCAACATCAACCGCCTCGCCGCCGCCACCCGCGCAGCCGGGGGGCGCGTCGCCTGGGTCACCAACAACTTCCCCGACGACATCACAGAGACCTGGTCGGTGATGATGATGGACATGTTCTCGCCCGAGCGCCGCGAGGCGATGCTGGAGCATCTCCGCGAGGGCGGCGCGGGCCACCCGCTGTGGCACGAGCTCGAAACCGCGCCCGAGGACTGGCAGCTCTACAAGAACCGCTTCTCCGCCTTCATCCAGGGCTCGTCCGACATCGAAGCGCGCCTGCGCGCCGAGGGCCGCGACACCGTGCTCATCACCGGCACGCTCACCAATGTCTGCTGCGAGTCGAGCGCCCGCGACGCCATGATGCGGAACTTTCGGACGGTCATGGTCCACGACGCCAACGCGGCGCTCACCGATGCGGACCACAACAATTCGCTGGGCGCGCTCTGCCAGGTCTTCGCCGACGTCATGAGCACCGACGATGCTATCGCGCGCCTGACAGCGGGCGAAGCGGCGGCGGCGGAATGAACGGCGGCCCTAAAGGCGACTGAAGAGAAAGTCGTCTTAAGAGGCACGCCGGGTCAGCGCGATCGCTGCGCCCGTGCCGATCAGCAACGTTCCGGTGACGCCGCTGCGTATCCGCGCGCGCCAACCACCCCGCAGCATGTTTCTGGCGCGCCCGGCGAGCAGCGCGTAGCCGCCGTCGCTGATCAGACCAATCACTACGAAGGCGAGGCCCATTACCGCGAACTGCGGGACGACCGGCAGCGCCGGGTCGACGAATTGTGGGAAGAAGGCGCCGTAGAACAGCAAGCCCTTGGGGTTGGTCACCGAGACGATGAGGCCCTGGAGAAAAACGCTGCGGCCGCGCGGCGTTTCGGCCGAGCCTGCAGCGGCGACCGCCATCGGCGCCCAGATCGCGTCCCGCCACTGCCGCAGCCCCAGATAGATGAGATAGGCCGCACCGGCCCAGCGCAGCCAGTCGAACAGGTCCGCCATAACCGCGAGAACGGCGGTGAGGCCGAACACCGCGCCCATCGCCAGGACGGCATTTCCCAGCGTCGCCCCCGCCACCGAGATGAGGCCCGTGCGCGTGCCGTTCGCAATCGAATGCGCGATCACAAGCGTCACGATCGGGCCCGGGATCAGGACCAGGACGACGGACGCTGCCACGAAGGCGGCGAAGAGCTCGGCATTGATCATCGACGGGTCACTCGTTATGGCTCGAAAGTGTGGCGCCCAGCAATCGACAATCGACTTGTCTTGTCAAGCGCTCCATAGTCGCGCCCGGATGAGACGGTCACGGGACGAGCGCATGACCAAGGAACATCGCTACACCGCCACCACCGTCTGGTCGGGCGCGACGACCGGCTACGAGGACTACGCCCGCGCCCACGAGATCCGCGTGCCGGGCAAGCCGCCGATCCCGGCCTCCGCGGACCCGGCCTTCCACGGCGACGCCGGCCGCCTCAATCCCGAGGACATGCTCGTCGCCGCGCTCTCGTCGTGCCACATGCTGTGGTATCTCCACCTCTGCGCGGTGAAGGGCGTCGTCGTGACCCATTACGAGGACACGGCCGAGGGCATCATGGTCGAGGAGCCGGGCAGCGGTCGCTTCACCGAAGTGACGTTACGGCCGGTGGTGAAGATCACCGCCGAAAGCGACGCGGCCCTGGCCAAGTCGCTCCACGAGCGTGCACATCACGAATGCTATATCGCCAATTCGGTGAACTTCCCGGTGAACTGCGCGCCGGTGATCGCCAAGGCGAAGGCGGCGAGCTAGCGGATCATCACTCCACCACCACTCCACTGTCACCCCGGCCGAAGAGCCGGGGTCCATACGGTGTTTCAGCCGGATCGGCCTGAGATCGCGATCAGCTCTCGAATGGACCCCGGATCAAGTCCGGGGTGACGCTCTGGATGGTGGGGGTTAGTTCCGCCGTTCCAGCAGCCCGCGGGCGATCACCTGGGCCTGGATCTCGGCGGCACCCTCGAAGATGTTGAGGATGCGGGCGTCGCAGAGCACGCGGGAGATCTCGTATTCCTGGGCGTAGCCGTTGCCGCCATGGATCTGCAGCGCGTTGTCGGCGTTGGCCCAGGCGACACGAGCCGCCAAGAGCTTGGCCATCCCCGCCTCGATGTCGCAGCGCCGCTCTGAGTCCTTCTCGCGCGCGGCGAAGTAGGAGAGCTGGCGCGCGATCTGCGTTTCCACCGCCATCCAGGCGAGCTTGCCGGCGACCCGCGGGAAGGCGGTGAGCGGCTTGCCGAACTGGTTGCGCTCGCTCGCATAGGCGAGGCCGAGCTCCATCGCGTTCTGCGCCACGCCCACGGCGCGCGCGGCGGTCTGGATGCGCGCCGACTCGAAGGTCGCCATGAGCTGCTTGAAGCCCTCGCCTTCCGCGCCACCGAGAAGGCAGTCGGCCGGCACCTCGAAACCGTCGAAGGCGAGCTCGTATTCCTTCATGCCGCGATAGCCGAGCACCTCGATCTCGCCGCCGCTCATGCCCTCGGCCGGGAAGGGGTTCTCGTCGGTGCCGCGCGGCTTAGGCGCGATGAACATCGACAAGCCCCGGTAGCCGTCCTTCGGATCGCCGGTGCGCGCGAGCAGCGTCATCACATCGGCGCGCGCCGCATGGGTGATCCAGGTCTTGTTGCCGGTGATCCGGTAGACGTCGCCATCTCTGACCGCCCGTGTGCTGAGCGATGCGAGGTCGGAGCCTGTATTCGGCTCGGTGAAGACCGCCGTCGGCAGCACCTCGCCCGAGGCGATGCGCGGCAGCCATTCGGCCTTCTGTTCCTCAGTGCCGGCCAGACGAATGAGCTCGGCCGCGATCTCCGAGCGCGTGCCCAGCGAGCCGACGCCGATGTAGCCGCGCGACAGCTCTTCGGTGACGACGCACATCGCCACCTTGCCGAGCCCGAGCCCACCGGACTCCTCCGGCACCGTGAGGCCGAAGACGCCCAGTTCCGCTAGCTCCTCGACCAGCTCGATCGGGATCAGCACGTCCTTCAGGTGCCACTCATGGGCGTTGGGCCGCACCTTGTCCTCGACGAAGCGGTGGAACTGGTCGCGCATCAACTGCAGCATCTCGTCGCTGAGGCCCGCCGCGCCGAAATGCCCGTCGGCGATCAGCGCCGCGATGCGCATCCGCCCCGCATTCGTGTTGCCCGAATTGATCAGCGTCTTCACCGCCGGCACGGCAAAGGCAACGAGCGCGTCCGGTTCGAGCCCCATATCGGCGGGCCGCACGATCTCGACCTGACTGATGGCGATACCGCCGCCCAATTGCGCCAGGTATTCGCCGAAGGCGGCCTGCAACATGAGCTGCTCGAGCTCGCCGAAGCGGCCCTCGTCCTCCAGGCGCTCGGCCCAGCCGAGCATGGCCTTGAGGCCCTCGACATAAGTGCGCATCCAGGCATAGCCGTGCGCGGCGAACTGCTCGGCCTCGAGCGCGGCGGCGCTGATCTTGCCGCCCTCGCTCACGCGCTCGCCGACGCTCGCGCGCGCCGCCTCGGCCAACGCCTCGGCCGTACCCGCCGCCTCGCGGCACAGCGCGATCAGATCGTCGAGGATGGGGCTGTCGCCGTCGGACGCGCGCGGCGCCACCGCTTCGTTCATTCGTTTATCTCCCCGCCCTATTTATTTGTCCGCCGGTCTTTGCCAGCCATGGGCGTCAACTGGGGCAGTCGAGCCCCTGCCAGAACGGCGTCGCCGCCGGATGCACGTTCTCCGCCGGCAGATATTTCAGAATATGCGCCTTGTTCGCCTTGCCGAGGCCGCTGCGCTCGGTCGCCTGGGCGGCGATCCGCACGCCGGCCTGGCCGGCTTTCAAGGTCATGCTGATCGGAATGAAGCGCGCGGCCACCACGCCGAGCTTGCCCCCGTGGTCGGGATCGGGCGTGAGGCCGATCAGGCTGATCACCGAGCTTCGCCGCGGCACGCCAAGCTGGTTGGAGACGAAGTTGCCCAGCGAATAGATCACCAGCCCCTCGCGTCCGTCGCTGGTCACGTAGCGCTCCCAGGGTTGCATCACATGGGGATGGCTGCCGATCACCGCCGTGGCGCCGGCCTCCAGCGCGTCATAGGCGAGCGCGCGCTGCTTCTTGTCCGGCCAATGGCGGTATTCGAGGCCCCAATGGGGCGTCAGCATCACGGCATGGATGTCGTCGCGGGCGGCGAGATCGCGGATCGTCTCCAGCACCACGGCCCGGTTCTTGTAGCAGAGCAGCACCTGCTTCGCCCGGTCTTTGATATCGTTGGTGCCGTAGGTGCAGGCGAGCCAGGCGATGTTGTAGGTGCCGGCCGCGCTCTTCACCTGGGTCACCGTGTACCACGGCGTCTCCGGCCGCTCGCGGTGGCGGGTGCCGGTGTATTTGAGGCCCGCGGCCTCCAGCGCCTCGATGGTCCGGTCGACGCCCAGCGCATGGCGGTCGAGGGCATGATTGTTCGCGGTCGAGACGACGTCGAAGCCGGCCGATTTCAGCGCCTCGGCGAGCTGCGGGTGGTAGTTGAAGGTCGGATAGCCGCGATAGACGTACGCGTCGTAGCGCTTGGTGACGGGCTTCTTGACCGCCCGGCCGTTCGGCGCGACATCGCGCGCGGCGGGCCCTTCAAGATTGGCGTAGGTCACGTCGGCCGCCTCGAGCAAATCCTTCAGATCCGCCCACAGATCGGCGAAGCCGTCGGGACGCTTGGCGGCGATCTTCTGCAGCCGGTCGTGCAGCAGCACGTCGCCCACTGCCGCCACGGTCACCACCTTGCCGGCGCTGAAGGGGCGCGAGAAGCGGATCATCGGGGGCGGCCCCTTGCGCGGCTTGTTGCTCGTCTCGAGCGCGGAGACGCGGATCTCCTTGGGCACGCGGCAGGCCACATCGCTCTGCGCGATGGCCAGTCCCGCCGCAAACAGGAGCGTGCATGCGAGCGTCCCCGCCAGCGCCGTTCCGGCCAACCCTGCACGGCGCTCCGGTTCGCCGCTTCGAAATCGATCATCCATTTGACACTCGGTCCGGTCACGCGCACCCGTCGCTCAATCCGCGCCGCTTACGCCTCGACCGCGTCCTCGAAGGTCCGCAGGCCCGGGCGCTTGGCCTGCACCAGCACGGCCATATTGCCGGGCTTATGCTCGTTGCGCATCATCTTCATATGTGCGCGCGGGATCTCGTGCCAAGGGAAGAGCTCCGACATGCAGGGATCGATCTGGCGCGCCATGACGAGGCGATTAGCCTGCGCGGCCTGCTTCAGATGGGCGAAATGGCTGCCCTGGATGCGTTTCTGGTGCATCCAGACATAGCGGGCATCGAAGGTGATGTTGTAGCCCGTGGTGCCGGCGCAGAAGACGACCATGCCGCCGCGCTTCACCACGAAGCAGGAGACCGGGAAGGTCGCCTCGCCCGGATGCTCGAAGACGAAGTCGACATTGACGCCCTTGCCGGTGTGCTGCCAGATCGCCGCGCCGAACGCGCGCACGCCCTTGAACCATGTCTTGTACTCTTCGGAGTTGACCGCCGGCATCTGGCCCCAGCAGTCGAATTCCTTGCGGTTGATGACGCCGCGCGCGCCGAGCTGCATGACGAAGTCGCGCTTGTCGTCGTCGGAGATGACGCCGATCGCATTCGCGCCGGCCGCCGCGCAGATCTGCACCGCCATCGAGCCGAGCCCGCCCGAGGCGCCCCAGACCAAGACATTATGCCCCGGCCGCAGGATATGCGGGCGATGGCCGAACAGCATACGCCAGGCCGTCGCCAGCACCAGCGTGTAGCAGCCGCTTTCCTCCCAGGTCAGGTGCTGGGGCCGCGGCATCAGCTGCTGCGCCTGCACGCGGGTGAACTGGGCGAAGGAGCCGTCCGGCGTCTCATAGCCCCAGATGCGCTGGGAGTTGGAGAACATCGGATCGCCGCCGTTGCACTCCTCGTCGTCGCCGTCGTCCTGGTTGCAGTGGATGACGACCTCGTCGCCGACCGTCCAGGCCGTGACCTTGTCGCCGACCGCCCAGACGATCCCCGAGGCGTCCGAGCCCGCGACATGGTAGTCGGCCTTGTGCACGTCGAAGACCGAGATCGGCGTGCCGAGCGCGGCCCAGACGCCGTTGTAGTTGACGCCCGCCGCCATCACCATGACGAGGACGTCGTGGCTGTCGAGCTTCGGCACATCGACGACCTCGACCTGCATCGCCTGATCGGGGTCGCCGTGGCGCTCACGCCGGATCGCCCAGGCATACATCTCTTTCGGCACATGGCCGAGCGGCGGGATCTCGCCGATCTCGTAGAGATCCTTCTTCGGCCGCTCGTCGGCCTCGAACTCGACAACCTTGGCCGCTTCACTCATCGCAGCAACTCCTTTGCCGGTTCCTGGTCCAGCGCTGAGTTGCCTTCGAGGCGACGCGCGGCGACGGGAACCATAGGGATTGTCAATCAATGACGCTTACTGTTGCCCTA
>CAZBRE010000029.1:0-20515 GCA_964494065.1 uncultured Alphaproteobacteria bacterium
GACGCCGAAACCGCGTGCATTTGAAGCGCGGTTAGCATACTGTATCTAGTATTACAGTTGCGCGTCGGCACAACATATCATGTTGTTCCGGCGGGTAATTCGGCGCCGGCTGGGAACCGGACGCACGACCGGAGCCGCAGGGGACGGCCCCGGCAGAAAAACTTGGGATAGGGTTGGTGCGACCGGGACGTCTCGCCCAGACAAGCGCAGCAGGCATCACTGCCATCGTGTTGCTGCTCGCCGGCGCGCCCAACGGATCGATCGCGGGCGGATCGATCGAAAAAGCCGCCGCGGGACTGGTGTCGGTCACCTCGCAGCCGCCCGAACAGGCCGCGGCACCGCCCCAGAAACCGAAACCCGCCGCGGCGGCCAAGCCGGCGGCAAACGCCATTCTCTCGAGCTTCGCCGCGGCGCTCGCCGATGAATATGCCGAGCTCGTCCGCGTCGAAGCGCAAAAGCGCCGGAACCGGTTCCGCGCCGCTCATTTCACCGCGAAGGCCAAGCGCGCCGCCGGCGGCGGCGCTGAGGTGGCGCCGGAGGATCCGGTCGCGCTCGGCATCACCGGCCCCAACCGCGTGGCCCTGGCGCAGGCGCGCGCGCGTCTCATCGGCGCGCTCGAGCGGAGCGCGCGCCGCCGCCTGCCCGCGCTGGCGGCCAAGACCCAGGCCAAGTTCGACTGCTGGGCCGAGCGCATCCGCGGGCGCTACGAGCCGAGCGCCGTCACGATCTGCCGCGAGCAATTCATGGCGCTGGTCGTGCTGCTGGAGAAGGCCGTGATGCCGTTGCCGGTCGGCAGCCGCTTCACCCGCGCGCTCACCCGCGAGTATCTGGCCTATGCCGATTACGAGGCGCGGACCCGCAAGGACTGGATCAACGCGCGGCATTTCGCCCGCAAGGGCCTGCGCGCGGCGGATGCGAAATCCGACGATGCCGTGCCGCCCGAGCCGCTCGGCCGCTGGAACCTCCATTCACGCCGGCACGTGCCGGCCTTCGCCGCCTATCGCGCCCGCCTTCTCGGCGCCTTTGCCGATGGCGCGCGGACCAAGACGCCAGCCGAGGCCGCCCGCGCCCAGGCCCGGTTCGACTGCTGGGTCGAGCGGGTAGCCGGCCGCGCCGACGCCGATGCGGTCGAGACCTGCCGGCGCGAATTCATGGCCGCCCTCACCGCGATCGAGGGACGCGGCGTCGCCAAGCGCGCCAAGCCGGCAAAGGCCAAAGCCAGGCATACGGCCCGATCCGCGAAGCCGGCCCGCCGGCAAACGGCCCGATCCGCCACCCGCCTGTCCCGCATCGCCCCGGCCGCCGGCGCCTGGACGATCCTCTTCGCCTTCGACAAGGACGATCTTCGGACCAGCGAGCGCGCGAAGATCGCCGCTGTCGTCGCGGCCGCAAATGCCGCCGGGCGCCGCGACAGAACCATCGTTACCGTCACCGGCCATGCCGATCTGACCGGCCGGGCCGATTACAACACCGGGCTGTCGCTCCGCCGCGCGGCCAATGTCCGCCTCGCGCTCATCCGCGCCGGGGTGGCGCCAGAGCGCGTCCGCATCTTCGCCCGGGGTGAGCGCAAGCGCGCCGCCAGCCGCCGGGTCACCATCCGCCTCCGCCGACAGTCGGCCGTACCGGTTAACCCTGGCGCACCGCAACGCTAGACATATCGTTGCCTCCGCCTAGAATCCTCACCTTAAGAACGTTCGGTTTACAAAATCCGCGACCATGCGCCTTGCCGGCGCATCCAAACGGCCACTTTGCGAGTAGAATCCAATGTTCATCGAGACCACGCGAGGTATCACGATCGTCGTCGAGCCCGACTACCTCGACGACCAGTCCTCCCCCGACGATGGTCATTTCGTCTGGGCATACCATATTCGCATCGAGAATGACGGGACGGAGACCGTGCAACTGCTGAACCGACATTGGCGGATCACCGACGCCAACGGCCGCATCGAGGAGGTGCGCGGGCCGGGGGTGGTCGGCGAGCAGCCGGTGCTGGCACCCGGCGAGATCTACGAATACACGAGCGGCTGCCCGCTGCCGACGCCCACGGGCTTCATGGTCGGCAGCTATGAGATGCAGAGCGGCAACGGCGAACGCTTCGACGTCGCCATTCCGATGTTCTCGCTCGATTCGCCGCACGTCGCCCGGCAGCTGCACTAAGCGGCCCCCGGACCCAGGACGTGGGGTCCGGATCGAGGCCAGGAAGGAACGTTACCTTGGATAGCAGCAACACGACGGGCGGGAACGCAGGCGCATCGTCGCCGGACGCGGAGGCCGACCGGCCGAGCCGGAAAGAAGCCGAGGCGGCGGTCCGCGTATTGTTACGTTGGGCCGGCGAGGATCCCGACCGCGAGGGTCTCGCCGACACGCCCAAGCGCGTCGTCAAATCCTACGAGGAGCATTTCTCCGGCTACGGCAAGGACCCGGAGGAGATCCTCGCGCGCACCTTCACCGAGACCAACGGCTACGACGAGATGGTGGTGCTGCGCGACATCCGTTTCGAGTCGCATTGCGAGCACCACATCGCGCCGATCATCGGCACGGTCCACATCGCCTACATCCCCGACCACCGCGTGGTCGGCATCTCCAAGCTCGCGCGTCTGGTGGAGATCGTCTCCAAGCGCATGCAGATCCAGGAGCGGATGACCGCGATGATCGCGCAGTGTCTGGAGAACGTGCTGCAGCCCAAGGGCGTCGCCGTGGTGGTCGAGGGTGCCCATCAGTGCATGACCACGCGCGGCATCCACAAACCGGGCACGACGATGCTGACCTCGCACATGACGGGCTCGTTCCGCGATGACGACAAGACCCGCCGCGAGTTCCTCGCCATGATCGGCGATCCCGGCCGCCGCGGCCTGTCGAATACGTAAACGCGTCGCAAACGTCCCCTCCTCCCTTGAGGGGAGGGGAAGCCAAAGCCATCGCGGTATGCCTCAATTCTTTCCCCTTGACCCGCGGCGCGGGCGCGTGATCATGGCGCGCGCCCCGGACGAACAGCTGGCGGGCGCCACGCGCTCACAACGCCGGAGCCTCCGTGCTCGACCTTCGCCCCGTCACCTTCCTCTGCGGCATTCTGATCGCGATCCTCGGCGGGATCATGCTGATCCCGGCCTCGGTCGACGCCATCGCCGGCAACGATACCTGGAAGGCGTTCGTGCTCTCCGCCCTGCTCGCGCTCTTCATCGGCGGCGCCATGGTGCTGACGAGCCGCATGGAGAATATGAAGCTCAACCTGCGCCAGGCCTTTCTGTTCACCGGCTTGTCGTGGTTCTGCGTCGCCGCCTTCGGCGCGATCCCCTTCGCCGTCTCCAATCTCGGCCTGTCGGTGACGGACGCGTTCTTCGAGGCGATGTCGGGCATCACCACCACGGGCGCCACGGTGATGACCAAGCTCGACACCACGCCGCTCGGCATTCTCCTCTGGCGCTCGATCCTGCAATGGCTGGGCGGCATCGGCATCATCGTCTTCGCCCTCGCCTTCCTGCCGATCCTCAAGGTCGGCGGCATGCAGCTCTTCAAGATCGAGGCCTTCGACACGCCGGAAAAGGTGCTGCCCGGTGCGGCGCAGATCGCCTTCTCGATCGGCGGCGCCTATCTGCTGCTCACCACCATCATCCTGATCGCGCTCTGGGCGGTGGGCATGCCGCTGTTCGATGCGATCAACCACGCCATGACCTCGATCGCGACCGGCGGCTATTCGACCAAGAACGCGTCAGTGGGCCATTTCAACAGCCAGGCCGTCGACTGGATCATCACCATCGCCATGGCCACCGGCAGCCTGCCCTTCGTGTTCCTGGTCGATGCGCTCCGCGGCAAGCCGCGCGCGCTCATTCGCGACAGCCAGGTGCACTGGTTCCTCGCCATCCTGACCGCCGGCATCCTCGGCGTCACCGCCTGGCTGTGGTTCGTCGACCGGATGCCGCCCGACGTCGCGGTCACGCAGGCCGGCTTCAACATCGTCTCGATCATGACCGGCACCGGCTACGCGACCACCGACTTCAACGCCTGGGGCGGCTTTCCGCTGGTGGCGATCATGACGCTGATGTTCGTCGGCGGCTGCGCCGGCTCGACCACCTGCGGCATCAAGGTGTTCCGCTTCCAGGTCGCCTACGCCGTCGCCAAGACCCAGCTCGCCCGCCTGCTGCAGCCCCACGGCGTCTTCATCGCGACCTACAATCGCCGGCCGGTGAGCGACGACGTGGCGGCCTCGGTGATGGGCTTCTTCTTCCTCTTCGTCGCCAGCTTCGCCACGCTCGCCCTGATCCTCGGCGCGCTGGGGCTCGACTTCGACACCGCGATCTCGGGTGCGGCCAGCGCGCTCGCCAATGTCGGCCCCGGTCTCGGCCCCGTCATCGGCCCCGAGGGCAACTACTCGACCCTGCCCGGCGCCGCCAAATGGGCACTTTCGGCCGGCATGCTGCTCGGCCGGCTCGAGCTCTTCACCGTTCTCGTCCTCTTCACGCGCGCCTTCTGGCGCGGCTAGCGGTCCGATCGTGACAAATGATACCCGTCGCAATGGACATCATTTGTCGCGTGAACCGGACCGCCAGATATATGTTCTCTAAGGATCGTTTATTGCCATGACAATTATCATACGAAATGAGGATCCATGAGCGGCGCGCGCACCACGACGGCGGCCATGCTGGGCGAGCTGATCGCGATCGACACGACCTCAGCCAACTCGAACCTGCCCTTGATCGACCACGTCTCCGACTATCTGCGCAGCCACGGCATCGACGTGACGCTCGTCCACAACGAGGAGCGCACCAAAGCGAACCTCTTCGCCACGATCGGGCCCGACGGCGACGGCGGCATCGCGCTCTCCGGCCATTCGGACGTCGTCCCCGTTGCCGGGCAAGACTGGTCGACCGATCCGTTCAAGGCGGTGGAGAAGGATGGCCGCATCTACGGGCGCGGTGCCTGCGACATGAAGGGCTTCATCGCCGCTACGCTGGCGCTGGTGCCCGAGATGATCGAGGCCGATCTCAAGACCCCGCTCCACCTGGTCTATTCCTACGACGAGGAGCTCGGCTGCATCGGCATCGGCACGCTGATCGACGAGATCGCGAAATCCCTGCCCCAGCCGGCGATGGCGATCATCGGCGAGCCGACGAGCATGCAGCTCGTCAACTCGAACAAGGGTATCTATGCCGCCGAGACCGAGATCACCGGCCTCGAGGCGCATTCGAGCAAGACGCATATCGGTGTCTCGGCAATATTCCATGGCGCCGAGCTGATCACCTTCATCAGCGAGCTCGCCGCGGAGATGGAGGAACGTGGGCCCTTCGCGCGCGATTTTGACCCGCCTTACACGACCTTCAATGTGGGCCTGATCGAGGGCGGCTCGGCGATCAACATCATCCCGAAGACCTGTAAGATCGCCTACGAGTTCCGCCCCGTGCCCGGCGCCGATACGCAGGCAATCACGTCACGTATCGCCGATTACATCGAAAACGACCTGCTGCCGCGCATGCGCAAGCGCTTTCCCGACGCCGCCGTCGTCACCACCGAGCATGCCTCCGCGCCGCCGCTCGTGCCGCTCGACCCCTCGCCCGCCGAGGCGCTGGTGCGCGCGATCACCGGCGCCAACCGGGCCGGCGCGGTCGCCTTCGCCACCGAGGCGGGGCACTTTCAATCAACAGGCCTGTCCGCCGTGATCATCGGCCCCGGCTCGATCGACCAGGCGCACAAGCCCGACGAATATGTCGAGCTCGAGCAGCTCGACCAGTGCGAGGATTTCCTCCGCAAGGTCATCGCCCACGCCGCTGCCAACGAACCGGCGGGCACGACCTAAGGCCTGCCGCCACCCCCGCGCCGGTCAGCGCGTGTTGGCGGGCCGTTGACCGGCAAGCTATGCTGACTGGAAACATGCCCCTGTGGGAGAGCCGCCGTGGCTGCGAAGAGTGCGACCCGTAAGCTCGCGGCTATCCTGGCCGCCGATGTGGTCGGCTATTCGCGGCTGGTCAGAGCCGACGAGGAAGGCACCCTCGCGGCGCTGAAAGGATTTCGCGACACCGTCATCGATCCGAAGATCGCGGAGCACCATGGCCGCGTGGTCAAGCTCATGGGCGACGGCCTCCTGGCCGAGTTCGCCAGTGCCGTCGACGCGGTGCGCAGTGCGGTCGAGCTGCAGCAAGCCGCGGCCCGGCACCAAGCCGACGTTCCCGAGGACCGCCGCATCGTGCTCCGCGTCGGCATCAATCTCGGCGACGTGGTGGTCGAAGGCGACGACATCCACGGCGACGGCGTCAACGTGGCGTCGCGCCTCGAAGCGCTGTCGGAGCCGGGCGGTATATGCATATCGGGCAAGGTCTACGAAGAGATCCGTGACCGCATCGCCGAGCCGTTCGAGGATGAGGGCGAGCGGACGGTCAAGAACATCGATCGACCGGTCCGGATTTGGCGCTGGCGCGACAACCCGCTCGGGAGCGCAGCACGGACTGTGCAAGCCAGCGTGCCATCTCGGCCAAACGGCAGACCATCCATAGCCGTGCTCCCCTTCGACAACCTTAGCGGCGATCCCGAGCAGGAGTATTTCGCCGACGGAATGGTCGAAGAGATCATCACGGGGCTGTCGAGGATCCATTGGCTGACGGTGATCGCCCGTAATTCTTCCTTTGTTTACAAGGGGAAGTCTCCCGATCTCAGGACGGTCGGCCGCGAGCTCGGCGTCGGTTACGTGCTGGAGGGCAGCGTGCGCAAGGCCGGCGAGCGCGTGCGCATCGCCACCCAGCTCATCGAGACCGAAGCCGGCGGACATCTCTGGGCCGACAAGTTCGACGGCTCGTTGGCGGACGTCTTCGATCTGCAGGATCAGATCACGGCAGGGGTGGTCGGCGCCATCGAGCCCAGCGTGCGCAAAGCCGAGATCGAGCGCGCCAAGCGGAAACGGCCGGACAATCTCAGCGCCTACGACCTCTATCTTCGGGCGCTGGCGCACATGCACCAGGTCACGCCGGAAGGACGGATCGCGGCGCTCGATCTGATCGACCAGGCGCTGGCCCTCGATCCGAACTATGCCGAAGCGCACGGGGTCGCGGCCTGGTGCTACTTCGCGCGCTCCATGTGGGAGGACGGGCTGCCGGAAACCTATCGGGACAAAGCTATCCATCACGCGCGCGCGATCCAGCGCCTCCAGACCGAGGACGCCTCGACACTGGCGCATGGCGCGATTGCCCTGGGTGTCGCAACCAATGACTACGCGTCGGCGCTCGAGATGATCAACAGGGCCATCGCGATCAATCCCAGCTCAGTGCACGCCTACGGCCACGGAGCGGTGATCAATACTCTGGCCGGGAATTACCAGACCGCGATCGAGCTTGCCGAGCGCTCGCTTCGTCTTTCGCCGTTCGATCCCCTCAGCGTGATGCCCATTGCCGCGATGGCCGGCGCGCAGCTCAAGCTGGGCGACTATGACGCAGCGGTCGCCTCGGCCCGGCGTGCGTTGCAGATCTACCCGACCCATGTGCCTTCACACATCGTTGCGATTGCCGGATTGGTGAAGCTCGGGCGCACCGATGAAGCACGCGCGTTTGCAGCCCGCCTTCTGGAAATCGCGCCGGGCATTCGCGTCAGCAGCCGTCTGCCGATCTTTCGTGATCAGTTCGGGGCGGAATTGCGCGAAGCGGGTCTGCCGGAGTGACGTAACGGGGTCCTGCGCGGCGGGGCCTATCTCACATACCGCCCGAGCCGCGCCTGCATCTGGCGCTTGAGCTCGTTCGCCGCATCCCTGACGATCTGCTCGGAGAGATCGCGCCATATGAGCTGCAGCCGCTTGCCCTCCACGCCTTTCAGGACCTCCTGGCTGCGTGTCGCGGTGACGCGCACATTGCCGATCAGATCGCCCGCATCGCTGCGGATCTCGACCGAGATGGTGAGCTTGGCGTCATAGCGCCGGTCGGGCCCGCGGCGCAGAAACCCCGACTTGCCCTTGACCGGCACCTCGATGACCGAGGCATCCAGGATGATCACCCGCGCCCGGTCCTGGCGCCCCACCGCGCGGATCTTCGCCCGCCCCCAGTCGACCGCCACCTTCTGCGGCGAGGCGGTCATGCGATGCTCCGCATGCGGTTTCCGCCGCGGCGAGGCATAGGCCGGGATCACCTGCATCTCCGCCACGCCCAGGCGGATCTCCGGCAGCAGCTCCTCGGCGGTTTGAGCCCGGACCGCGACGGCGAACACCACCATGAGCGCTGAGAGCACTGTCAGGGTCACGGTCGCTCGCAACGGTTGGCGGAGGGTCGAGAGCATGGGATTGGTCCTCCAATAAGCGGCTCGGGATCGGCCAAGAATACTACGGACCGGTGACGCCGCGTATACCCGACCGCCCCCATCCCCAAACACTATGGCCGGGCGACTGCTACCGCAGCGCCAGTCCCATCTCGTTGGTCGGCTCAAAGCCCAGCTTGTCGTAGACCGTGCGGCCGTGCGGCGAGGAATGGAGAAACACGCGCGTGCAGCCGATCTCCTTCAAATGCGCGAGCACGGCTTCGGTCAGCCGCCGCGCGATGCCCCGGCAGCGCCAGCCCTCCTCGACATAAACGCCCCAGACATAGCCGTATTTGCGGTGCGCCGGTGCCAGCACGTCGGGATAGAGCCCGGCGAAGAGCTGGCCGCCCGCCGAGCCCACGACCGCGCCCGCGCTTTCCGCGATGACGCCGTGATAGTCGAGCCGCGCCCGTGCATCGGCCAGGAACGCGGTCACCCGCGCCTCCCAGTCGGGCACGATCACCTCGTCGGGCACGTCGTTGTCGCGCCACATGTCGTGGAAGTGCCGCGCCAGCAGCGCGTCGTCCGCCGGCAGCGCCGGGCGGAGGGTCACGTCGGACATCGGCCGGGCCTCTAGAGGAAGTCGTCGCGGGTGAAAAGCGAGGTGAGCTGCAGCCCGTTCGCCTCGAGGTTCGCGCGCGCGCCTTCCAGGCGGTCGACGATGGTGACCACTCGCACCACCTCGCAGCCTTCTTTACGTGCCGCCGTCGCCGCCTTGAGCGCGGAGTTCCCCTTGGTGGTCACGTCCTCGACCACCGCCACCCGCGCGCCTGCGGCAAGCGGCCCTTCGATCAGCTTGTCGGTGCCGTGATCCTTCGGCTCCTTCCGCACATAAAAAGCGTTGACCGGCTGGCCGGCCGCGCCGCTCTTCAGGCACACCGCATCGACGATCGGACAGGCGCCCAGTACCAGGCCGCCGATCGCCGCCACGCCATCATCCTTTATCGCCTCGAAGACCAGCGCGCCGACGAGGTCGAGCCCGTCGGGGGTGAGCAGGGTCATCTTCATGTCGAAGAAGACGCTCGACTGCCCGCCGCTCGCGAGCTTGAAGTCGCCGCCCTCAAGCACCGAGCGCTCGGCGATCAGATCGCGCAAACGCGCCCGCGCGCCGTCATCCGTTTCGTTTCGCTCCACGCTCGCCACGTCCTGCCCCATATTCTGCCCCATGGCCCCGTTTCCTCGCTCGGCCAGATCATATGGGACGATCATAGCCGATCCAGCCGCGTGTCACAGCGTCACGTCGTGCCGATCATCGCAAAACGGGATGACCGGACCCGATGGTGCCCAACCACACCATCGAGCCCGGTCCCGCCCGCGTTCTACCGGCTGGCTCAGGACCGGTAGCGCGCATCCTCAAACTCCCAAACTCTGAAATCCCCGAGCAATCCTTTCCGCGGTGGCCCCGCGATGATGAGCCGTCACTTCTCCACGATGAAACCCTTCGACTGGCCTGTGAGCGTGATCGTGTTCCACGGCAGCGGCAGCATCGGCGAGAAGGCGTAGCTGATCACGACCGTCACATGCTTGGTCTGATCGGTCGCATCGAGGTTCGAGATAACCTCGAAATTGGAGATCTGCGACGGCTTCAACAGCAGCAGGTTGTCGTCGGCGACCTGCTTGATGGCCACGGTCGTCGCCGAATAGTTCACCGTGGCATAGCGCGTCGCCTGCTCTGCGGCGAAGAACAGCACCGCCATCGTGAACGTGGCGCGGAAGAACTCGATGATCGAATAGATCATGAAGAAGAAGGCCGGCGCCAGGAAGGCGAACTCGATCGCCGCGGCGCCGCCGTCGTTTCCCTCGCCATGAAACAGGTCGGCAATCCTGCGCAGCCGCGGATGACGCTCGAGCGCAGTGGCTATCCGGCGGGTGGTCATGGATCTGGTTCCTTCTTCGTCGTTCGCGTGTTGGCGGAGTAGGCCGCTCAATTGAGGCGCACCGTCCCGGCGACCTTGAAGTTGAGCCGTTGCTCGGCGAAGGGCAGCTTGATCAGCGTGTCGTAACCCTCCTGCATCAGGACCGAGATGAAAGTCAGCGGATCGCCGCCCGCCGAGCAATTGCCGCCGCAGGTGGCGCTGGACCCGTCGGGGCATTGGCAGAACATGGACACGGTGATCGCGCGCGTGCCCGTGTTGTCCTTGGGTGCGGCGGTCTGGATGGTGCTCTGGATCTGGCTGGTGTCGCCCTGGATCGGCTTGCGGACGACGGCGTATTGCAGTCCTGCACGCACGGCATTGGCCATTTCCATCTTGTGGAGGGCGGCGGTGCCGTAGTTGAACGCGCCCAGGAACAGGAAGCCGAGGAAGCTGGCGACGAGCGCCCATTCGACCGAGATCGCGCCGTCTTCGTCCCGGAGCAGATGGGGCATCTGCCATTGCAAGGCGCGGGCCCCGAGGGAAGGACGGCGGCGGGGTTGGACGGTGTTTTGTTTCGTGTCGCGCATGGCGATTCTCCTTGGGTGCTCGGCTACTCGATCAGCTTGACGCGAACCTGCTCGATCTCTTCCAGGCCGATGCTCTCGCAGACCGACGGATCGTTGTTGATGGTGGCGTTGCCGGTCACGGTGACCAGCCGCGCGATCAGATAGAGGCACTCGCTCGATGTGCCCGACCCGCCGGTGAACTCGACCTTGCGGCTAGGCGAGTAGATCGCGCCCTTCATGCCCATCGAGGCGCTGCCATAGAGGTAGTTTGTGAACGGGTTGCCGGAGCCGTCGTTGCTGTTGGCGGTCTGATCCGTGTAGATCACGATACCGGCATAGTCGCCCGAGGTCGGCGCGGTGACGTTGAACTCGGAGTTCGAGGTGATCTCGAAGATCCCGACCTGCGACGGGTTCGAGCCCTTGAAGACGAAGGTCACGCCGTCGCCGGTCACCACCGAGCCCGCCTTCACCCGCAAATCGCCGTCCTCGATGATGTACGTTCCCGGGGCCAGGTTCACGGTCTTGTTCTCGATCAGCAGGTCACCGCAGTAGTGGCCGGGCACCAGGTTGATCGTGCCCGAGCTGCCGCTAAGATCGGGCGCCGGATCGCAGACGCCGGTCAGCGGCATCTGGATGTCGCGCCCTTCGGTGCCGAACGGATCGGGCACTCGCGGCGAGCGCGGCTGGGGCGGGTGGATGGTCTCGAGCGTCGCCGTACCTTCGACGTAGATGTCGCCGTAGGCCTGGGCCGGGTCCGCCTTCAACACCGCCTTGCCGCCGACATGGATGGCCCGGTTGCTCTTCGAGTTGGAGGCAACGCCGCAGGCGATGTTGGCATCGGCCGTGCCGGTGAAGAGCACCGCGGAGTCGGCTTCCTCGTCGAGCGCCACGATGCAGTGCCGGCCGACCGGCACCGCGCCCGCGACCGCGCGGGTGCGGATGTGCACGGGCGTGTTGCGGATGAGGTGCGACAGAAACACATCGGCTTTGCGCCTGATCACGATCTCGACCGCGGTGTCGTTGCCCGTATTGGGTCCCGACGTCGGCGGTATGTTCACCGCCACCGTGTCGTCGGCACTGACGATGAACTTGTTGTCGGCGAGCGCCTTGGTGACCGCGGCATTGATTTCGGACTGGTCGCCGCCGCCCGCCTTGGTCAGGGCCGCGGAGATCGCCGCGGTATCGACCGCCGATTGCATGACGCGGCGCTCCAGATACCACATGGCCGAATCGAGCCCGAGGCCGCTCACGCCGAGGACGACCGGCATGCCGATACCGGTCCAGATCATGACCCCGCCCCCGGTGTCGCGCGCGAAGCGCCTCACGGCGCCGGCGAACCGGTGGGCCGGCCTGATCAGGCGCGTCGTAAGATCGGTCAGTCTCGGCACGATCATCGCTGCGTCCTCCGTTCATCGAAATAAAAAAATAATAAAAAAATAAAATTTTATATATTGGCCGGAGTACAACGCGTAAATTAACAGCGATTTAACAACGATTTGGATTTGCTATAACTTATTTTCTAGGTTTTATTATTTAACACAGCCCAATATATCTTCTGTTTTATTCGATTATCTGTTTGTTTTATTTAGATCAGTTCAAATTATTGCGCTGAATACGCACTCATGCAGATCAGAATGCACGACGAACCCCCGGCGCAGATCGGCGATCTCGCCGAAACGTCCGGCCAGGCACGGGGAACAAGGGATTATTGTCGATATTTTAGATAATATTTCGACTATTACATCATATATTGAATAGATATTTGATATTTATTCCAACTGATTTAACTATGACTGGATTTTGTTTGTTTTTTATATTGAAAAATTTTCGAGACCTTTGTAGAGTTGGCTTCCCACCTCGACCGGACAAAAAAATTTTGTGTGGCCCGGTTCACGCTCTCGGACGACACCAAACACTGGAGCAGACGCATGAGCCTCGTCCTTCGCACCTCCTGGCCGACATATCGACTCATGCTCCGACGCCTCGGGAGCTGGCGCCGGACACGAAATGAGGGCCGCCGCTGGGGCGTGCGCGAGATCGTCTGCGGCACTATGGGCGAGCTCATGGGCCTACAGATGGGCGCCGGGGTGGGCTTCCAGCTGATCAACGGGGACCTGATGCCGGAGGCGGCGCACCATCTTGCCTGGTCGCTCTCGCTGACCTTGGGCGCGCTTGCGGGCGGCGTGATGGGCTGGTGGATCGCCCGGCTGACCCGGCAGGAGCCCGCGCGCATCCCGGTGAAGTAGGGCAGCGCGGTCCTATGCCCGCCGGCGCGCTTACACGGCGTCGGGTCTCATAAAGCGGTTGGTGTGGATCAAATCGCGGGGTCCGGGCGGGGCCCGCGCGGGGCGAGCGTGCTACTTCCCCTTCGCCGAGCGCCAGGCGTCGTAGCCGCCGGCGAGCGAGGAGACGTCCGCATAGCCCATATCGAGCAGCGTCTTGGCCGCGAGCGCCGAGCGTCCGCCGGTGCCGCAGTAAAGGATGAGCCGGTCCTCGGGGCGGAGCTCGGCGTTGTAGGCCGGGCTCTCCGGGTCGGCCTGGAACTCCAGCATGCCGCGCGGCGCGTGCACCGAGCCGGGGATCATGCCCTCGCGCTCGCGCTCCACCGTCTCGCGCACATCGACAATGACGACGTCCGGGTCATCGAGCAGATAGCCCAGATCCTGGACCGAGACCGTCTCGATCACCGCATTGGCCTCGGCCAGCATTTTCTTGAAGCCGCGTTTCAACATCGCCCCGATTCTCCCGCACCACGTCCCTTGCTGCGCAAATGCGCGCAACACTCCATTATCGCAACTCTACCCAGCCCGCAAACCGCTGAAATTGACTCAGATCAGCGGCGACCGGCGCGGCATCGACGGCAGCCCGCCGGTCGCATGCAACGGCGCCGGAAGGTTGGGCACTTTCCGGCGCCGAGGTCTTCGAGGTCGTGTTGGCTTCTATTCAGGCGTTCCGTCGCCTATTTCGGAGCGGCTTCGAACACGCCGGTCCACCACGCGATCAGCGCAAGCAGAACCAGCGCGGCAATCCCCGCCGCGGTCCAGTACGTAGCCATTTTCGTGTCACGATCCATTTTGGCCTCCTTCCACCGCTAGCGCTCCGCCCGTCGACAGGCGCGTCTAGGAGGCATTCAGGTCTCCGCAACCATCATCGTTCGGGCGAAGCCTATTTTTGATATTGGACTGTAACGCTTGCGCGTCAATCGTTTCCGGCGGGCCGTCGCTCACGCCTCGGATTCGTAGAGCGCCGCCAGCGCGTCGTCGTCGAACCGGTAAGAGGCATTGCAGAACTGGCAGGTCACGACGACCTCGTCCGTGCCTTCCTCCTTGCAATCCTCGATCTCGTCGCGCGGCAGGCTGGCGAGCGTCGTCGCCACCTTCTCGCGCGAGCAGCGGCAGCTATGCACCAGCGCCTTGGTCTGAAAGGCGCGCACGCCGACCTCGTGAAAAAGCCGGTAGAGGAGATCGTGCGGCCGCAGCCCCGGCCCCAACAGCTCCTCGCTCTTCACCGTGCCCATCAGCACCACCGTCTCGCGCCAGCCGTCGATGTCGCGCTGGGCATCCATATCCCAGTTGTGCTCGGCCTTGCCGCCCTCCGGGGGCAGGTGCTGCAGCATCATGCCGCCGGCCCGCCAGCCGCTTTTGCCGGTCTCACCATCGGGGCCGTCAGGGCCGTCGGGGCCGACCCGCCCGGCGGCGAGCTGGATCGCCGCGTCGAGCTGCTCCGATTGGCGGAAATAGTGGTGCGCGCAGTCGGCCAGGGTGGCGCCGTTCAGCTCGACGATGCCCTGATAACGCTCGGTATGCCGGCCCTGATCGACGGTGAAGGCGAGATAGCCCGCGCCCAGCAGCATCGGCACCGGCGCCTCGACCGGCCCCTCGAGCGCGGCGGCCAGCTTCTCCTCGTCGAATCCGGCATAGCCGCGTATGTCGCCCGTCGAGGTGACATCGGCGACCAGCAGATTGACCGGCCCGTCGCTCTTGGTCTGGATGGTGAGGATGCCCTCGAATTTCATCGCGTCGGCGAAGAGGGCGGCCAGCGTTACCGTCTCGCCGAGCAGCGTCGCCACCGGTTCGGGATAGTCGTGGGCGGAGAGGATGGCGTCGATCGCCGGGCCCAGGCGCACCAGGCGTCCGCGCAGCGAATGGCTCTCGATCTGGAATGGCTGGATCAGGTCGTCCGCCGTGCCGCCTGCCTTTTGGTCACCCTCCGGCATGTCAGGCGCGACCCGGCTGCGACCGGTCCCGGTCCCGGCCCCAAAGTAAGCATCTCATGTGGTTAATAGTGGCGACGATGCTTGGTCGAAACAAGATCGCCCCCGGCCGATCGGAACGACTCGGGGCGAAATCGGGGCGAAATCGGAGTGAAATCGGGCCGAAATCGGCCGGCGCCGGCCGGCGCGGCCGGGCCCTGGTCCCGGTCGTGGTCCCGGTCGTGGTCCCGGTCGTGGTCGTGTCCGCGTGCCGGCCCCGAGCGTCGCCTCCATTGCCCCGGAACTTATTGAAATACAAATAAAATCAAAGATTTCCCTAACCAGACGTTAACGCCGGATGCGCCATCAAAGACCATGGCCAGCGGACCTCCGAACGGCATGACGAAGAGCATGACGAACCGGCAGCTCACCGTGCTGGCGGCGGCGGTCGTGCTCGTCGCCGCGCTACCCTTTGCGCTCTACGCCGCGTTCGGCGATCCCGCCTCGGTCGCCAAGCCGGCGCAGATCGTCGCCAAGGTGACCGGTACGCCGGTCGGCAACCTGCCCCTCCCCATGATCGACGACCGGCCGCGCCTCGCCATTGCGCGGGTCGAGACCCGGCACATCCGCTCGGGCGGCCTCAAGCCGGGCGACGAGTTCCAGGCCGTCGTCACCGTGCACAATCATGGGCATCGGACGCAGGACGTCCGCGTCGACGTGCTGCGTTCGCCGGACGAGATCCTGCCGTTCCGAACGGCGGTGCAAAGCGTGCCGCCCGGCGAGGACAGGGTCTTCACGCTGAACATGGTCGCCTCGGCGCGTTACATCATCGGCCGCCACTATCTCCGCCGCGTCTATCTGGTGAACCCCACCGGGTTCGGTGTCGCGGCATTTGAAGACGCGACACCGTTGGACAACGAGCGCCTGCTGCGCGTCCGCGTGGGCCTCTATGTCGACCTCGAGATCACCACGGTTCGGCCCGGCAGGTTCCGCATGGACCTTCGCAAAGGCCGCTTTCGCCCCAGCCAGCAGGACTATGAGATCATCATCACCAACCGCGGCACCGCGCGCTACGAGCGCGGCGCCCGGTTCGATCTCGCCCTGCACACCGAGCAAAATCCGCGCAGCCTGACGCGCTGGTCGCGCGAGATCGACAAGGCCATCGAGCCCGGCGAGCGCATCACGATCAGCGGCAGCTTCACCAATCTGTGGCAGCACCCGCCCTGGATCCAGGATCACAGCAACGGCCTGTTCGAAGGCGCAACGCTGCCGGGCTTCCCCATGCGCCTGATCGCGATCCTGCGCATGCCGCTCGATCTCGATCCGGCCCGCCGCAACAACGAACTCGACACGCGGTTCCTGATCGGCGTGGAGCCGATCCGCCGCGAAAACTCGCTGATGCTGTTCGAGCCGATGCGGATCCGCTCCGGCCGCTTGGGATTTACTGACTAGTAGATAGGTTTGAGATATCCACAGCCTATCGAGAGCCTCCCAAATACTTTCCCCACAAAAATCGTGTTAAATCAGTATGCTATATACAGTTCGGAGAATAAGATGTATTTTATATACTAGTTTTTAAGATCTGATTAACCACGCATTGAACCAGATCGACCCCCGAGATACAGGCTGATCGATCTAATCAATCACATGGAAGGTGCGGTAGGGGCGCCTTTTAGCTCAGGCACCAGGCGAGGATGCCCTTCTGGGCGTGCAGCCGGTTCTCGGCCTCGTCCCAGACCACCGATTGCGGGCCGTCGATGACGCCGCCGGTGACCTCCTCGCCGCGATGGGCGGGCAGGCAGTGCATGAAGATCGCATCGTCCTTGGCATAGCCCATGACGGTCTCATCCACCCGGTAGGGTGCCAGCAGGTTGTGCAGGTTTTCGACCTGGTGGTCGTCGCTCATCGAGACCCAGACGTCGGTGACGACGCAATCCGCCCCGTTCACCGCCGCCGCGACATCGTCGGTCACCGCCACGTCGGCGCCGTTTTCGCGCGCCCAATCGAGCACGCCGGCAGGCGGCTGCAATTCTTTCGGGCAGGCCAGACGCAGCCGGAAATCGAAGCGCTGCGCGGCATGGATCCACGAGGCGGCCATATTGTTGCCGTCGCCGCACCAGGCGATCGTCGCCCCCGCGATCGGGCCCTTGTGCTCCTCATAGGTCAGCACGTCGGCCATGAGCTGGCAGGGATGGGTCTTGTCGGTGAGGCCGTTGATCACCGGCACGCTCGCGTGTTCGGCCAGTTCCAGCAGCTTCGCCTCGTCGGTGGTGCGCAGCATGATCGCATCGACATAGCGCGACAGCACCCGCGCGGTATCGCCCACGGTCTCGCCGCGATTCAATTGCGAGCTGTCGCGCTCGAGCACCACCGTGTCGCCGCCAAGCTGGCGCATCGCCACCTCGAAGGACACCCGCGTGCGGGTCGAGGGCTTCTCGAAGATCATCGCGAGCTGTTTGCCCGCCAGCGGCGGTGTCTTGACCGCCCCCTTCGCCTTGAAGCCCCGCGCGCCGTCGAGAATACCGCGCAGCGTCGCCGCCTCGAGCTTGTTGAGATCGAGAAAGTGCCGGACCCCCGCGGTCATCGGAACGCGCCCGCGGCGCTCACGCCGTCCCCGCATCCGCCGCCGGCCAGCTGCCGGCAACCTGCTCGATGATCGCTGCCGCCTCGGCGATATGCGCGTCGGTGATGATGAGGGGCGGCACGAAGCGCACGACATTGGCCCCGGCGCCCGCGCTCAAAAGCCCCGCCGAACGCAGCGCCGCCACCATCTGCGCGTTCACCACATCCTCGGCGCAACGCAGGCCGACCATCAGCCCCTTGCCGCGCGCCTCGACGAAGATGTTCGGAAATCTCGCGACCATGTCGTCGAGCATGGCGTGCATCGTCTTGGAGACCGCCAGGACGTGCTCCATGAAGCCATTCTTCAGCACCAGATCGAGCACGCCGTTGGCCACCGCCATGGCCAGCGGGTTGCCGCCGAAGGTGCTGCCGTGGGTGCCGACGACCATGCCCGAAGCCGCTCTTTCCGTCGCCAGGCAGGCGCCGACCGGAAAGCCGCCGCCGAGCCCCTTGGCCACCGCCATCACGTCGGGCGCGGCATCGCCCGCCCATTCATGCGCGAAGAGCTTGCCGGTGCGCCCCATGCCGCACTGGATCTCGTCATACATCAGGATCAGGTCGAACTCGTCGGCCACCGCGCGCAGGCCGCGGAGGTAATCCTCACTCGCCGGATTGATGCCGCCCTCGCCCTGCACCGGCTCGACCAGAATGCCCGCGGTCTCGTCGGTGATCGCCGCGCGCAGCTCGTTCAGATTGCCGAAGGGCACGTGATCGAAGCCGGGCACCGCCGGCCCGAAGCCCTCGACCAGCTTCTGCTGCCCGGCGGCGAAGATCGTCGTCAGCGTCCGGCCGTGGAACGCGTTCTCGGTCGCGATGATGCGGTAGCGTTCGGGATTGCCCGCATGGTGGTGGTATTTCCGGATCATCTTGATGCCGGTTTCCACCGCCTCGGCGCCCGAATTGCAGAAGAACGTGGTGTCCGCAAACGTGTTCGCGGCCAAGCGCTCGCCCAGGCGCTCCTGACCCGGAATGCGATAGATGTTCGAGACGTGCCACAGCTTCTTGGCCTGCTCGGTCAGCACCTCGACCAGATAGGGATGCGCGTGGCCGAGGATGTCGACGGCGATCCCGGCGGTGAAGTCGAGATATCGCGTGCCGTCGGCCGTGTAGAGGTAGACATCCTCGCCCCGCTCGAAGGCGAGGTCGGCCCGGTTGTAGGTCGGCAATACCGCTGAGATCACGGAACGATACTCCTCTTGGCCGGCTTTGCGCACTCGCTCATGTCGCCTAAGCCGCGCTATCGATTGGCATTTCGCGCTTGCGAGAAAGGCCGCAGAGTATCTTCGCGCGCCGCATCCCTGTCAACGTGGGGCGCGGGCCGATTGCACGAACCCCGTCAATTTGTAGGGGCGGGTTTCAAACCCGCCCCTACAAATAATACCGACGGCGGTCCGTCAGCTCTTCAGCTTGTAGCCGGAGACGAACATCCAGCGCGCCCACAGCCATAAGGCCACGTTGATCGCGGCGATCACCGCGATCCCGAGGCCGAGCGGCCCGTCGGCATGGCCGATGAAGCCGTAGCGGAAGCCATCGATCATGAAGAAGAACGGATTGAAATGCGCGACCGTGTTCCACACCCCCGGCAGCCGCTCGATCGAATAGAAAGTGCCGGAGAGGAAAGAGAGCGGCAGGATCACGAAGTTCGTCACCGCGGCGATATGGTCGAACTTGTCGGCCCAGATCCCGCCGATGAGCCCCAGCAGCGACATCATCAGCGACGCCCCGCAGGCATGGAAGATCAGCAGCAGCGGGTCGTGGATGCGTAAGGGCACGAAGGCCCACATGGTGAGCCCCGTCACCACGCCGACCATGATGCCGCGCGTCGCCCCCGCGACGGCGTAGGCGAAAGTGAGCTCGCCCGGCGACATCGGCGGCATCAGGACGTCGACGATGTTGCCCTGCACCTTGGAGATCACCATCGACGACGAGGTGTTGGCGAAGGAGTTCTGGATCATCGCCATCATCATCAGCCCCGGCGCCAGGAAGACGACGAAGGGCACGCCGACCACGGTCTCCACCGAGCGGCCGAGCGCCAGCGTAAAGATCGCCAGGAACAGCAGCGACGTCACCACCGGCGCGAAGACCGATTGCAGATAGACCTTGGCGAAGCGGGTGACTTCCTTGGCGTAGAGCGTCCAGACGCCCGTCCAGTTGACCGCGCCGATATGACGCTCGACCGGCCGCAGGCCGTCGTCGTGCGCGTTCGGGGGGGCCGCGGACAGCGCGGCGCCGCCGCCTTGTTCATCCACTCGGCTGGTATCGTCCATGGGTGCCGAGTCTAGATCATTTTCCCGGCGCGGGGGAAGCGCCGGCGACGACGTCGCTCAATCCGTCAGCCAACGCATGGCCTCGGCGAAGACCGCCTTGCCGCCGCGCTCGATCAGGGCCCCATGGGCGAGGATGATGCGGTCGAACTCCCAGCCGAGGATGCGCTCCGCGCTCGCCCGCGCAGCCTTGCGGTCGCGGAAGCAGAGCCGCTGGTCGCGCGTCAGCCCGGGCCGCTCGAAGGTGCCGAGCAGCCGCCCGACGAGCCGGTAGTACCAGGGATCGCTCCGATGCACCGATTCGAGCAAGTCGACGACGATCAGCGTCCCGCTCGGCTTGTCGAGAAAGATCGCCTCGTTCTGGAAGATGCTGCCGGAAAAGAGGCATTGGTCGATCTCCTCCGCCCAGCCGGGCTCCGGCGCGTTACCCAGCACGCCGGCTGGCGCAAGATCGCGCCGCTTCTTCACCAGCTCTTCGACGATCCACAGCTCCGCTTCGCGATGGGCGGCGAGGAAGGGCGTCAGATAAAGATGATGCAGCCGGTTGGGCGCGATCACGAAGCGCACCGGCCCCTCGCGCGCGATCAGCGTCTCGACCGCCTCGTCGGGCACCACCGGCGAATGCACGAAGAGCCCGCCCGAGGCGAGCTTGATCAGCGTCATCCGCGTGCCCATCGGGAACCCGAAGAAGCGCTGCGGCCGCTCCTCGATCCAGATCCGGCCCGGCACGAAGGTGATCATCGCTCTCTC
>CAZBRE010000029.1:20615-24216 GCA_964494065.1 uncultured Alphaproteobacteria bacterium
TATACTCGCCCACAATCATGACAACCGACCATCAGACAAATACGCGCAAGCATGGGGAAAATGAGGCGGCGGGCCGGCGCGCCCAAAAAGGCTCGGGCAAAGGCTCGGGCAAACTCCCGCGCAAGGCCCCCCGCAAAGCAACCCCGAAATCGCTGGAGAACGCCGCGCTCTACTATCTCGAGCGCTTCGCGAGCTCGGCAGAGAATCTGCGCCGCGTACTCCTGCGCCGGGTCGAGCGCTCAGCCCGCGCCCACGCCACCGACCGCGAGGAGGGGGCCGCCGCAGTCGACGACATCGTGCGTCGCTTCGTCGCCTCGGGCATTCTGGACGACCGCGCCTATTCCGCCGCGCGCGCCGGCACGCTGCATCGCCGCGGCGCCTCGGCCCGCAAGATCCGCGCGACCCTGATGCAGAAAGGCGTGGCATCGGACGACATCGAGGCGGCGCTCGCGACCCTGCGCGACGAGGCGGACGACCCCGAATTGGCCGCCGCCGTGACCCTGGCCCGCCGTCGCCGGCTCGGCCCCTACCGGCCGGAAGGCGACCGCGAGGCCCGCCGCGAGAAGGATCTGGCCGCACTCGCCCGGGCCGGTTTCGGCTACGATATCGCCCGTCAGGTGATCGAGGCCTCGGACATTGAGGCGCTTGAAACCTTGACCAACGTCTGATCGCCCCGCCCGAAATCCGAGCCGTCACGAGCGGCGGCCACGGGTACATACAGGTGTATTTTATCCAACAAATTCAATCGCTAACAAGATTCAGACTTGATTAACCCAAGTCCCGTTACACCGGTATGACAAGCAGATTTTAAACAATATCCATTACGTCTTGAGGACACCCGACCGACCGCCGAAGCGCGGTCGCCGACCGAATCCGGGGATTTTCCGCTGGCGGATGGTCGAGATCCCCGCGCCGCTACCACGGAACAGCTGTTCGCCCATGCCCACACTCAAGGCCTACGATCTCTCGAAGATCAAAATCGTGGTGGCGGAGGAGAGCCCCTTCGTGCAGCGGCTCGTGGCGGCCGTCCTGACCGGCCTGCAGGCGCCGCATCCCTATGCCGCGAATACCAGCGACATCGCTATGCGCCTCGTCGCCGAGACCCAGCCCGACCTGGTCATTCTCGATTGGGACCTGAAGCCGATGAACGGCCTTGAGGTCCTGCGTGCGCTGCGCAACGAGGAAACGAGCCCCAATCCGACGATCCCCGTCATCATGATCTCTGGCCATTGCGCGATCGAGCGCGTCACCGCCTCGCGCGACAACGGCGCCAACGAATTCATGGCCAAGCCCATCACCATCGATGCGCTCTACAAGCGGATCGTCGCCCTGATCGAGCGGCCGCGCCCCTTCATCCGGCTGGAGAGCTATTTCGGGCCCTGCCGCCGGCGCAAAATCGACGACTACGGTGGCGACGAGCGCCGGCGGGTCAATCCCCACCCGATCATCTCGCCCGATGAAGCGGCGTAACGGAAAGACCGAGCCATGACCCGACGAGGCCCTGAGCCGGAACAGTTCTTTCCGCGCAACACGATCAAGGAAAAAGCCCGCCTGTTGCCGATGACGAACGTCGCCAATCTCTATGCGGCGGCGGATCAGGCGATCAAGGGGATGACCGGCGAGGCGCGCGACTACCTGAAGACCGGGGCGGCCGAGCTGCGCGCCGCCTGCGCCGCGGCGTCGGCCGGCGACGGCAACCTCGATCCCGCCGAGTGCGAGCGGATCATGGCGGCGGCCAACGCCCTGCGCGACGTCGCCGGCAGCTTCGGTTACAGCCTCATCTCCGAGATTGCGAGCTCGCTCTATACCCTCGTCTCCAATCCGAATTGGAACGACCGGCAGGTTCTCACCGTCGTCGATCTCCATGCCGACGCGATCGAGGCGATCCTACGCCAGAACCTGAAGAACGACGGCGGCGCCACGGGTTCGGCGATCGTCGCCTCACTGCGCAAGGCCGTCTACCGCTTCGCCTCCGGCCGCTAGACCGTCTCTCACCGCCGGAATTGCGCTGACGATCGGCGATCCGATCGCACGCGATGGCTTGCGATCACCCGCCCGGACGGCCAATCTGCACAGGCCGCGCTGAGCGAAGCCGCGCGCGATGAGAAAACCCCGGATGCCCCGGATGCCGCCGATAGCAGAGATGCCCGAGACCGAGAGCGCCCACGACGATCCCTCCGATACGCCCCGGCGCGATCGCCATGACGACCTCATGGGCACGATCGAGCGGGCGCGGGCCTTGGGGCAGCGCGCGTTGTCCCTGCGTCATCGCGGTCTCGATGCCTTGCCGGCGGCGCTGGGCACGCTCGAGGCACTGCTCGAGCTCGACCTGACCGACAATCTCCTGACCGACATCGGCGCGCCGATCCTGGCGCTGACCGGGCTCGAATTCCTCACGCTCGCGCGCAACCGCCTGACCGCCGTGCCCGACGGGCTGTGGACGCTGACTGCCCTCAAGGATCTCGATATCGGCAATGCCGTGAGCCTCGGCCCCGACCAGCGCTATGGCGCCCGGCCCGGGCAGGCGGGCAACGCGGTCGAGACCCTGCCGGCCGGTCTCGGCGCGCTCACGCGGCTCCGCCGTCTGGGCGCGGGCTTCGTCGGCCTGAGCGGCGTGCCGGCCGAAATCGGCGCGCTCGGCGATCTCCTCATGCTCGAACTGCCGGGAAACCGGATCGACGCCCTGCCGGCGGAAATGAACGCGTTGACGGCCCTGGAAACGCTCGACCTCAGCGGCAATCCCCTCGGCGATTTCCCCGACGGGCTTGCCGGACTTGGCGGCCTGCGCCGCCTCAACCTCAGCGACATGGCTGCACCCCCGGCCGTGGCGCCGCTTACCGGCCTCGAGCGCCTCGCCCTGGCCGGCTGCGGCCTTGACGAGTTGCCCGGCTGGGTACTGGCGCTGAGCGGCCTCAAATCGCTCTACCTCGCCGGCAACCCGATGATCGATCTGCCCGAGGGCATCGCGGCGCTCGGCGCGCTCGGCTATCTCGATCTCTCCGGCACCGGCATCACCGAACCGCCACGCCATCTCGACCTGCCCGCGGGGCTGATCGTGCGGCTGGGCCCGCGGCGGCTCTACCAGGACGGCCGGTTCGGTCATGTGATCGGGCCCGACGGCACCGTGGTCACGCTCGAGCGCGCCCTCGAGGACGATGACGAGGACACCGAAACCGGACCCATCGCGAGCGCCCGTCCGCAAGCCTCGGGCGGGCTCGGCGGGGCCGGCGGCGTCGTCATCCATCGCCGCGCCGGGCCGGCCGCGGCGGAGACGTCGGGCGCAGACGAGACCCCGACCCGCATCGTCCGCAAGGCCACGCCTCCGAGCGATGACCGGACGCCCGACGACGACGGACAGACCCGGCGCGGCGCGCCTGCGACGGGTGGCCTCGCCGCCCGCGTGCAGGCCGCGGTTGCCGAGCGGGACGCCAGCGAAAGCGGCACTGCGCAAGCGCGCGAGAACAACGACGATGGCGAGACCGGCGCCCGCCCGCCGACTGCCCCGCCGGCCACCCCGATCACCCCAATCACTGAAGAGCCGGGCCGCACGCGGCGAAACGCGCCGACCGGCGGGCTTGCCGCGCGGGTTCAGGCCGCCGTC